>NZ_JAYSPC010000151.1:0-9759 GCF_043722275.1 Flavobacterium sp. | reverse complement strand
AGTCCCAGCGGGACGATATATTTATAGAAAAATTAAAGATTAAGAAAACAGAACCCCAGCGGGGTGAAATGTTTCGTTGCTAATAAATATGTCGCTCCGATGGAGCTTTATCATCAGAATTAAAACAAAATTGCTATAAATATATCGCTCCGCTGGAGCTTTGATTGCGGAATATTCATCAAAGATTATCGACATTCTTTGAGGAGTTTCATGACAAGATTGCGGCAAAACCTTTGCAACTTTGAACCTCTGAACCTTTTAAAAACCTCTGAACCTTTTTTAAGAAATAAGCTTCAAATAATCTTCTTCTGTATCAATATCAATATTTCCTTTTTCGAACGAAATTGAAACTGTATCGTCACGAAATTTATTGATAATTTTTTTTGCGCCTTCTTGACCTTTTAATTCCAGTAATTCATTAAAATATTTTTTATGAAAAAGTACCGGAGTTCCTAAAGTATCTGAATATGTTGATGCTACAATTCCGTTATTAGTTTTATTGTGTTCGCTGATTAAATCCTCAAAAATAGTGGTTGTTACAAACGGCTGATCACAAACGGCAAAAATGCATTTTTCAATTTTGGGATAAAGACGTAATAATTCGGTTAAGCCTTTTGATATTGAAGATGACATTCCTGATTCCCAACCAGGATTAAAAATTGTTGTGGTTTTTGAAGTTGTAATTTCCTTTTCGACCAATTCCTGATTAGCGCCAGTAACAACAACAATTACAGCATTTTGTACTAAAGAAGCTTGCGAAATTGTGTTTTTTAAAAGTGAAGTATTTTTATACGAAAGCAGTTGTTTGGGTTGTCCTAATCGTGATGAATTTCCTGCTGCTAAAATGACGATTCCGGTTATCTCTTTCATATCATGCAAGATTATTTGTACTGTGAATTTTCTCGGTTTTATATTTTAATGAACCTCCGTTTTTCGCGCTCATTACTGCTTTGATTTCTGATACAATCGATAATGCAATTTCCTCTGATGTTTCTGCACCTAAATCAAGTCCGATTGGGCCGAAAATAGTATTGAGTTTTTTGTCGCTAACTTGTATTCCTTCATTATGCAAATCATCAAGCATTCGGTTAAGTTTAGTTTTTGGACCAAGAACTCCAATATAATTGCAATTTGTTTCTAAAAGAAGTTTTAAAACTGCTAAATCATATTTGTAATTGTGTGTAATTAGCACAAAATATGTCTGCTCGTCTATGATTATATTTTCTAATAATTGTTCGGGTTTTACGACAAATATGTTTTTTGCTTCGGGAAATCTCTTTTTTGTGGCGTGAGTCGCACGGCCTTCGCCAATTGTAATTTCCCATCCTAATGAAGATGCGATTTTTACTAATGGCTGAACATCATTTCCTGCGCCCACAATTACAAGTGAAACTGGAGGATTTATGTAGGCTAAAAGTACTTCGTTTTGATTATTATTTTCGATTTTCTTAACAATTGTAGTTTTATTCCGGATCACTATTTTTGCATCTTCGAGAATATTCAATGCGGTTTTATTGCTATAAATTGGCTCAATGCCTTCTCTGTAAAATAATATGGTTCCAATTTGTGTGGCTTGCCTTTCGAGAGAAAAAACAGCAGCAATTACGGCTTCTTTTCGATTGAGTTCTAATTGCTGTAAAAGCTGAATAGGATTATTAACATCTTCATCTTTAATGAATTCAAAAAGTATATGCACAATTCCGTTACAGCCTAATTGCAAACCTACTTCGCTATCATTTTCATTATTTGTATTATAGGTTATGAGTTTATTTTGTTGCTGATTTATTGATAAAAGTGCTTTTCGTAATGCATCGCCTTCAAGACAGCCTCCGCTAATGGCACCGGTTAGCAAACCATCTTCGGTTACAAGCATGCGCGCTCCGGGCTGACGGTATGAAGAACCTTCGACTTTAACGACGGTGGCAAGTGCTGTCTTTTTTCCCGCTGCTTTTGCTGCTGAATATGCTTTTAGAATTTCGCTTATTTCCTTCATATTAATAAATCATTCCTAACAAAAATAGCCAATTATTTTGTTGCCCATGATCTAAAAAGCACTAAAGTATTAACTCAAAAAAATATTTTTTAAAGTAATATTGATTCCGTATAAAATTTGAATAAACATCAAAAGGGTTAAAGTCTTTTATAAAACTTTAACCCTTTTTACAAGGTTTGATTATGATGTTACTTTTTTAATATCAATGTATTATTGAGTTTTGATTTGATGATTTGACGTTTGTTATCGAGCAAATATATTTTGTCCGGAGTCTCGCTCAGATAGCCGTAGTATATTTGTTCATCTTCTGGTTTGTCCCAATTAAGAACGTAAATTGTTCCGTCAGGATCGTCTGCTAAACCTCTTTCTAAATTATAATTGCCATCATCTTCAATTATTTCCTGTGATTTTCCTTTGTATAAACTGCTTAATTCAAATCGATGACTTTCTACTGTTCCATCGCCCTGATAAATTTTCAAAACAGTTTCAATTCCGCTGCAATCCGCGCAAGGCAAGATTCCTTCATATTCTCTTATTTCGCCTACATTGTCAATTTCTTCTATTATATTATCTGTATTTTTAGATGAAACTTTAGTTACTTCATCTTTCTTCGAATGACAAGAGATTAATTGACAAGCAATAATTAACAACACTAATATTTTTTTCATGATTCGGCTTTTTATTAAAACCAAATATACAGAATATTCTTATATTACAAAATGTTTTTCTTATTCAAATAAGTGATAAAACTAGAAAAAATTGAGTAATTTTATTTGGATAAATTAGAAAATCAGATTTGTTTTTTAATAAAATAAATCTGATTTTATTTGTTCTCAAGTCTATTTTGTATGTTGAAGTTTTGTATTTTTATTTCAGCAAAATAAATTATACTTAACTAAAAACAAAAACCTTATGGGAAAATTTGTGATTACTAAAAGAGCCAACGGTGAATTTCAATTTAATTTAAAAGCCGGAAATGGCCAGACAATTTTAAGCAGTGAAGGTTATAGCTCAAAAGCAGGCTGCTCAGGAGGAATCGAATCTGTGAAAACAAACTCGCAGGATGATTCTAAATTTGATAAACTGGAATCGAAAAGCGCAAAACCGTATTTCAATTTAAAAGCTACAAACGGACAAATTATTGGTTCAAGTGAAATGTATGAAAGTACCAGCGCACGTGATAGCGGAATTGCATCAGTAAAATCAAATGCTCCGGACGCGGTTACAGATGACCAAACAGTATAAATATTTATAGAATTGAAAAAGCGGGATTATAAAAGTCCCGCTTTTTTGCTTTTAATTTAAAAAGATCCTTCAAAGATGTCCGTATTTTTCTTTATAACGGGATAATTCTTCTTCTGTTTTGCTTAATAATTTTTCTAATAGTTTTATTTTATCTTCATACAGTACTTTTAGCGTGGCGCTATTATCAGAATTTATCTGGATGCTTCCGTTATTATTTCCTCTCACTTTATTGAAACTATTAAAGTATCTCTGACTGTCAAAACTAATCACGTCTTCGACGCTGACTTCGAGAATACGGGCAATTTCGACCAATTTTATATACGACAGCATTGTTTTTCCTTTTTCAATTTTACTATAACCTGCCTGTGTAACTCCTAGTTGATCCGCCATATATTCCTGAGTATAATTTTTTAATTCTCTTATGCTTTTGATTTTATTTTTTATTGAAGAGGTCATAATTTTATGTGGGGGTATTTTGTATAGCTAAAACTGACCGGTTTTAAACTTTAGTATTACAGCTATATCTTTTTAATGTGTAATATCATAACTACTTCAATAGTAGGTAATTATTGCAGTATGAATTCATTTTTTTTTAGTTGTAATCAAATAACCATATAAAATAGCCGCTGCTATCAAGACTAAATCATAGTGGGTGATTCCTTTTAATAGCATTGGTTTATTTGTTGATTAGTTGTATTTTGTAAAAGCCTATCAAAGTTGCACTCTAAGTAGTGATCAATTTGTTTGCCAATGGCAGGACGATCCAGGCTTTTGATTTTAACCTTGGTTTCTTTTTTATAAATGTCTCTTACAATGACATAATATTCAAAATCGATATCATTGTAAAATCTCAAAATAATAAGAATTGTATATACCAATAAGGTAGGACCTATGTAATACAATTCGATCATAGTAGAGAAAACCATGCAATAATATGCCAAAGCTGTAACTAAAATAAAGACAGAATTTTCAAGAAGGTAGGTCTTCTTTTTTTTGAGTAAACCAAGTTCTACAATTTCATTAAAACTGTATTGCCATCGATTTGATCCATACTGAAACTGGACCTGGTCTTGGGTAAGGGTAAAGAACATAATAATTTGGGATTAATATAAAACAATACTTGTCCCGCAATATTACGCATTCTCCCGTTTTTTTTTCTTACAAACCCTCTTATAGAATATAACTAAAAGTTGTAATTAAATCTAAAAAATATTTTTTTGTCAATTATTCGTTTTTTTGTGCAGAATTTAATTTGCACTTGTTTTTTCTATCGAAATCAGTAATAACGATCTAAATTTTATATTAATAATATTGAATGGCAAATGGATTTTACGGCTTAAACCGATTTTCACTGTCTTTATTTTTCAAATTTCTAATTCCGATTTACAATTTTGGATTATATGCTTTTTTAAGACATCAATTCTTCAATTTTAGCATTTGAAATTTCGGGATTAGCGCCTGGGGATTCGGCTACCAATGCTCCTATTGCACAGGCAAAATCTATTGCTGTTTGCGGATCTTTCCCGGTTAGCAATGAAGTTGTAAGCGCTGCTAAAAATGAATCGCCCGCTCCTACTGTGTCAGCTACTTTTATAGGATATCCAGCATTTTCGTAAAGTTTACCTTTCCATAATAACAATGCGCCGTCTTTGCCTTTTGTGACGCAAATTCCGCTTGCTTTTGTATGTTGTACTATAAAATTGATATTATCTTCTAAAGTTGTAAAAGGTGATTTTAAAGCAGCAGAAATTTCTAATAATTCGTCGTCATTGAATTTTATAAAATCTGCTGATTGCATTAGTTTTTCCAGAATTTCATAAGTATAATGTGGCTTTCTTAAATTTACATCAAAAACTTTGTAAACATTTGTTTCAAGTAATTCTTCGAGCGATTTTCTGGATACTTCGTCTCTGCAAACCAGACTTCCGTAAATTAATACATCTGCATCTTTCACTATATTTTTAGCCTTATCATTCAGTACAATTTTATCCCAGGCCGATGGATAATTTATAACATAACTTGCAGATCCTGTTTTATCTAATGTCACTTCGACTAATCCTGTTGGGTAATCATTTGATTGCATGATAACAGCTGTTTCAAGTCCTAAGTTTTTTACGTGATTGATAATGTCTTCGCCGTCTTTGTCATTGCCCACACAACTAATCATGGCAACATCACAACCTAATGTTTTCATTCGTAAAGCTACATTTAATGGTGCTCCGCCAATTTTTTTTACATTATCAAAAACATCCCAAAGTACTTCTCCGTAGGCTACTGCTTTAAGGTTTTTTATATTATTCATGCTCAACTTATTTTATATTTAATATAGGTTCTAACAATAAAGTTAGACTTTTATTTTTTGTCAGGATATAAAATTCGGGATGCATAATAAGAAAAAAGTGATTTTTGTCATTTGGCTGAAAGGGGAATTACACCAGAAACGCCGCGAAGAATGTCGGCAATGTTTGTCGAATATTGGGATCTGATGCTGTAAATATTATGCTCCGCTGGAGTTTTTGCATAAGCTATAATATTCACAGCATGACGTTATATTTATGGAAATCTATAAGTGTATTAGGCAAAACCCCATCGGGGTGACATATATCGCACCGCTGGAGCTACTCAAGAGAATGTCTAAAATTATGCTAAAAATATTACGCTCCGCCGGAGCTTTTGCTTTTAATCTATATAATAATTGCAGCGTAATGTTATATTTATAAAAATCTATAAGTGTATTCAACAAACCCATAGGGGTGACATATATCGCTCCGCTGGAGCTACTCAAGAGAATGTCTAAAATTATGCTATAAATATTACGCTCCGCCGGAGCTTTTGCTACAATCTATATAATAATCACAGCGTAATGTTATATTTATAAAAATCTATAAATGTATTCAACAAAACCCATGGGGTAATATATATCGCTCAGATGAAGCTATTGAAAAGATTGCTTGCAATTATACTATAAATATTATGCTCGGCTGGAGCTTTTGCTATAATCTATATAATAGTCACAGCGTGACGTTATATTTATAGAAATCTATAAATGTATTCAATAAAACCCCATCGGGGTGATATATATCGTTCCGTGGAGCTTTCATTTTTAATCCAATAAAAAAACAATTAATCCTCTGGCGCCGTGAGCTCCAAGAACTAACGATTGTTCGATATCAGCCGTTTTTGATGGACCGGCAATAAAAGTTCCAAAACCATATTCCTGATTCCCAATTCTTTCATATGCCTGATGCATTGTGGCAACGATATCTTTTTTGTGAACTATGATTGCCAGATATTGCGCAATAAAAGGTGAAATGCGCTGTCCTAAAATATCGTCTGTAACCCAAAGTGCACTATTTTCGGCAACGCCAAAATATGCTTTTATAATATTTAATTCTACATCCTGAAGTGAATGCGGATCGTCATTTTTCCAGTCTAAAGAGGCAATTTCTGAAAGTTCCGGAATTGTGGTTATAATGCGTTTTTCAATTGTATAATTCGTTTTGATATATTCTAAAATTTCGGCGTAGTTTGTAACTTCTACAGAATCTCCACCAATATTTTTCAGGACGATTTTATAGGTTTCGAGAATATTAAATTGCTCTGAACCTAACAGATTCAGGTTTGGCAATTCAGTAACAAAATCAGGTTGGTTTTGCTTTATTTTCTGTAAAATATCCGCTTTACTACTCATTATCTTTTGCTTTTGATTCTCTTGAATTTTTCTTGTACCATTCTCTAAAAGATTCCTCAGGAACATCTGGCATTTCGCGTTGATCGTACCATTTGTTCATTTTATTATTGACTAATCCGGGAATATTTTTCATTACAAAACGACCTGATTTTCCGGCAATATTAAAGATAGTTGGATTCGCCAAAACCTTTGCCATTGCATTCATAGCAATTGTTTTTGATTTTGGCGTATGTCCTTCTTTAACCAAAACCTGACGCCATTTGTACAATTGGTCGTGTATGTCGATTTTTACCGGACAAACATTTGTACATGAACCACAAAGTGTACTTGCAAATGGCAAATCGGCATTTTTGCTCATGTCTAAATTGGGTGCTAAAATCGCTCCAATGGGGCCTGCAACTGCGTTATGATAACTGTGTCCGCCACTTCGTCTATAAACCGGACACGTATTCATGCATGCGCCACAACGAATGCATTTTAAGGAATTTCTAAAATCTTCTCTTCCTAATTGTGTGCTTCTGCCATTATCTACAATGACGATATGAATTTCTTTTCCGTCTCTTGGTTTCTTAAAATGGCTCGAAAAAGTAGTTATAAGTTGTCCTGTTGCGCTTCTTGCCAATAATCTAAGGAAAACGCCTAGATGTTTGCGTTGCGGAATTAACTTTTCAAATCCCATGCAGGCAATATGAACATCGGCTAAATGTGCGCCCATATCCGCGTTTCCTTCATTGGTGCAAACCACAATTTCGCCCGTTTCTGCAATGGCAAAATTGACTCCCGTCAAAGCTACTTTTCTGGTGAGGAATGTATTTCTTAAACTTAAACGAGCCGATTCGGTTAAATATTGAGGATCGATGTTTCCTTTTTCTGTTCCAAGATGTTCATGGAAAGTTTCACTTACATCTTCTTTTTTAAGGTGAATTGCAGGCAAAACAATATGACTTGGCGGTTCTTTACGAAGCTGAACTATATATTCTCCTAAATCCGAATCGATGACTTCAATGCCTTTTTCAGCTAAATAATCGTTTAAATGGCATTCTTCTGTAAGCATTGATTTTGATTTCACCATTTGCCTTACATCGTGTTTTGCCATTATCGAATGCACAATTTCGTTGTGTTCTTTCGCATCAGCCGCCCAATGTACTTTTATTCCGTTTTTCTGGGCATTTGCTTCAAATTCAATTAAATAATCGTGAATGTTTGAAAGTACATTATTTTTAATTTGTGAAGCGGTTTCACGAAGTATTTCCCAATCCGGGATTTGATGCGCCGCTTTATCTCGCTTTTCACGAACAAACCAAAGTGTTTCGTCGTGCCAGTTTACCCGTTCTACGTCTTTATTAAAATGCGCTGCTGCTTCGCTGTGTTCTAATGTTTTTTTTGAAGACATCTTTTTATCTTATTTATTTCACCATTAAGACATTAAGTAATTTAAGACAAAGCTTTATGAACTTAATCTCTTAATGGTAAAAGAAAATTAAGTTTAATTTTAAAAAATCATTTACTTACTTTTCGAACGAATTTAATATTTCGGCGATATGAATGGTTTTTATTGGGCTTTTTTGTCTTTTTAGAATTCCTTCTAAATGCATTAAACACGACATATCTCCGCCTGTAATATAATCAACTTCTTGATTTTCATGATCTTTGATTCGGTCTTGTCCCATTTTTACCGAAACTGCTTCTTCGGTCACACAAAATGTTCCGCCAAAACCACAGCATTCATCTTTTCTGGATAAAGAAACCAAATCCAATCCTTTTATATTGTGCAGTAATTGTTCCGGTTTTGAGAAAAATGGTGCGTTTAATTCTGTCATCTGCGAAAGCTTTAATCCGCGTTGACCGTGACAACTTACATGCATTCCTACTCTGTAAGGAAAATTTCCTTCTATAGATTCTATTTTTAAAATATCGGTAATAAATTCTGTTAATTCGAATACTTTCTTTCGCATTTCTGCTGCGAATTCTTCTTGTTTTTCATCATGTAAATGTTCTTTTACATGTAAAACGCAACTTCCGGACGGACAAACGATATAATCAAATTCGGCAAAATTGGCGATGAAATTAGCGTCACAGCCTTTGGTTAAATATTGATATCCGCTATTTGCCATAGGTTGTCCGCAACAGGTTTGCCCCATTGGAAAATGAACCTCGCAACCTAATTTCTGCAAAAGTTCATAGGTTGCAATGGCTACTTTTGGGTAAAACTGGTCGACATAACACGGTATAAATAATCCTATTTTCATATTCTGGATAATTATTTAATCCTTATATCTGTGGCTATATTTTTAATTAATAGCTTATGGATTTTACAGATTGAACTGGTTTTTACAGATTTTTATTTTTGCCACGAATTTCACGAATCAGCCCGAATTAATTAGTAAAAATGTGTGCAATTCGTGGTGAATAATTTTAATTTTTTTTAATCCTTAATCTGTGGCTAATATTTACACAGATTTATTCTCATTTTTGTCATTTTGAGGAATCTCATTAAGTAGCTCCGCAAAGTTGAATTACAAATCTTTGTCGAGTTTCTTACGGAGATCCCTCGTTCCTCGGGATGACAATACTAAACGGCAATGCATTATAAACAACTTTTCCTCATTTTTTGTCATTACGAGGCACGAGGAATCTCATCAAGTAGCTCCGCACAGTTGGGTGACAATCTTTGTAGACTTTCTTGTGTGATCCTTCCTCCGTCAGGATGACAAACAAGATCCTAATCTGCGTGAAACAAAAATCTTTTTAATCATTTTAATCTGTGGCTAAAATTTTCTCTCGCAGATTTTGCAGATCAAGCAGATTTTTTAATTTTTAATTTTTAATT
>NZ_JAYSPC010000150.1:0-68581 GCF_043722275.1 Flavobacterium sp. | reverse complement strand
ATTTTTCTTCTGATTAAAAAAGAAGGTTCCAACTAATAAAAACCCAACAATACTGGCCGCGATATAAAGCCATCTTTTTTTCGAGGCTTGTAGTGAGCGAAGTCGAACTACTGGTTTTTTTTCTTCAGCAACACTCAACATCGCATCTAATCGATCCCAGGCTTTATCGCTTGGTTCTATTTTGCGTTGGTTAAGTTTTTCACGGAAATCCTTTTCAAAATTATTCGGTTCCATTATCTTGTTTTTTTAAAATATTAATCTGTGTTTGCAGCATTTTTCTGGCGTGCGATAATTGTGATTTTGATGTTCCTTCATTAATTCCTAACATCTTTGCAATCTCATTGTGTTTGTATCCTTCGATGGCGTATAAATTAAAAACCATTTTATATCCGTCCGGCAAAGCATCTATTAAAAACTGAATCTGATCTATTGAAAACTGGCTGTCAATTGCATTGAAACTTTCTTCTGTATAAATCTCATCTTCGGCAAACTTTACTTTTTTCTGAACTCGTAAATACGATATACATTCATTTACCATAATCCTGCGAATCCAGCCTTCAAAACTTCCTTTATGTTCAAATTTGTTTAAGTTGGTAAACACTTTCATAAAAGCTGTTATCATTACATCTTCGGCAAGTTGAATGTCCTTTATATATTGTCGGCAAACACTCAACATTTTTGGAGAAAATCGACTATAAATTTGCTGTTGCGCTTGTCGATTATTTTCGACAGCCAACTTTATAATTTCAGTTTCTTCCTGATGTAAATGAATAATTTTCATTTATAAGCTTTTGTTTTTGGGTTACTAACAGTCTTCTATTAGCATAGACGAGTATGGTTGCAAAATGGTTGCATGGGAAATAAAAAAAATCAAAAAATAAATTCCAAATTCCAATATAAAAGAGAGATCGACTGATTTACAACCAAGTAAAACAATTATCAAATTATCTAATTAGCAAATTATCTAATTATTTCTTTCTCTCAATAACGTAATTCACCATTAAAATAAGGGCGGCTTTAAACTCAGAATCGGGGAAATTCTGTAATAGCGAAAGTGCTTCCTGCTGGAATTCTACCATTTTATTTTCGGCGTAAGCCAAACCATTATTGTCTTTTACAAAAGTAATGACATCTTTTACGCGTTTTTTGTCTTTATTGTGGTTTTTGATGGAGTTTATCAACCACTTTTTTTCTTGCGGAGTACAAGTATTCAAAACATGAATTAAAGGCAATGTCATTTTTTGCTCTTTAATATCGATTCCGGTTGGTTTACCAATAGCTTCTTCGCTATAATCGAATAAGTCATCTTTGATTTGAAAAGCCATTCCGATAAGCTCTCCAAATTTACGCATATGTTCTACCTTTTCATCATCGTCAATTACTGATTTTGCGCCTAGAGCACAACAAGCAGCAATAAGTGTTGCGGTTTTCTTGCGGATGATTTCGTAATAAACATCTTCGGTAATATCAAGTCTTCGTGCTTTTTCTATTTGAAGTAATTCTCCTTCGCTCATTTCACGAACGGCGACAGAAATGATTCTAAGTAAATCGAAATCGCCATTATCTATAGAAAGCAATAATCCTTTTGACAATAAATAATCTCCAACTAAAACGGCAATTTTGTTTTTCCAAAGCGCATTGATAGAGAAAAATCCGCGACGACGATTACTATCATCGACAACATCATCATGTACTAAAGTTGCGGTATGAATAAGTTCAATTACTGATGCTCCACGATAGGTTCTTTCGTTTACAATACCACCAGAAACCATTTTTGAAGTTAAAAAAACAAACATCGGACGCATTTGTTTTCCCTTTCGGTTTACTATATAATAGGTGATTCGGTTCAGTAAAGCGACCTTTGAAGTCATCGATTCATGGAACTTTTTTTCAAAAAGTTCCATCTCGTTAAAGATGGGCTGTTTTATTTGAGAAGTAATATTCATTTCGTTCCCAAATATACTATTTTAAATAAAAAAACGTTGTATATTTTAGGTTAGTATATGAATAATTTATAGAATTATTATAAAACAAACCAAAAGCATTCCGGATTTCAAGCCTAATTTGAATTCATTATTTAAAAGCCAAAAACTATTTGAGCTTTTTAATTGACGTTTAAAATAAGAATCCTTTTTGCCCAAAAAAAGCATTAATAACAAGAGTAATTCTCGTTTTTAATGCTTTTTGTTTATTTGCAATTTAAATGTAATTCGGTTTATAAGGATGTGTAGTCCCTGCGGGCAATGTCATTAAGTTAAGCTTTTGACTAGCCTCCAGCTTCAGCTGGAGGTGTTTAATATGCACAATAAGTGGCTTTAGCCAAATCACACATTTTTGGCTAAAGCCATTCAGATTGATTTTATATAAACTCCAGCTAAAGCTGGAGGCAATTCAAAACTTACACTTTGCTTGAAAATATAGTTTGAAAAATCTTAATTTAATGACATTTCCCTACGGACATTTTGAATTTTATATCATTTTTTCTACCAACATTTAATGCCTAACGGAATAAATTAAAAATATGATTTAAATAAACATTTCAACATTATGTCGCGGAGAGACTATATATTGGTAGAAAAAATATTAGTCACACGTTTCTTTGTCCTGTAGGGACTAAACAAAATGCAATTTATCCTTCTTTATTGGCTAATTGTCCGCAAGCGGCATCTATATCTTTTCCGCGGCTGCGACGTACTTTACATACTACTCCAATGTTCTCCAATGCTTTTATATAAGCCATAATAGACTCTTCTGAAGCTTGTTGAAATTCGCCGTCGTCAATTGGGTTATATTCTATTAAATTGACTTTACAAGGCACATATTTACAAAATTTCACTAAGGCATCAATCGAAGCTTTATCATCGTTGATTCCTTTCCAGACTACATATTCGTATGAAATTTTATTCTTGGTTTTTTTGTACCAATATTCTAATGATTCTCTTAAATCTGCTAGTGGAAAGTTTTTACTGAATGGCATTATTCGCGCACGAATTTCATCAATCGCAGAATGCAAAGAAACTGCCAATTTGAATTTCACATCGTCATCGGCCATTTTTTTAATCATTTTCGGAATTCCTGAAGTCGAAACCATAATACGTTTTGGCGACATTCCTAAACCTTCGGGAGATGTAATCATATCAATGGCTTTAATGACATTGTTATAATTCATTAAAGGCTCTCCCATTCCCATAAAAACAATATTAGAAAGTGGATGATTGTGATACAAACGACTTTCTTTATCAATTGCAATTACCTGATCGTAGATTTCTCCCGGTTCCAAATTTCGCATTCTTTTTAAACGTGAAGTAGCGCAGAAATTACAATCTAAACTACAACCAACCTGACTTGAAACGCAAGCTGTGGTTCTGGTATTGGTAGGAATCAAAACAGATTCTACTACTAAACCATCATGTAAACGAACGGCGTTTTTTACTGTTCCGTCGCTGCTGCGCTGCATTGTATCAACTTTTATATGATTGATTACAAAATTATCTTCCAACATAGAACGGGTTGATTTTGCAACATTTGTCATGTCCTCAAAACTATGTGCTCCTTTGCTCCACAACCATTCATAGACCTGATTTCCACGAAAAGCTTTGTCATTATTAGCGACAAAAAAATCGCGTAACTCGTCTTTTGATAGGGCTCGTATATCTTTTTTCTCAATTTGCATGGCGCAAAGTTACTACTTTTTTTCTTAAAATTTCTGATGATGTACTGAGGCTTAGTGCCTGTAAATACTTGTTTTTTATTTTTGGAATTGATTAATTTTCTTTAGAACATGCCCAGAAAAACCTATTGTAATAATTATAGTTGTTTTATAATTTCTCAACAATGACTTTTATCATACTCTTTGTTCCGTGTTCACGATAAATTTGATCTCAGAAACAAGACAATCTTTTATTATAAAACTAATTGAATTATAGTTTCCCTTATTCCAAAAAAGAACTAAATACCACATCAAATGAAAACAACTAAATCAATTTTATTGACAGTGATTTTAATAACATTGTCATTACAAACAAACGCTCAAAGAAACTATACTCTGGCAAAATCAACTTTTGAGGTTGCAGGAACTTCAAATGTGCATGATTGGGTAATGAAATCTTCTGAAGGAAGTGGTATTGCTAATTTAACTGTTATAGATTCTAAACTATCTGATATAAACAACTTAACTATTACACTGCCGGCAGAAAGTATCAAAAGCAGTAAAACGAGCATGGATGACGTGGCTTATGAAACGCTGGATACTAAATCACACAAAAACATTAAGTACGTTTTAAAATCTGCCAATAAAGTAAACGAAACAACCTGGAATTTAATTGGAACTTATACTATTGCCGGAATCAGCAAAGAGTATAAAACTCAGGTAAATGTAACGGCTAATAATGGCAATTTTATTTTGAAGGGATCTAATCAAATTACTTTTGCTGATTTTGGTATGTCTCCTCCAACAGCGGCTCTTGGAGTTGTAAGAGCAGGAAAAGAACTGGCGCTAATTTTCAATATTACTTTAAACGATTTTAGCATGAAGGGATCTTTGACTCAAAATTGATCCATACAAATTTAAAACAACAAAATAAAAAAACAGCTATTTGATAATTATCAAATAGCTGTTTTTTTTATTGATCTAAAATGAAAACGTTGTAGTTATTAAATACGAATTTAATAAAATTTTAACAATGATTATTATCATACAAATCTCATGATATCAGCGATAAATTTGAATAAGATAATAAAGCGCGCGATTAAAATTGAATTCAAAAAATTGTACCACTTCTATAAATAATAGTAAAAATGAAATCACAAAAAATTAGAATATTCGCCTTCATCATTTCCTTTTTAGGGATGACCACATTTGCAACTGCACAAAAAAATTATACGCTGGATAACAAATCTACATTCTCGGTTTTAGGAACATCAACCTTACATGATTGGGAAATGAAATCAGCTTCAGGAACGGGAACTGCAAACTTGACTATCGCAAATGCTAAACTTATAGATATTGAATCTTTATCCATAACGCTTTTAGCAGAAAGCATTAAAAGTGAGAAAAAAAGCATGGACAAAGTAGCGTATGAAACTTTAAAAACCGATAAAAATAAAAATATAAAATACGTCCTTAAATCTGCAGAAAAAGTAAACGAAACTACTTGGGAATTAACCGGAAATTATACTATTGCGGGAGTTAGCAAAGTCCTCAAAACAACTGCAAAAACAACCGTTACAAAAGATGGATTAACAATGCAGGGATCAAATAAAATCACTTTTAATGATTTTGGAATGAAATCTCCAACCGCTTTGTTAGGCACTATAAAAACAGGTCAGGATTTGACCTTGAAATTTAATTTAAACTTTAATTTATTATAACCATGAAAAAAATCTATCTTCTGTTTATAGCATTAATAAGCACGATTGCTGTAAATGCACAACTTAGCTTTGGGCATATCCAGAATCAGGTTCCTCGTGATCAAAGAGCCCTAAATGTATTTGATGTTCAAAAAGACACAACCGCTTATAAAGGTATTAGTGTTGACTTAGGTGGTGCATTTGCATTACAATTTCAAGCTATAAATTCGTTCAACGATCAAGGAAATTTAACTGGTGCAAACGCTGGCTACAGATTAAACAATCTAACTAATGACTTTAATTTACCAAATGCTAATATGACAATAGGCGCGCAATTAGCAGATGGTGTCCGTGTAAATTTAGACCTTTATCTTGCTTCAAGACACCACCATGAAACCTGGGTTCAGGGAGGATATTTACAAATTGACAAATTAGATTTTATTAAAAAAGATCTTCTTGAAGATGTGATGAAATATACTACCATCAAAATTGGTCAAATGGAAAATAATTATGGTGATGCACATTTTAGAAGAAGTAACAACGCTTATACCATAACAAACCCTTTTATTGGCAACAATATCATGGATGCCTTTACTACCGAAATGGGAGCTGAAGTATACTATAACAGAAGCGGTTTTGTAAGTATGATTGGAGTAACAAACTCTAAATTAAATCAAAACGTACAGGAAGTTATTCCTGGAATGCCTACTGCAATTGCTCCGGATCAAAATACGACTATTAGCCCCACTATTTTAGCCAAATTAGGGTGGGACAAACAAATTGACAGCGATTTAAGAATCAGACTTACAGGATCTTATTATCATACAGCAAATTCTAGCGGAAATTTATATTCTTCTGACAGAGCTGGAAGCCGTTTTTATAGTGTCATGACGCACGCCGGAACGATTGGTTACCCAAGCGCAAATATTTTAGATTCTGAAACTAATAAAGATACCGGTCGGTTTAATCCTGGATTCGGGAACTGGGCTACATCGTACATGGTAAACCCGTTTGTAAAATATAAAGGTTTTGAATTTTTTGGTACTTTAGAATTTGCTTCGGGAGGTGATTATAAAGGAACAGATGATACTCGTAATGTCAACCAATATGTTGGAGATTTAGTATATCGTTTTGGAAGCCATGAAAATTTATATGTAGGCGCTAAATACAATTTAGTCGACGGAAAGCTTAAAAATACTGATACTGAAGCTGTGCAGGTAAACAGATTTGAAGCTGCTGCAGGTTGGTTTATGACTAAAAATATCCTTGCAAAACTTTCATATGTGCAACAGAATTATAAAAATTATCAGCAATTTGGTAACGTAGGCGGAGTTTCAATGCCAAATGATTTCTACGGAGGAAAATTTGAAGGATTAATGTTTGAAGCAACAATTTCATTCTAAAAAAAATGAAAACGAGATTTTTAATCTTAATTATGGGTTTAGCAATTTTCTTTTTTTTGGGAAGTGCTAAACCCAATTTTTTAGCAGAAGATACAACTTTGATAATAAATAAAATTAAAATAGAAATTAACGGACTATCTACTGTTGGCAAGTATAACTGTTCAAATACTTTTACTATAAAAGATACGGTTTACTTAAACTCAAATAAAAAAAACACTTTTAAAACCGAAATTAAAATGTCAAATTTTGATTGCGGCAACAAAATAATGACCAAAGATTTACAAGGTACTGTGAAGGCAAAAAAATTCCCGAATAGTATCGTTTGCATAACAGATATAAAACCGAACGGTAAAAACTACAAATGCAATCTGAACTTTTTTATAACTGATAAAACACTCAAATACAAAGATTTTATATTAAACAATACCGATGATAAAATTCAGGGAACCCTTAACCTGAAATTTTCGGATTTAGAATTAGAAGCTCCTGTAAAAATGGCTGGTTTAATAAAGGTGAAGGATGAAATTGTAATCAATTTTAGCTTATATAAAAATTAAAATGGATTCACCTTTGATGCAATTCAAATCTCTTTTCCATCATTTTGATTGCTAATAAAATGTGTTGAGATCTTTTAAGTCTGAAAAAAAATTATATCCAGTATTTTAAAATGATAATTTGTGGCACGAGTATTGTCTTGTCCTGAAATGAAAAGTAATCTTGCAAAGAGCTCAATCATTTTAAAATGTGTATCTTTATTTTTCAGCTTTATAACCTTTAAATTTTATCAACCTAAAAAAAAATCATTCATTATGAAAAAACAAATTTTAAGCTTAGCTGTTATCGCTTTATTAGCGTTCGCTGTTCAATCATGCGAGAAAAAAGAACCAAAACCTGCAGAAGATGAATTAACTCTTGGAAACAAAGTTGATACGTTAACTACAGATATTGAACAAGCAAAAGACAGTGCTGTTATTAAAGCCGAAAATGCCGCTGCAAAAGCTAAAGCAGCATCTGAAAATGCTGCGCAAGATGTAAAAGATGCTACCACAAAAGCTGCTGACGATGTAAAAGATGCAACTAAAAAAGGAGCTCAAAAAGTAGAAAATGCTGCCAAAGCTGCTAAAGACGGAACTGTGAAAACGGCTAAAGACGTTAATGAAGCTTTAAAAAAATAATTCTGTTAGAATTTAGAATTGAAACCACTCGTTGCGACGGGTGGTTTTTTTTATGCAAAAAAGTGAAGCAATATTTTTTGTATTTTTACATTTAAATTTAGAAGATTATATATGCATTTTATATCACCAGAACTAGAAGATTATATCGAACAGCATTCTGAAAATGAACCAGAATTATTAGCAAAACTAAACAAGGAAACGTATCAGAAAATACTTTTGCCTAGAATGTTAAGCGGACATTTTCAGGGTCGCGTTTTAAGTATGCTGTCTAAATTGATTCGTCCGGTAAATATTCTTGAAATTGGAACTTATACAGGTTATGCAGCTTTGTGTTTGTGCGAAGGAATGCAGCAAAACGGTCAATTACATACTATCGATATTAAGGAAGAATTACTTGATTTTCAACGTAAATATTTTGATGCATCACCTTGGGGAAAACAAATTTTTCAGCATTTAGGTGAAGCGTTAGATATTATTCCAAATCTGAATGTAAAATTTGATTTGGTTTTTATTGATGCCGATAAGGAAAATTACCTGAACTATTGGGAAATGATTGTTCCGAAAATGAATAAAGGCGGAATTATTTTATCTGATAATGTTTTATGGAGCGGAAAAATCCTTGAACCTGTTCAACCAAATGACATTAGTACAAAAGTACTTTTAGAATATAATCTACTTTTGAAAAATGATCCAAGAGTTGAAACGGTTTTATTACCAATTCGTGATGGATTGACGGTTAGTCGGGTGCTTTAAAAAAAAGCGCTAAGTTTCTGAGGTACTAAGATGCTAAGTTTTTAGTAATAATTACATAAATTGATTTCAAAATGAATGCTGCAAATCAAATAAATTCGGAAGGTTTTGCAATTATAGACAATGTATATTCTGAAGATGAAATTAAAAAACTGATTTCTTTAATTGAGAATATTACGGAGAATAAAACCGAAAATTCCACTTTTAGAAAATCTCAGGATTTATTTGCTATTAGGCAATTTCACAAAGAAATTCCTGAAACTTTGCCTTATATTTTTAATGAAAAATTAAATGATATTATAGTTTCCACTTTTGGAAAAGGATATTTTATAACAAAATCTATTTATTTTGATAAACCGGAAAAATCAAATTGGTTTGTAGCTTATCATCAGGATTTAACCATATCTGTGGATAAAAAAACTGAAATTGAAAATTTTGAAAACTGGACTACAAAACAAAATCAATTTGCGGTTCAGCCTCCAATAGAAATCCTGAAAAACAATTTCACTATAAGAATTCATATTGACAAAACGACGAAGGATAATGGCGCTTTGAAAGTTATAAAGGATTCACATTCAAAAGGAATTTTCAGGGTTGAAAATCTTGAAACTGAAAACGAAACAATTTGTGAAGTTGAAAAAGGCGGTATCATGATTATGAAACCTATACTCTTTCACGCTTCAAATAAAACTACAAATAACGAAAGAAGAAGAGTGATTCATATTGAATTTGGCAATCAACAACTTCCTGAAGGTTTAGAATGGAGCGAAAAGACGATTGTTGAGAATTAAATTCTATATTCATTTCAAATCTGAATTGCCTGATTTAGCTGGAGGAATATAATTTAATAGAGAAATGGATTTAGCCGAAATCATTGCGTATTTTGGCTAAAGCCGTTTTCTATGGAACTTCAATTTACCTCCAGCTAAAGCTGGAGGCAATTCAAAAAAAATATAGTCGAAATGACATAGCACAAAAAAAGAGACTCTAATAGAATCTCTTTTTAGTATAATTTCATTTAGAAAACGTTATTTCAAATTATGTAGTTTTTCTAAATATTCAATTTTATCTTTTTCAACCTGCACCAAACGTTCATAAAGCTCGACAACTTTATCAAGCGGATTAAACGTTGGCTGATACTGAACATTTGAATTCATTGATGCATTATCATGATTATTAATTGTATTACCAATAATATTGAAAATTGCTTCTTCAGAAAAATTTTTGATAGCTTCAACAGTTACACCAAGAACTTTTGCAATTTCAATTAATTTTTCATCATCAATTGTTTCGCTGTTTTCAATAGCCGAAATAGCTTGCTGATTTGTTCCCAAAGCTTGCGCCAATGCTTCTTGCTTCATATCTCGAAGTTCACGAATACGGCTAATTTTTCGCCCTATATGATTTGGTTTTGTTAGTGTGCTCATAATTCAAAGATAATGATTAAGTGTAATAACAGCAATATGTAAAAAACATATTAGCAATGTATGATACTGACAAAAATACAATTTTTCGGACAAGTATATTTTTATTTATATTTTAAAGCATAATCTTATCATTTTAACACAAGGATAAATAACACAAGTAGCTCGACAAAGATTAAGGATATTCGCTGCGGAGTTACCAGTGTGATTTCTCATTCTTCGAAATGACAAACAAATTGAAAATTATTAAAACTTGATTAAATGCCTCCAGCTTTAGCTGGAGGTAAATATGATGATATCAAAAAAGGCTTTAGCCAAACGCAATGTTTGGCTAAAGCCTTTTTTGATTTTTTATCTCCATCTAAAGCATCAGGCGATTGAAAAATACTAACACTAGTTCAGCAGTTCATCTTGTCATTTCGAAGAATGAGAAATCCCACTAGAAACTCCGCAAAGATAAGCGACACTGTGTCGATTCTGCACATGAGATTTCTCCTTCGTCGAAATGACAAACCTAATCTAAAAACAATTGTCCTAGCCCAGATAGAAGTGTAAATCCTTTTATGCCGGTCCCGAGGCTTCGGGAGGCATTAAAGATTGAAACGGAAATAGCTTCTGAAAATTATCCCGGAAAATATTGTGGTTTTAGTTTTCTATATACCAAATAAAGTAATGATCCAAAAATTGCTCCAAAGAAATAACCGGTAAGAATGTCTCCAGGATAATGTAATCCTAAGTAAATACGGCTATAAGCGAAGATTAAAGGCCATAAAAACAAGAATCCTAAATATTTGAAATGGCGTTTTAGAACTAAATATAAAAACGTTGCTACGGCCATTGTATTTGCGGCATGTCCTGAGAAAAAACTATATGATTTTCTAACCTGAACAACACGTATAATCGTATTGATATCCGGATTATTACAAGGGCGTAAACGCTGAAATGTATATTTAAACAAATTGGTTATCTGATCTGTAAAAGCTAGTAAAACCGCTATAAACAGTAAGACATATAAGGTTTGTTTTGCGCCTATTTTTTTATAAATAAGATAAAACATCAATAAAAAAAACGGTGTCCAATTTAGCTGACTGGTAAGTATAAGCCAAAATTGATCGTATTTTTCAGAACCTAAACCGTTAAGATATATTAAAAGACTGGTGTCTAATTCCTTTATGTTTTCAAGCATTATAGTTGGCGTTTTACAGGTCCTGAGATAGTATCAATATCTTCTTTTACTTTATCGATTTCTGTGGCTGTATCACCTAACAAATTTGAAGTTAAATTTGCATTATCTCCTAATAAGTTTGTTTTGGCTTCATTAATCTGAGCATTAATATTTCCGGTAATACTTGTCAAAGAACTATGGTCAAGACCATTAGCCTCTGCTCCTTTGTGTATTTCACTTTTAATATCGTTGGTCGCATTTTTCAATTGTGCCATAGCTTTACCCATTGTACGAGCAATTTCAGGCACTTTATCTGAACCAAAAAGCATAAGTACGATAAATAATATAAAAACTAGTTCTCCTCCTCCTATACCAAACATATCTTTTATTTTTGTGTGCCACAAAGATATTAAATTTTGTAGCTGAGAGTTTTAAAATTTACTTAAAAAAAAAGACTCTTTTCAGAGTCTTTAAGGTGTGTATTAATCAAATTTTGACTTTACTTCTACTTTTGGCCATGAATTGTTGGTCACATCAATATCGGCAGTCATTAATTTTGGATCTATTTGTATGCTTTTTATGGCTTTTGAAGTTGCATAAACTTTTTTAGCGGTATCATTATTTTTTCTCCAGATTTGAGCCGGATATTGGTAATTATCTTTTGTACCGTCTTCATAAGTTATTTCAACAAGAATTGGCATAATCATTCCGCCTGGCTTGTTGAACTCGACTTCATAGAAATATTTAGGCGATTTTAATTCTGATTTTTCCTCAGCAGTAAAAGTCTGATCTACATAATCTGCTAATGGTTTAATATCTTCTACTTTTAACGGTTTTTTGCTTGAAGCGCTAACTTCAGCATTATCTCCGGAAACTAAATAAACGAACGGTCCTTTCTCTAAACCAAAACGTCCTTTTTTCACTTTTACATCTTTAAGATCTGCCGTTGGCGTTTCAGAAACATAATATTGTTTTACATCCTTGATTCCTATATCTACGAAATCAGTTGAATAAAACCATCCTCTAAAAAACCAGTCTAAATCAACTGCCGAAGCATCTTCCATAGTTCTAAAGAAATCTTCAGGAGTCGGGTGCTTGAATTTCCATCTGTTTGCGTATGTTTTAAAGGCATAATCAAACAATTCTCTTCCCATTACTACTTCTCTTAAAATATTAAGTCCTGTTGCAGGTTTTCCGTAAGCATTATTTCCAAATTGCTGAATCGTTTCAGAGTTTGACATAATTGGCTCTAAAAACTTTTGATCTCCGCTCATGTAAGGAACGATATTTTTTGCCGGTCCGCGTCTTGAAGGGAAAGTTGGATCTAATTCCTGTTCTGCCAGATATTCTAAAAATGAGTTTAAACCTTCATCCATCCAAGTCCATTGACGCTCGTCTGAGTTTACAATCATTGGAAAAAACGTGTGTCCAACTTCGTGAATCACAACACCAATCATTCCGTTTTTAACTTCTTTACTTGTTTTTCCGTTTTCATCAGGACGACCAAAATTCCAGCAAATCATAGGATATTCCATCCCTTGGTCTTCTGCCGAAACTGAAACTGCTTTTGGATAAGGATAATCGAATGTATGCGATGAATAGCTTTTTAAAGTATGTGCAACAACCATTGTTGATGTTTCTCCCCAAAGCGGATTTGCTTCTTTTGGATAAACAGATTCTGCCATCACTACTCTATTGCCCATTTTTACTGCCATTGCATCATAAATGAATTTTCTTGAAGATGCGATTCCAAAATCACGTACATTTTTAGCGCTGAATTTCCAAGTTTTTTTCTTTTCCGAAAATCCTTTTTCTGTTACTTCTGCCTCAGCTTGTGTAACAATTACAACGGGTTTATCAAATGATTTTTGGGCTTGTTCGTAACGTTTTACCTGTTCTGGTGTAAAAACTTCGCTTCTATTTGTCAATTCTCCTGTAGCGTCAATAACGTGATCTGCGGGAACTGTAATATTTACGTCGAAATTTCCAAAAGGCAAAGCAAATTCTCCGCCTCCCCAAAATTGCATATTCTGCCAGCCTTCAACATCGTTGTAAACCGCCATTCTTGGATAGAACTGGGCAATTACATATAATTTATTGCCGTCTTTTTCGAATAATTCATAACCTGAACGTCCGCCTTCTTTTCTGTAATTATTAATATTGTACCACCATTTTATTGCTAATGAAATTTTTTCACCTGGCTTTAATGGCGTAACTAAATTGATACGCATCATGGTTTCATTGATGGTATATGACATTGGATTTCCTTTTGAATCCTTTACAGTTTCAATATTAAAACCGCGCTCTAAATTCTTTTTCAGGTATTTAGTCGAAAATCCTTCAAGTGGTAATACCTGATTTATTTTTTCTCCTTCGGCTAATGATGTTTGGGTATTGGCTTTTGCCTGATTTTGATCTAACTGAATCCATAAATATTCTAAACTATCCGGTGAATTGTTTGAATATGTTATTACTTCAGCACCGCTTAATTTTGAATTTTTATCGTCTAATTCAATATCAATTTTATAATCTGCCTGTTGTTGGTAATATGCAGGTCCGGGAGCTCCGGATGCGGTACGAAACATATTAGGTGTTGCTAACAAATCATACATTTGACTGAATTTGTTAGTATCGTACTTTCCTTGTTGTCTTGGAGCAACTGTTTTTTCCTGAGCGAGCAATATTGCAGGAAAAATCAATAATAATGAAAGCTTTTTCATAAATTTTTAATGGTAATTTGAGTCAGGGTGTGAAAATAACAATTAAAACCATAATTGTATGTTTTAATTAATACTTTAACACTTCTTTCCTTGAAGATTCTGTAAAGAGAACGCTCTTTTTTGTGCCAAATGCTGAAATATGTGTAATGTTTTGCTGTTCGGAATTCCAATCTACTAAAATAGTATTTGAGATTTCGATTGTTTTGAATTTATCGATTTCTTTTATTCGGGAATAACATACTAAAACATCATTAGATTCTACTTCTTTAGATAAAAAAGTGATGGGTTTTGACTGACCGTTTATTTTTATTGTAAAATTTTCAGCAAGATATTTTTTCAGCAAATCAACATCTGTCTGAGTTTCCTTATCGGTTCCTACGAATGTTTTTTGATGGTATTTCTTTTCCATTCCATTATTCAAATCATCGATAAAGATTCTCGAAGTAATTTGAATCATTTTTTTCTCGGCCGCATAATTGACCTGAAAAACTCCCATGTAAAATTTATGGAATGCAAACGATGAAAGCGATAAAAATAATATCCCAATTAAGGGATATATTACTTTTGTTTTCATTTTTTATTCGTTTCGATTTTTTTAAACTCTTTGTTTTTATTTATCATGAAATCTATCAATTCAAACTTTTCTTCAGGTTTAAGATATTTCTTAGATTCAGCATCGTTAGAACAATACAGTAAAAACAAATCAATCTCATCTGGTTTCAATCCTAATGTTTTACTAAAAAAGTCAGGTGTAAAATTATCTTTAGAATATTCTACAAAAGCAATATCACTGATAACATCTTCTTTTACATCGTCATTTTTCTTCAGCAGTTTTTTGACATCTTTAAATATTCTCACAAAATCAGTTCCGTATTTAATAGTCTGATCAGAGTACATTACATTATTTTTTGCCGTAGATTGTTTATCATCTTCAAATTGCATATCAACAATACTTTGCGACCCGCCTTGTAATGATTTTACTTTAAGATCTTTATGAACTAAAACCTCTTTTAACTCGATATTCACCAAATCTAATGGCACTGAAAAAAGTATTTCGGCACAATCTTTTTCTGTTAAAACCACTTTTTTAGATTGAAATGCCAAACCTGTAAATAACAAAGTATCTTTAGGTCTTGCCATAATATCAAACAATCCGTTTACACCAATAAAAGTTCTGGCGTTGGCATTAATATTCATCACATAACCACTTTCTATAGCCAGTGATTTATTTACTACTTGTCCATGTAATGGCTTCCTTGAATTATTTTGTCCCAGCGCAATCTGGCAAAATAAGCACACAACGAGTATTCCTAGTTTATTTTTCATTTTCGAGAATTGTTAGATATTTCCTTGCTAAATCTGTTATTAAAAACATACTCATTGTCTTGTTCTTAGTATTCAAAGATAAGGCAAAATCAGCATCATCTACACAAAATAATTGAAATCCTTTGATGTCTGGAACAGGAATTTTCAATCTTTCAGTATAATAATTCTCCTCAAAAAGATATTCTAATTTATGAAAAAGCATCTCCTTTTTCTCCACATTTACCTCTTTTTTAAGCATTGCAGTTCGTCCGGAAATTTTATTAAGTAACTTATCTACAGAGGTTGAAGTTGCTGTATAGACTTTCCGTTCTGCCGGAGTATATTTTTTTTGACCGGCCGGAATTATCCCTAAATTTTCAGCTGTTATATTCGCATTTTCATTTACAATCACTTCTTTCAATTCAACCGCTTTTGCCGTCATTTTAACAACAATTGAAACAGAATTTAAATCTTCGACCGTAATTCGGCGTTTCACCGGATCTAAATTAACTGCCGAAAAAACCAGAACATCGCCTTCTTTTACCACAATAGAAAACATCCCGTTTACATCTGAAACAGTTGTAACCTGAGTGGTATTATTAATGATATTTACTCCTTCAACATTTGAGGATTGTTCAAATATTTGACCCGTAATTTCTTTTGAATCACTTTTTTGACCAAAACTTATCTGAACGATCAATAAAAGGATGATTTGTAAAGCGCTATTTATTTTCAAGTTCAATTATTTCTTTATATTTTACAGCTAATTCTCCCAACAGAAACTCTGTTGAAGTTTTGTTTTTAGAATTTAAAATTATTGTGAATTTATCATTATCAACTGCATAATATTCAAATCCTTTTACATATTCTAACGGAATTTTTAATCGATTCACAAAATGATCCATTGTAAACATACGTTCTAACATTTTCATAAAAAGCTCTTTTTTCTCTACCGCAACCTCTTTTTTAAGCATTGCCGTACGTCCTGAAAAAAAGTTCAGTAAAGGATCTGCAGAAATTGATCCTCCTGCCATTGTTCCTGCATTTGCCGTTGGGTTTAATGCTGTTGCTGTGTGCAATTTTCTTTCGGCCTCAGTATATTTTTTTTGATCACCAGGAATTATCCCCAATGAAACCGCGTTAATACCACTATAATTCCTGACAATTACTTCTTGCAATTGATGCATTACCATAATTAATTTTATAGTAAAATTCAAATCCGAAAAGTTTTCGTGCGTTAGCAAAACTCTGTTTTCCTTGAATTGTATAGATGAAAAAATAAGCATTTCACCGGGTTTTGCTGCAATAGTAAATGCTCCGGAAGCATCTGTCGTAGCCATCGCCTCTGTTTGCGCATTAACAACATAAACACCATCCAAATCTGAAGTATTTGACGTTATTCGTCCGTTTAAAACAGCACGATCCTCAATTTGGGACCACGCGGTTTGAGTCATAGCAACAAGCAGAATAAATACAACTTTATTAATCAAAATAGGAAAAAATTAGTTTTGTTCTTAAAAATGTAAAAATATCTTAATGTACTCCAAATTTAGTATTAAGGACTTGGTAAAAATATGTTAATTAAACCCAATTTATCGGTCGGAAAATAAGGTGTTTTTTATATCTTTAACCTCAACAATCTGAGTTAAATTTTTATGAAAAGTATTATCATTGCTAGCACTTCTACTTTGCACGAAGGCAGCTATTTAGAGTATTTATTACCTACTTTAAAAACCCATTTCCAAAATTGTAAAAGCATCTTATTTATTCCATTTGCGCGTTCAGGTGGTATTTCGCATGACGATTATACTGCAAAAGTTGCGCAGGCTTTTGCGTCAATAAATATTGAGGTAAAAGGAATCCATGAATTTGAAAGTGCCGAAAATGCCATAAAAAATGCAGAAGGAATTTTTACCGGCGGAGGAAATACTTTTTTATTAGTTACTCAATTGTACAAACATAATATTATGCAATTGTTAGCTGAAACAGTGAAAAACGGAACTCCTTATTTAGGAACCAGTGCCGGAAGTAATATTTGCGGTTTATCAATGCAAACTACTAATGATATGCCTATAGTTTATCCTCCAAGTTTTCAGACTTTAGGATTAATCCCATTCAACTTAAACCCTCATTATTTAGATCCGGATACGCAATCTAAACATATGGGCGAAACGAGAGAAACAAGAATTAAGGAATTTCACGCCTTTAATGCTATTCCGGTTTTAGGCTTAAGAGAAGGAAGCTGGCTTGAAGTAAAAGGAAATAAAATTACTTTAAAAGGAAGTTTACCTGCTCGTTTATTCAAACAAAACGAACGCCCTGTTGAATTAGAAACAGAAAGCGACTTAAGCCAACTAAAATAAAAAAAAATACCATTAAGAAATTAAGTTATTAAGCCTCGAACTTAACTTTTCTTAATTTCTTAATGGTTCAAATAAAAAACTTTCATTTAATTTATTACAAAAACAAAAAATCCTCAAACAAATTGTTTGAGGATCTTGAAGAGCGAAAGACGAGGCTCGAACTCGCGACAACCAGCTTGGAAGGCTGGAGCTCTACCAACTGAGCTACTTTCGCATTAACAGGGTGCAAATATAAATAATTAAATGGTTTAAAAAAATAAATTTCAATAATTATTTAACTTTGATAAAAAAACCGAAACAATTAAGTTCCGGTTTTTAGAGCGAAAGACGAGGCTCGAACTCGCGACAACCAGCTTGGAAGGCTGGAGCTCTACCAACTGAGCTACTTTCGCATTACTGGTGCAAATATAAAAATAAAGTTAAGTTCAAAACAAGCTTTTTCGCAAAAAAAATCAATTAAAATCAACATTAATTTATAACTTATTTAAAACTAAAAAGTTATAGAGCCAATTATTTTTCAAAAATCAGGAATATTATTAAGAAATCCACTTAAATCAAAAACTTATAGCGTTCATCAAGCTGTTCTAACAAAAAGAAAACCTCCTGAAAGCTCTATCTTCGATGATGAACTGCCTAAAAACAACGCATAACAACGGTTTATTTGATAATGAAAGTTTAATAGGAATTATTTCGTAATTCAATAAAATCAATACTATATTTGCGGAGCAGAATCAAGCTCAAATTCGTGAGATGGCAGTTTTAGAAACGCATCAAAAAAACGGATTTGTAAAAGCTGAGTCAAGCATTGTGAAACCTACTGCAATGCTAACAAAGTTGATTTGATTTGGTTTAACGCCAGAACCGCAGCTGTAGGTCTTTATAAAAAATGGATTACCACCCCCCAGGTGAATCATTGACATTAAAGACATTGGTGAACATTATATAATGTTTAAAAAAAATTATAGAGAATGAATAAACTTTACTTTTTATTGGTAATATGCATTTTTGTTGGTTGTAAAAAAGATACGCCAAAAATTCCCGTGGTAAAAAAAACCACTCCTGCAATTATACTTACTGACGAGAGAAAAGTACAAATTGATACTACTCTTATAGGTACTTTTAAAAGTGAAACTCTGAAACAATTTTATAATTCATCTGAAAATAAAACTGTTTGGGGAAATCTAAAAAAGAGAACCTACGTTTTAGCGCAATTATCAAAAGCCGAAGAATTAGGTCTTAATCCTGAAGATTATAAGGCTTCAAAGCTTAAAAAGTTCGAAGAAAAAATTAGTAATCTTAGTGATGCTGATCTTTCAACTTATGATATATTGCTTACTTATAATTTCGAAAAATATCTAAACCATCTTTATAAAGGTAAATTAGATCCTAAAAAATTATATGGAGACTGGGATTTAGAAGAGAAAACTTTTGATGTTAATAATGTACTTATTAAGGCCTTTAATAAAAACAAATTAGACAGCGTTGTTGACAATATTCAGTCAAAAGCTTCTACTTACAAGCAATTATTAAAAGCACTTGAAATCATCAATACTTTTCCTGATGACGATATCAAAAATATAGAATCTGTAAATAAAATAACTTTACATGATACAAATTCGGTTTTGATCAACATTAAAAAAAGGCTTTTATTCTGGAAAGATATGTCCGGAAAAGATAGCCTGACGAAGATTTACGATCAAAAAACTTTTGAATCTGTAAAGAAATTTCAGGAAAGACATGGTTTAGCTTCTGATGGCGTTATTGGAATTGGAACTATAAATGCTTTGAATTATTCGAAAGAAAGAAGAAAGCAACAAATTATTGCCAATTTAGAACGATGGAGATGGTATAATAATGATTTGGCCGAAAACTATTTCATTATAAACATTCCTGATTATAGTTTGAATGTTGTAGAAAGCCAGGATACTACTTTAGTAAGGAATATTGTTGTGGGAACGAGCAAAAGAAAAACACCTATTATTACATCAATACTTAAAACGGTTGTTTTTAACCCAACATGGACAGTTCCGCCAACAATCCTGAAAGAAGATGTTGTTCCTGCAATGAAACGCAACAGGAATTATCTAGCGCATAAAAACATTACTATTTATGATACTTCCGGCAATGTGGTTGAACCAAATGCATGGAACGAAAATAAGCCGGGGAATTATCGTTATGTACAAAGCCCTGGTTATAATAATTCATTGGGATTAATGAAAATTTTATTCCCAAATCATCATAGCGTTTATTTGCATGATACCAATCATCGCAATTATTTTGTGAGAAACAATCGTTCTCTGAGTTCGGGATGTGTGCGTATTGAGAATCCTTTAGAATTAGCGGAACATATTTTAGATGATTCTGAAAAATGGTCAAAAGTCAGAATCGATACTATAATTGCTTCTAAGAAAACAACCAGCGTTAAAATCAAAAAAAAATATGCTTTATATCAATGGTACTGGACGGCTTGGAGCAAAAAAAATCAGCTCTTGTTCAGAGCTGATATTTATAATCTGGATTCGGATTTGTATTCTAAATTAAGAAATTAACTTAGATTCCATCATAAAACTTCTTGAAGGATGGTAGATGTACAAACACGATTTGTTTTTTATTAATTCAATTATTTCATTTGTAAGCTCAACCGGCACTGCAGGACAACCCTGACTTCTGCCTAACCTTTTATGATCTCTGATAAAAGATTCAGAAACATAATCTGCACCATGAAGCACAACGGCTCTTTCGCGGGCATGATCGTTAACACCTCTTTCTAATCCGTCTAAACGTAAAGAAGCTCCGTGTTTTCCCTGATAAACTTCACCAGTTGCATAAAAACCTAAACTGCTTTTAAAAGATGAATTTGAATTTGAAAAATCAGATGCAAATTCTTCTCCGGTATTTCTGCCGTGAGCAACTAAGGAATTTAATAAAATAGTGTTTGTTGATAAATCAATTACCCAAAGACGTTTGATGTTTGATGACAAACTAAAGTCAATAACAGTTAAAATGTCTTTTTGAATAACTCCTTTTTCTCTCAACAAATAAAACCCTTTTAAGGCTTCAGAAAAAGTTCTAAGTTCTGGTAAATTAAAATTGTTAGGATTTAATGCGTTATAAATAGTTTCAATTTTAGCTTCGACAGTTAAATTTTCAACCTTAGCAATGGTCTTTGTCGATACTTTTTTAAGCTCAGGAGTGTTATTTGAATCTTTACCAAAAGATAATAGCAAAAACACTAGAAGTGGATAAATTTTGTAAATCATTGAATTTCTTTAGGTTAATAATAAATTTGGGTTCGACAAAAGTATAAAAATTTGTAGGTTGTCAAAATATATAGCTGAAAATCAGGCTTTTTTTGCTAAAAATTTAACATAATTAACATAAAACGATTATTTCTGTAAGATTTTTTCTTCTGTCAAAAAACTTAACGTTTATACCTATTTTCTTAATAAAAATTAAAATAAATGGTAATTTTGAAACTTAAACTGTAACAAATAGAACAAAAAACTGTCTATTTTATTGTACCTTTTAAGAAATTCATGAAAAAAATAGTCTTTTACCTCCCTCTTTTGATCACACTCTGGAGTTATGGCCAGAAAAAAGTTTTACAGTCTCAATTTATTACTGAGAATATTTCTATTGACGGAAAACTAGACGAACCTGTCTGGAACAGCGCTGCAATAGCCACAAATTTTGTAATGTATCAACCTGATAACGGAAAACCAATTCCAGAAACTCAAAAAACTGAAATCAAGGTTTTATACAACAATGACGCTATTTATATTGGTGCGTTAATGCATGACAATGACCCTAATAAAATTTTAAAAGAAATTTCCCAGCGTGATAATTTTGGAACCGCAGATCTTTTTGGCGTTTTTATAAATGGTTTTAATGACGGTCAGCAAAACTTTGAATTCTTTGTGTCAGCGGCTGATGTGCAAGGCGATTGTATTATGACAGATGCAAATGGCGAAGATTACTCCTGGGACGCTGTCTGGATAAGCAAAGCTACTTTGACTGATAAAGGCTGGACAGTAGAAATAAAAATCCCATATGCTGCATTGCGCTTTTCAGCAGAAGACAAACAAACGTGGGGAATTAATTTTTTCAGGGAAATAAAACGAGATCGTCAAAAATATACGTGGAATTTAATTGACACGAAAATTGGAACATTCACACAACAAAATGGTCTTTTAGAAGGTATAGAAAATATCAAACCTCCTACCCGATTATTTTTAATGCCGTACGCTTCTTTTTATTTAAATGCTGCCGATGGTCAAAAAACATATGGCACAATTAAGGGCGGAATGGATATTAAATACGGTATCAACGATGCATTTACTCTTGATGCTATTTTGATTCCTGATTTTGGACAAACAAAATATGACGATCAAATTTTAAATCTTGGTCCGTTTGAGCAGCAATTCAATGAAAACAGAAGCTTTTTTACTGAAGGAACTGATTTATTCAATAAAGGAAATATGTTTTATTCGAGAAGAATTGGTGGCCGACCTTCGACTGAACCAACTTTAAACGATAACGAAGAAATAATCGAGGAAGTTCAAAATGTAAACCTCATCAACGCTTTAAAAGTTTCAGGAAGAACGAAAAAAGGTTTAGGCGTTGGGATTTTAAATGCGGTTACCGAAAAAACTTTTGCAACGATAAAAGATACTATTTCGGGCGAAACCAGACGTGAAGTTGTTGAACCTTTAACTAATTATAATGTATTGGTTTTAGATCAGCGCTTTCGAAAAAACTCTTCCGTAACGCTTATTAATACAAATGTAACCCGAAACGGAAATTTCAGAGATGCAAATATTACAGGATTAGTCTGGGATTTAAACACAAAAGCAAATACTTACAACTTATCCGGAAATGTAAAATACAGTTTAATTAACGATACAACGGATAAAAGTGGTGTTTTTAGCACTTTGAGTTTTGCCGAAACTACCGGTAATTATCGTTATAGCGTGGGATCTGATTTTGTAACTAAAGATTTTGATCCAAATGATCTTGGAATTAATTTTTATACTAATTATTACAACTTCTACGGAAATGGAAATTACAGAATCCTAAACCCAACGAAACTTTTTAATACTTTTAAAATTGACTATAATATGTATGCTGAGTTCAACAAAGAATCAGGAAAAATACAGGAAAACAACATTAGTACAGAGATTAACCTTTCAACAGTAAAAAACAATTATTACGGATTAGGTTTCACATTTTTCCCTTTACAATCCAATGATTATTATGAACCAAGAGCCGAAAATCGCTATGTTATAATTCCGAGGAAAATAGAAGTATGGGGAAATATTTCGACTAATTACAATAAGAAATTTGCTTTGGATTTAAATCCTTCTATTATTTTTACTGATGAAGCGGGACGAATGGCTTATGGTTTCGACATTGGTCCGAGATATCGCTTTAACGATAAACTTTTATTAACATATACTTTTACTTATAACAGAAAAAACAATAATAAAGGTTATATCGACAGTATTGATGCTGACGATAATAAAAACACTCCGGAAACTATTGTTTTTGCCAATAGAAACGTAATTACATATTCAAACACCTTATCCGGAAAATATGCTTTAAACAGCGCGATGACCATTAATTTAGCTGTTAGGCAATATTGGTCTTTTGCAGAAAACAAAGAAAATCTTGAACTTCAGCAAAACGGAACTTTAACTGCTTACGCAGCATATACTGAAAATAAAAATTCGAGTTTTTATTCCTGGAACACAGATTTATCTTATTCGTGGTGGTTTGCTCCGGGAAGTCAGCTTTCGGTTTTATATCGAAATAATGCTTCTAATTTTGAACGTATAATTGACAAAGAATTCAAACATAATGTAACCGGACTATTAAACAATGATGCATTAAAACACATTTTTTCAATAAGCATGAAATATTTTATTGATTATAATGCTGTCAAAAATAAGGTTAGAAAGCGAGCATAGCGTGAATTAATTCTAAAAAATAAACACTTATATAATTAAATCAATATTTTTTAATACGCTTCATTTTATTAACCATAATTTGTAACAATGCTTTCGTACAAATTTTAGAAATGGCTTATCTTTGTAGAAAACAAAAATGATGAACAAAAAAGTAATCCTTATGATTTTAGACGGTTGGGGAAAATCTCCTGACCCTAAAGTATCGGCAATAGACAATGCAAATGTTCCTTTTATAAACAGTCTTTACCAAAATTACCCAAGCGCACAACTTAGAACCGATGGATTAAATGTGGGTTTACCAGAAGGGCAAATGGGAAACAGTGAAGTTGGTCACATGAATCTTGGCGCCGGAAGAATTGTATATCAGGATTTAGCCAAAATAAATTTAGCAGTAGCACACAAAACCCTTGCAAAAGAGCAGGTTCTGGTTGATGCATTTATATATGCTAAGGAAAACAATAAAAAAGTCCACTTTGTAGGATTAGTTTCTGATGGTGGGGTTCACTCTCATACTTCACACTTACGCGGATTAATTGATGCCTCGCAGGAATATGGTTTAGAAAATGTTTTTATCCATGCTTTTACTGATGGTCGCGATGTTGATCCAAAATCAGGAGCAAAATACATTCACGATTTAGAAGATTATATTAAAGAAACTCCTGTAAAAATTGCTTCGATCATTGGTCGTTATTATGCAATGGATCGTGACAAACGTTGGGAACGTGTAAAATTAGCGTATGATTTAGTAGTTAATGCAATAGGAACGCCATCTAAAAATGCAGTTGCAAGTGTTCTTGAAAGTTACGAACATCATGTAACTGATGAGTTTATTGAACCAATTGTAATGGTTGACAAAGACGAAAAACCATTAGCGACAATTGTTGAAGATGATGTTGTTATCTTTTTCAACTTTAGAACTGACAGAGGCCGTGAACTTACAGAAGCGCTTTCACAACATGATTTTCATGAGCAAAACATGCACAAGTTAAACTTGTATTACGTGACGCTTACCAACTATGATGATACGTATCAAAACGTAAAAGTAGTTTACAATAAAGATAATATTACTGAAACTCTTGGTGAGGTTTTAGAAAAAGCAGGCAAAAAACAAATTCGTATTGCCGAAACGGAGAAATATCCGCACGTAACGTTTTTCTTTTCCGGTGGTAGAGAAACTCCGTTTGAAGGTGAATCCCGTATTTTAAGAAATTCTCCTAAAGTTGCTACTTATGATTTACAACCGGAAATGAGCGCTTTTGAACTTACAGCAGCTCTTGTTCCCGAATTAAATAAAGGCGAAGTAGATTTTGTTTGTCTGAATTTTGCAAATGGAGATATGGTTGGTCATACCGGGATTATGAGCGCAGCAATTCTTGCTTGTGAAGCTGTTGATGCTTGTGTAAAACAAGTTATCGAAGCGGCTCTTGCCAATGATTACACAACAATTGTAATTGCCGATCACGGAAATTGCGAAACAATGATTAATCCAGACGGAAGCCCAAATACTGCACACACAACAAACCCGGTGCCGATTATTTTAGTTGATAAACAATTAAAAAGTATCCATGATGGCGTTCTTGGTGACATTGCTCCTACTATTTTAGAATTAATGGGAGTTCAGCAGCCAAACGCAATGACTTGTCATTCGTTATTGTAAAATTTTAAAATTTTTAAACATAAAAAAAGAGACAAGTTTTATAATTTGTCTCTTTTTTGTTTTTACAACTGTCACCCTGAGCGAAGTCGAAAGGCGTTACAATTTGAAATTCAGCAGAGGAAATTGCCAATCTTTATCGAGTTTCGGGATGTGATTTCTCGTTCCTCCTTTAGATTTGTTTTTTGAAATCTAATTAAATTTATGATTGAGAAAGGAAGCAAAAGTACACTATTCGTTCCTCCGAGTTCGTGACTCATATTTCGATTAAGACTTTAGCTTCCTCTTCATCAAAGACTCAGATAGAAATTAGGGCTCGGGACCCATTATTAAGGAGTTGAGCTTATGATGAATTTCTCAAATCATTTGTTGAATCGTAAAAGCAAAGTTATGAAAAACATTATTATTGGCATTGACATCAGCAGTAAGACTTTAGACATTTGTATAAAAGAAGAGGCTGTAAGTTATTTTTCTATTGAAAACAAAGTGCAAGTTATTAAGCGCTTTTTAAAAAAGTACAAGACAGATAATGTAATTATTGCCATGGAAAATACTGGCAGATACAATTGGAATCTGTAAGAAGTTCTTGAAGGCTTAAGCTTTAAGGTTTATGTAATATCACCTTTACATCTTAAAAAGAGTATAGGTCTTGCAAGAGGAAAAAATGATAAAATTGATTCACTTCGTATTTGCAATTTTATAGAAAAGAATTATCAGGAAGTAACACAATGGAAGTCATGTCCTGAATCAATTAAAAAGATAAAAGTATTACTGACAGAAAGAGCATCAAGAATAAAAATGAAAAAACAATTAACTGTTCAGCAACATGATTATAAATTAATGAAAAGCATTAGCCTTGATAAGCAATTATTAAGCTTAAACATGAAATTGATTAAAAATATAGAAGCTCAAATTAAGATTATAGAAGACGATATTGAAGATGTTATATCTAATGATGAAAAACTTAACAAACAGCAAAAATTGATAAAATCAGTTCCTGGAGTTGGTAAGGTTTTATCATGGACATTATTATCAAAAACAGAAGGATTTACAACTATACAAGATCCAAGAAAAATGGCTTGTTATAGTGGAGTTCTACCTTTTGAATTTCAATCAGGAACCTCTTTAAAAAAGAGACCTGAAGTATCAATGCTTGCAGATAAAGCATTAAAAACTATTTTACATTTAGCTGCAATGAGCGCTATTCGATCAAATAATGATCTAAGCGCATATTATCTTAGAAAAGTAACAGAAGGTAAAAATAAAATGAGTGTTTTAAACGCAGTAAGAAATAAAATAATCCATCGAGTTTTTGCGGTAATAAAAAATCAAATCCCTTATCAAAAAGATTTGGTTTTATCATAGAAATCGAAATGACAAAATTGAGTATTTCTCTCTAAATCTTAAACTACAAAATAATGATAAGTCCATTCTACGCAATAAATTATAATTCCGATAAGTCCGCCAACTAAAGTTCCGTTGATTCGAATGTATTGAAGATCTTTTCCTATTTCCAGTTCTAATTTTTCTGAAACTTCTTTACCATCCCAGCTTTTTACGGTTGACGAAATTAAATCTCCAATCACTTTTTTATTGTTTAGAAGAATTGAAAGCAAATCGTTTTTAATGAAATTATTGATCTTATTAATCATTACATCATCTTCCTGAATTCCTTTTCCGAAAGTTTGAATTAATCCCGAAATACTATTTCTGATAGACGATTCGTCACCTTTATCCAAATCTCGGGTAATTGACAATTTTATTTCATCCCAGATTCCGTTAATATAATCCTGAACTTCTTTTTTTCCGGTAAAGCTTAGAATCATATTATTGATCTTGATTCTCATCTCTTCAGAATTTTTTACTTTAATAAGAAAGTCATTAATATACTCGTCTATTTTAAGTCTAATTTCACTTTCGGGGTTTTTAGCTTCGTTTAAAAAGTCATATAATCCGTTAAAAATCCCTTCGGAAATGCTTTTATCGGCTAAGCCAAAACTTAAAAATGGCGTTGATTGTTTTACTTTTTTCCGAATCAGATCTTTATTATTACGCAGTTCTGTCGCCATGACTTCCAGAACATTTGTTAGCAATTGATCTTTTACTTGTCCTTTTTGTAAAGGTTCCAAAGCCAATGCAACCCAATCTCCAAAATTTATCGCTTCGAGTTTTTCTTTGAACTGAACCTGAATAAATCTTTTTATATCTTCATCTTTTATGGTTTTTAAAATTCCCGGAATAATATTCACCGCAACCAGATTGGCGATTTTATCCGCGTTTTCTTCCTGCGACAACCAATCTGAAGCTTTTGATGCAAAATTGAATTCTTCCAGTTTGATTTCTAATTTTTCCCGATTCAAGAATTCTTCTGACACAAAACTTCCAAGATTTTCTCCAATTTCATTTTTTTTGGTCGGAATAATCGCTGTATGCCAAATCGGGATTCCTAACGGATGACGAAACAATGCGACAACCGCAAACCAATCGGCAATTCCGCCCACCATAGCAGCTTCACTAAAAGCCTGCAACATTGGAATTTTAAAATAAATAGCAATTATAAAAAGAAGTACAGCTACACCCAAAAGTGCCAAAGCGTTTCCTTTCATTTTATTTAAAGCTTTTTTCTTGTATATATTTTCCTGATCTATAGACGTTTCCATAATTACATAATTTTTACTCTTACTAATTTACGGTTTTTCTGTCAAATATTTTACTTAATAGGTTTGAGTTTAAAAAACTTTGCCACGAATTCACGAATTTTTCTTTAAAAACTTTGAGTTTAAAAATTGAGTTGGTGAAAATTCAATATTCATACTCAATTTGATTTGTGATATTTCGTGAAATTCGTGGCGAAAACTTTAAGTGAATATAATTCGTATTAATTCGTGAAATTCGTGGCGAAAATTTTAAATAAAAAATAATATTAAAATTGTACTTTTGCGAACTGAAAATCCGAAATTATGATTATTGTAAAATCACGTGAAGAAATCGAATTAATGCGCGAAAGTGCTTTGATCGTATCTAAAACATTAGGAATGATTGCTTCTGAAATTAAAGAAGGAGTTACCACATTATATTTAGACAAATTAGCTGAGGAATTTATCCGTGATCACGGTGCTGTTCCAAGCTTTTTAGGATTGTATGATTTTCCGAATTCACTTTGTATGAGTCCGAATTCACAAGTTGTACACGGAATACCAAATAATACGCCTTTGAAAAGCGGTGATGTTATATCTGTAGATTGTGGTGCATTTAAAAATGGATATCACGGTGATCACGCCTATAGTTTTGAGATTGGAGAAGTTGCTCCGGAAGTTAAAAAACTTTTGCAGGTTACTAAAGAATCTCTTTACGTAGGAATTAGAGAATTTAAAGCTGGAAATCGTGTTGAAGATGTTGGAAATGCGATTCAGAAATATACTGAAGCTCACGGTTACGGAGTTGTTCGTGAATTAGTTGGTCATGGTTTAGGGCAAAAAATGCACGAAGAACCAGAAATGCCAAATTACGGAAAACGTGGTCGCGGAAAACTTTTTATCGAAGGAATGGTCGTTGCAATTGAACCAATGATTAATCTGGGAACTAAAAATATCAAACAACATAAAGATGGCTGGACTATTACAACTGCCGACAATAAAGCAAGTGCACATTTTGAGCACGACGTTGCTTTAATAGACGGAAAACCAGAAATTTTATCAACTTTCTATTATGTTTACAAAGCATTGGGAATCGAAAGTACGGAAGAAGATGAATTCAGAAAAGTGCCGTTAGTTTTATAGTTATTCCACAGAGATTCACAAAGATATACGCCAAGATTCACAAAATTTATTTATAAGCCTTTTTTAAATGTTTGAAGAAAACAACGAATCTCGCAATCAACTAGACGCCATAACCTATAAAATAATTGGACTCGCAATTGAAGTTCATAAGCAACTTGGACCGGGTTTATTAGAATCTGCTTATCAGGAGTGTTTATACTATGAAATTGTAAATTCAGGCTTAATTGTTGAAAAGCAAAAAGTCTTACCAATAATATATAAGGATATAAAATTAGATCACGGATACAGAATTGATTTATTAATTGAAAACAAAATTGTTATTGAATTAAAAACTGTTGAAGCTTTTACAGAAGTTCATTTTGCACAAATATTAACTTATTTAAAGCTTGGTAATTATCCATTAGGTCTTCTGATTAATTTTGACTCAAAAATTTTAAAAAACAACATAAAAAGATTTATAAACACTCTGAGAAACTCCGCGTCTCCTTCGTGTAACTCTGCGAAATAACCCCATGAAAAAACTTTTTAAACTCGTACTTAATACAATTCCGCGTCCATTATTAATTCGTTTGAGCTATGTGGCTCGTCCGATTTTGGCATTTTCATTAAAAGGAAATAAATATACTGATCCGATTGACGGAAGAAGTTTTAGATCGTTTTTGCCTTACGGATATGGAAAACAACGTAATAATGTGCTTTCGCCAAGTACACTTTCGCTGGAAAGACACCGTTTACTTTGGTTGTATTTAAACGATCAGACTGATTTTTTTACAGCGCCAAAAAAGGTACTTCACTTTGCTCCGGAACAAGCTTTTTATAAAATGTTCCGCAAGCAAAAAAACCTTGATTATACCACAACAGATTTATTTTCGCCTTTGGCAGATGTAAAAGCAGACATTTGTAATTTGCCTTTTAAAGACAATGAATATGATGTTATTTTGTGTAATCACGTTTTAGAACATATTCCGGACGATACAAAAGCAATGCAGGAATTATTTCGTGTATTAAAACCAGGCGGAATGGCGATTCTACAAATTCCGCAGGATTTATCAAGAGCTGTGACTTTTGCCGATGACACTATTACAGATCAAAAAGAACGCGCTAAAATATTTGGTCAATACGATCACGTTCGTATTTATGGACGTGATTATTTTGATAAATTAAGAAGCATAGGTTTTATCGTAATCGAAGAAGATTACACTAATAAAATAACACCTGAATTAGTCGAGAAATATTGCTTGGCAAAAGGAGAAATTATTCCGCTTTGCTTTAAACCGGAAAACTAAACCGCTTTCTGAACCATATAAGTGATATAAGTCCATTTGAAAACTAGATTTTTTTAAATAAAGCAAAATCAAAATAAACAAACGCAAATAGAATAGATTTCCAATTCTATTTGCGTTTATTCATATAGTTAAATGAACTTATATCACTTATATAGTTCAAACAAATACATTAAAATGGTTTTATTTTAGTAACTATTTTTACCCAACTTCTCAAACCCAATCCTCACCTTGGAACCTTCAAATTCATTTCAGTTTTGTTTTGACATCAGTTTTGAAAAAAACCTGAACCATTATATCCCAACCGCTTATATAGTTGAGAATACCGATGAAATTAAATACTTAAACAAAAAAGCAACTAAAGATGTTCTTGAAAGTTTAGGTCTTGTTTTTGAACATTTAGATTCAAATACAAAAAAAATACTGACGGTTTGTGAATCTTTAAAACCTGAATTTATTTTCAAAAAATTCAGTGCAAAAATTAAATCGGCAAAAACAATTGCTGATTTGCAAAAAGACTCCAAAATTGATTTTGCAATTCGTCAGCATCTCAAGATAAATTTAGATTCCTTTTATAATTTAATTGTAAAAGAACAATTTCCGTTATCTGCTAATATGAGTGCTGAAAAGGATTTTTACCGTTGGAGAGTCAACACAAATCCGTTAGATTTTGAACCTCAAATTCAATTTGACAAACATGAAGACGGAATTACTTATACGCTATCTTTAAAAGAAAACGAAACTTCATTTTTACCAATGAATAAAAGCGTCGATATTCTTTTGGATGAACCGGGCTGGTTAATTATCGATAAAAAATTAGGACAGCTAAAAGATCTTAATTCTAAAAAGCTTTCGCCTTTTTTAAAAAAGAAATCAATTGAAATACCTTCCAAATTAGTTGACAATTATTTTAAAAATTTTATTCCTGAAATAGCCAAAAAAATAGACATTGACGCGACTGGTTTCGAAATTAAACTTCGGGACAAAATTATCGCATGTACAATTCAGCCAGTTTACGATTTCTTTAAAAACTGTTATTACCTCAATCTGTATTTCGATTATAACGGTTATTTATTTGATGCCAGTAAAACTAAAAAAACACATTCGTTTGTTGATTTTACTGTTATCAGTGAGCCAAAAATAATTCAGTTTAAACGAAGTTCTGATGAAAATTTATATACGGACAAATTACTGCAAATTGGTTTAATAAAAATCAAAAACGAATTATTCGGGTTGAATTCAGATACGGAAATTCATGATCCTTATGCCAATATTCAATTCATTATTGATCGTAAAGAAGAATTAGAAAATTTAGGATTTACAATTCAAAACCTGAAGCTGGAAAGCAAAGAAATTATTACAGAAAAACATACTATTTTAACTTCAAAAGGAGAAACAAAAGAAGACTGGTTTGATATTAAAATAATTATTTCAGTTGGCACTTACACGATCAATTTCAGCGAAATTATTCCAAATATAAAAAGCAAAGAAAGACTCTTTTTATTGCCTGACGGAAACTATTTCTTGATTCCGCTGGAATGGCTGAGCAAATATGGTTCGCTGGCAAAATTAGCCAAAACAGAAAATGGAAATCTCCTTTTACGTAAAAGTAATTTTGCTGCTTTAGATGCGATTCCGGAAATTAAAGAAGATGTAAACCCAATTTACGAAGCAGAATATACATCGTCGGATTTATTGAAAGCAACTTTAAGACCTTATCAAATTGATGGTGTAAAATGGCTTTTGGGTCATTTTAACTCCAATCTGGGCGCTTGTCTGGCTGATGATATGGGACTTGGAAAAACATTGCAAACTTTAGCAGTTTTGGTTGCCGTACAGGAACAATTAGGTTTTACCACTAAAACGACGAATTTTGATTTGTTTCAAAACGAAACTACTATTGAAAAAGAACCATTAAAAACCCTCATTGTTCTACCGTCGTCATTGGTTTTTAACTGGTATAACGAGGCTCAAAAATTTACTCCGCATTTTTCAAAAATGCAATATGTGGGCAATGACAGGAAATTATTAGCGCATAGATTAGAATCATCTGATTTGATTTTTACGAGTTATAGTATTCTTCATCGTGATATTTCAATTTTAGAAAAATATAATTTCCGCTATTTAATTTTGGACGAAAGTCAATATATTAAAAATAAAGACTCTAAGATTTTCAAAGCCATAAACAAAATAAATACTAATCATAAAATCGCTTTAAGTGGTACTCCGATAGAAAACTCTTTGGACGATTTATGGTCGCAAATGCAATTTATAAATCCTGATATTTTAGGGACTTATTCTTTTTTTGCAGAAAATTTTAAAATTCCGATTGAGAAAAAACAAGATGAAAGCAGTTTGTCTGAATTAAAAAACCTGATTCAGCCTTATATTTTGCGACGAACAAAGGAACAGGTTTTAAAGGATTTACCGGAATTAACTGAACAGATTTATTATTGCGATATGGATCCTGAACAGGAAAAATTATACGAAAAAGAGAAATCAAAGGCGCGTAATTTTTTACTGAAAACGGATGGAACCAGCCCTGACAAAATTAGTATTATCAATACTTTGATGAAGCTAAGACAGCTTAGTAATCATCCGAAAATGATTGATCAGGAATCGGAAATTGATTCAGGGAAATATATTGCAGTAACTAATTATCTGGAAAATTTAGTAAAAGGAAAACAAAAAACCATCATTTTTAGTTCATTTGTTACTAATTTGAGTTTTTATACGACTTGGTGCAAGGAAAATAAAATTGATTTTTGTGAAATTACGGGTGAAACTCCTGTCAGGAAAAGAGAACAGCAGGTTAATTTATTTCAGGGAAAAGAAAATCCTTTGTTGTTTTTTATTTCGCTTAAAGCGGGTGGCGTTGGTTTGAATATTACCAAAGCTTCGTATGTTTTGTTCTTAGATCCGTGGTGGAATCCTTTTGCCGAAAAACAAGGCGTTGGAAGAGCGCATCGAATTGGGCAATTAAATAAAGTAAATGTTATCATGTTTATTTCGAAAAATACAATCGAAGAAAAAATAATAAAACTACAGGAAAACAAAAAGTTATTATCTGATTCACTTTTAGAGGAAAGCTATATTAACGACGAAATCGCGGTTAATCTGGAATTCATTTTGGGTTCTTGATAAATTGTTTTTAAAACCAATAAATTGTCTTATTTTTCGTTATAGAAATTGTTATATTTACAATCTTACAACGTATTATGATGCCAAAATTTTTGTTTCAAAATCTTCTGCTGCTTTTTATTTTTGTTTCGGCGACAGCCCAGGAAGTACAAACCGAGATTGATCCTCCATATAATATTAAAACAGTTTCGTTTGTTCAAAACGGCGGAAATGTTGTTCCTATATTTGAATTAGGTGATACTTTTATGTTTCAGTTTGATGATTTATTTGGTAATGAAGCTAATTATTATTTTGAAATCATTCATTGTGATTATAACTGGAAACCAACTGATATTCCTAAAACAGATTATATTAGCGGTTTTGACAATCAAAGAATTACTGATTATGTAAATTCATTTAATACGCTTCAGGTGTTTTCTCATTATAGACTTTCGTTCCCGAATCAGTTTACTACTCAATTACGCATTTCAGGAAATTATATGCTTAGGATCCTGAATGAAGATAAAGATGTTGTTTTTTCCAGAAAATTTATTTTATACGAAAATCATTCTACCGTTACAGCTCAGGTAAAACGCAGCCGTGATGTTACGAATATTAATTACAAGCAAAACCTGGATTTTGCAGTTTTATCAAATGATATTGCTTTTCAGACTCCGTTACAAAATGTAAAAATCTTATTGCTGCAAAATGGCAATTTAAATACTGCTATTAAAAACGTTCCTCCACAATATACAATTGGAAATCAATTGGTTTATAAATATGACAAGGAAACGCAGTTTTGGGGCGGAAATGAATTTTTATATTTCGAAAATAAAGACATTCGCGCTGCAAGCAATAATGTAGGAAGAGTTGGCGCAAACAATGATATTTACAATGCTTATTTGTATACGAATCCGGCAAGAGCAAATCAAATTTACTCTGTATATCAAGATGTAAACGGTAATTTTGTTGTTAAAAATATAAATGCTTCAAATAACGAAATCGAGGCAGATTATGCGTGGGTTTACTTTAGCCTTTCTGCTCCTACTTTTAGATCTTCGAGCAAAGACATTTATATTACCGGAATGTTTAATAATTACAGTTTGTCGCCAGAATACAAAATGGATTATAATACAGACAAAGGTGTTTATGAAAAAGCGGTGATGATTAAGCAGGGGTTTACTAATTTTCAATATACAATTGCAGATAAAAAAGGTACTATTGATTATGAGAATGCTATTGATGGAAACTTTTATCAAACTGAAAATGAATACACCATCTTAGTTTATTATAAAGAAAGTACGGATCGTTATCAAAGGGTTATAGGAAAAGGAAATGCAAACTCAATAAACATCATAAATTAAAACATTGTTAAGGTTTTATATCGAAAGATTTTTTTTTGTAGATTTGCCACTATAACGCACACATATATACTACTTTAGTATGGTTTCTCAGATCACAAGAGGCATAAAAATATCTGTTTTGACTAGTTTTGAAGGTACTTACTTCAAGAACTACAAGATTCACTTTGCTTTTAGTTACGTCGTTACAATCGAAAATCACAGCAAAGATTCTGTTCAGTTAACATCTCGTCACTGGGAAATATTTGATTCCCTAAATGATTTAGAAGTTGTTGACGGAGAAGGTGTTATTGGAAAAAAACCAGTTTTAAAACCTGGCGAAAATCATACTTACAGTTCTGGCTGCTTATTATCATCTCCTTATGGCGCGATGAAAGGTTATTTTAATATGATCAACTTTACTACTACAAAAACATTCAAAGTAATTGTTCCTACTTTTAGAATGTGTGCTCCTTTTGCGTTAAACTAAAAACGGGTTTAAAAACTATCCCTTTATCGTTATCTAAATCACAAAATTGTAAATTTATTAATTTATCCTTTGTACTTTTGTGCCACGTTAGATTATTCGTAACAAATTAAATCATCTAACCCTTAAATTGTCTAATTATCTAATTTTTAAATAAAATGCTAAAAGGATTCTTTCATGTACCAAAAGCGGTAAACGAGCCTGTAAAAGGTTACGCACCTAACTCACCAGAAAAAGCAGCTGTTCAGGCGGCTTATACCACAATGTGGAATTCTCAAATTGATGTTCCGTTATACATTGGAAGCGAAGAAATCAAAACTGGAAATACAAGAACAATATCAGCTCCTCACGATCACAAACACATTGTAGGAACTTATCACTTAGCTGAAAAACAACATATTGAAAAAGCAATTGCTAATGCTCTTGAATCAAGAAAAGCATGGGCAAATATGGCATGGGAACAACGTGCTGCTATTTTCTTAAAAGCTGCTGAACTTATTGCCGGTCCATACAGAGCTCGTATTAATGCGGCTACAATGATTGGTCAATCTAAAAATATTCATCAGGCAGAAATTGATGCTTCTTGCGAATTGATCGATTTTTTACGTTACAACGTAGAATTTATGACTCAGATTTACGGAGATCAGCCAAAATCTGATTCTACAACTTGGAATCGTTTAGAATACAGACCTCTTGAAGGTTTTGTTTACGCAATTACTCCTTTTAACTTCACCGCTATTGCTGCAAATCTTCCTGCAAGTGCCGCCATGATGGGTAATGTTGTTATCTGGAAACCAAGTGACAGCCAGGTTTTTTCTGCAAAAATTATTATCGATGTTTTCAAAGAAGCTGGTGTTCCTGACGGGGTTCTCAATGTTGTTTTTGGAGACGCTTTAATGATTACTGATACCGTTTTAGCAAGTCGTGATTTTGCCGGAATTCACTTTACAGGATCAACTCACGTATTTAAAGATATCTGGTCTAAAATTGGAGCAAATATCCATAATTATAAAACGTACCCAAGAATTGTTGGTGAAACTGGTGGTAAAGATTTTATCATTGCGCACCCAAGCGCTAACGCTAAACAGGTTTCTACAGGAATTACTCGTGGTGCATTTGAATTTCAGGGGCAAAAATGTTCTGCAGCTTCAAGAGCTTATATTCCGCAAAGTTTATGGCCAGCTGTAAAAGAACAATTAATTGCTGATGCAAAATCAATGAAAATGGGTTCTCCGGAAGATTTTGGAAACTTTATTACAGCAGTTATTCACGAAGGTTCTTTTGATAAATTAGCTGGTTTTATCGATCAGGCTAAAAAAGATGCTGATGCTGAAATCATCATTGGTGGAAATTATGATAAATCTGTAGGTTACTTTATTGAGCCAACAGTTATTGTAACCACAAACCCAAAATATACTACAATGGAAACCGAATTATTCGGGCCAGTTATGACTATATATGTATACGAAGATGCAAAATGGGAAGAGACTTTAGAATTAGTTGATACTACTTCTGAATATGCTTTGACCGGAGCTGTATTTAGCCAGGATCGTTATGCTATTGAAGTAGCAACGACAAAATTGCAAAATGCTGCGGGTAACTTTTACATCAACGATAAACCAACAGGAGCTGTTGTAGGTATGCAGCCTTTTGGTGGTGCAAGAGCTTCAGGAACTAACGATAAAGCAGGTTCTGCATTGAACTTACTACGTTGGGCTTCTCCCAGAACTATCAAAGAAACTTTTGTAACTCCGGAAGATTATAAATATCCTTTCTTAGGTTAATATTTTTGTATCAAGTTTATAAATGTTTCAAGTTTCACGTTAGAAACTATCTCAAAAAAAAGCCGGATCTTTAATTAAGATTCGGCTTTTTGCATTTATCATATTTTTATTTCCAAATCGGAATTTTTACAAAACTGTCATTGTACCATTTTACTTTTAATGGTTCTTTTGCGTCTTGAATGGTTTCTTCTGTCACTACTTTTCCCGTTCCGTAATTTAATTCTGAAAAAGGATTTTTATTAACATTCAGAACAACAACTAAACGACTTCCTTTATTTAATTGTTTACTGACCAAATGTGTATTCGAAAATGGAATGGATTCTATTTGATTTGGTTTTAGTAAATTTCTTGTCGAAATATCTTTGGCATAACTGGCACGACCTAAAAAATAAGACAGATGAAAATATTCTCCATTAGGCATTAACTCATATAAAGTAACTCCTATATCCATATCTTTTTTATTGATACTGGCTTTTATTTCTCCTAAAAAGGAGCCATTAATCAACATTGATTCTTTTAATGTTTCACTTACAAAATATATCCGCTGGTAGTATCAATTTCTTTTCTAATAATGGGATCCGGATAATAATCGTTATTCTGCGTTTGTCTGTCAGCAAAATTTATTTCTTGTGACAGATAATTGATTTTCTCTGGCTTTTTAGCATTCAAAGAATAAAATTTTCCTGATTTATTATTTGTGAGATAAAAAGTTAGAAAGCCATTGCTCATTTTGTCAAGAGACGGAGCACTTCGCCACTCATTTGCACCCATTACTTCGTAGTTTATTTTATCCTTTAGCATTTCTGGTTTAGTACCATTTTTTAGAATATAATCAAACCATTGGTAGGTGATTTTTTTAATATTGATTAGTGCTATGGAATCAACTTTATAATCATACAAATTAACTTCGCCACCAACCTGAGTACCAAAGTGTCCGTAAGGGCCAATAATTACATATGCCGGAGTTTGTGGATTATATTTTTGAAGTTCTCTTATGTAATACAAACCTGAATTTTGCGAATCATTATAATATCCGTCAAAAGCTAATACAGGAATATTTATTTGCTTAAAATCTTTTTTGTAAGGTGCCATTTTTTGCCAATATTCATCAAATGAAGGATGTTTTATCCATCGCTGAAATAATCTGTTTGGACTGCCGTCAATACTGTCCAGTTTTTTATAAGCAACACAGTTTCCCACCATTTAAACTGCATTTTCCTAAATCGTTGTCTGTCGTTTCCTGCAACAGTATCAAGAGATTTATTATTACCTACATAAAATGACCATTCATAGTTAGGATTTATAAAAATGTTGTTTTCCATCGGCAAACCCATTCCAGGTCTGTTTGCGACATACGGAACTATAGTTTTAAGTGCAGGATGCATTTTTTTGCAAGCCGCCCATTGTGTAAAGCCATTATAGCTTCCGCCATACATTCCTACGCTTCCGTTACACCATTTTTGTTTACTGATCCAATCAATTACATCATAAGCATCATTCCCGTCACTTTCATAAGGAAATATTTCACTTGGGCTAAAACGCTTGCCTCTCGTATAAGCTATAACTCCAATATAACCATTGTCTACTGCTTCTTTTAAAGATTTAAGATCTCTTACTTTATCTCTAACATAAATAGTGTATTGAAGTATAACAGGTTTTGGCGATGAGATTCCTTTTTTTTGCACCACAATTGCTGATATAAATGCACCATCACGTGTTTTAATCATAACACTATCCTGAATAGTATATGCGCTTTTTAAATCTTCTGATTTTGTTGTACTTACCTGCTGTGAAAATGCATTTAATACTATTAAAATAAGAAATACAAAATGTAAAGTTGGTTTCATGGATCGTTTTATTTAGATTGTTCCTTCTTTATTAAATGCATTACTGTTTTTGAATTTAACCGATTGGCGGTTTGAAACTTCTAATATTTCTCCGGATTTTAACTTTACCTCAAGCCTGCCGGCAATTGTCTTGTTTACTTCCCGGATATAATTTATATTTATAATTTCGGTTCTGTTTATTCTGAAAAAAATATTTTTATCCAGCATTTCTTCCCACTGACGAAGAGAACGTCTTTGAAGTGCTTTTTTGTCCTGAAAAAAAAGTCTGGTATAATTTTCTAATGACTCAATTAAGTAAACATCATTTAATTGAATAAAGAATCGCTTTTCTCCGTCCTTAATAAAAATTTTTCGGTCTCTTGCTTCGGCATTATTTAGAGAAGATTTCGGTTTTAGAGTGGTTCTTATTTTTTCAATAGCTTTTTCAAAACGTTCCTCTCTTATTGGTTTCATTAAATAATCCAGCGCATTTACTTCAAATGCCTGTACCGCATATTGATCGTACGCTGTAATAAATAGTACCGAGGGGACATTGTCTAAAGATTCCAGTAAATCAAAACCAGATTTCTCAGGCATTTGAATATCTAAAAAGATTAAATCTGGCATTTTCGTTTCAATCAAATTCTTAGCATCATCAGCGTTTCCAGCTTCACCAATAAGTTCAAAATCATCATACGTTTTTAATGCTCTTTTTAATTCTTCCCGCGATAAACGCTCATCATCAACTATTATAACTTTTATTTTTTTCATTTTGATGGTATTAAAATAGTTGCCAAAACAGTTTCATCTTCCATTTCCTTAATGTCAAAAAAGGCATTTCCGTTATATTGTAGCAGCAATCTTTCTTTCAGGTTATTTAATCCAATACCTGAAGTTTTAATTTCCTGACTTATATTTCCCGAATTTTTAACACTGATTTTTATAAAATTGTTTTCTTCATCAACTTTTATCATAATAAACCCACCCATTTTTCTTTTCTCAATTCCGTGTTTAATTGCATTTTCAACCAACGTTTGAATACTTAAAGGCAAAATTGAGTACTTCGATAAATCTATGCTTGTTTCAATTTTTATTTGCAAACGCTCTTCAAATCGTATTTTTTCTAATTCCAGATAATCCTTGACAAGATTAATTTCGTCATTTATGGATACTAATCTCATAATGTTATTATTTAAGGAATTCCTTAATAACTCAGATAAAAGATCAATTGCCCGCCTTGCTGAATCAGGGTTTTCCAATACGAGAAATTTTATGTTATTGAGAGAGTTAAAAAAGAAATGCGGATTAAGCTGCGCACTCAGATTATTTAGTTGTGCCTCCTTTATTATAATCGATAATCTGGCGTTTTCTTTTATAGTTTCTATTTTAAGCCTTGAATAGTGGTAAAGATGATATGCCAATACCCAAATTGACATTAATCTGGTACCGGTAATAAAAACTTGTAATTGTGCTGCTTTAAAAAATGTTATAAAAGAAACAGTTGCATTTTTTAAAACTAGTAAGCGAACCAGATAAAGTTTACTAACAATCAAAAACATATACAATAAGGAAAGGATCAAAATGCTTAATGCAATTTTTGGAACCAGCCTTTTTAGATTTAATTTATTCCATCCTTTTTTTAAAGCAAAGTTTCTATAAATATGCGTCAATGTAATACCAATAAAAATGTCAAGTATTAAATCTGCGATACCTAATTTCCAGATAAAATTTCCAGACAAAAAAGCTGAAAGTCCCCAATATAAAGAAGCAGTAATCCATCCAATAAATTGAATTTTCCAATATGTAGATATTCCTGTAATTATTTTCAAAGTAAAAAAATTTATTTGCTGAGTAAAGGTATTTTTCTAATACAGATTGAACAAATAAAAGTGCATGAACGAAAAATAATTGAGGATGAATGCTAATTATTCTTCCCAAATACTAATTTCTATTCCAATTCGAAAAGTATTTTTAATCACTACCAGAATTTCTAAAATATATAGATATTTCGGTTTGCTTTTCGGTTTCATAAATATGATAAAGCCTAATTTATAAAAGATTAGACTGTTTTTTACTTCATAAATTTACAGGAGGCAAATTAGGATTTACCGCAAAAAAACACAAAACCTTTATTTACAAATACTTAACAATATTTTATTTTTAAGATTTATCTGATTTTATTAATTTTACTTCTAAAACGATATTGTTTTGTAATACTTTTCCTATTGTATTGGTTTTCATGATGATACCCTGATAAATTGTCTTATTTTAATACTTAAAAACTTATTGCAATAAAGTAAAAATAATTGCCAACTTAAATTTACAACCAGCTTAATTGATCGTAAAAAAAACGAAATAATTAAGTTTTAAAAAATCAGTAAAGAAATAAAAAAGTAAAACAATGAGAAATTTAGAAAACACACCGCCAATAATTTTAGACTCAAAAAGTATTGGTCATCCAATTAATTTTAAATGGAATAAAAAGAAAATAAATCAATTTTTAGATCCTTTAGGAAATGAAGAACTTGAAAATGCGCTATTACAAATCAATCATAAAGGCTCAATAGGATTAACAGCAGCTTTGCTTGAGTGGATATACTGGCGACTTAAAGGATATACAAAAACAAATAATGATATTGAAAAAAGAATTGAAGCATTGTGGTGTTCAATTGATAATGTAGAAAACACAAAACCCTTAGTTTTTGATTCTGATCTTGAGATGTCTGCGACCGGTCATATAAATGGACCATTATGGATAGCGCTCATGAATGTAAGAATGATCGATGTAATGTACAGAAAAGGATCATACTTTTTACAAAGTGAACTTACAGGTCTTATATTATTAGCAAGGCATATTACACCAAAAAGAAAAGTTTTTGATAAATGGTTTAACCAAACAATAGTGGAATTAAAAATGCAATATCCTTGCACTTATATTCAATCTAAAATAGATGAAAGTGACGAAGCTGTTTATGATTCGTCAAATGAAGCTTTAATTTGTCGTAATTTTTTCTTTGACCCGGAATTTCAAAATTCTGAAAAGGCATCAGAAAAAGCTATACATGATTTAATAAATAATTTAGATATTGAAGCAAATCAATTTTTGTGTTTTTCAAAAAAAGCATCTTAAATTAATTGATTAATCAACAAAAAACCCGACATAATTCACAAAGTAAATATGTCGGGTTAATTAATATTTTAAAAGTAAATTAAAATGTAAATTTCAAAGGCAAATGCACCACTTTTTTAGTTTCGAAAAATTCGTTATCAAAAATTGTAGACAAATCATATAAAGTTGCTTTTGGAAAATCTTTTAATTCTTCGGTCAAATCGCCACCTTTTAGGTACAAAATCCCGTTTTTTAAAGTGTGTTTATGCTGCTTTTTAATTTTACCTTTAATCCAGGAAACAAAATCCGGCATATTTGTTACAGCGCGACTAACGATAAAATCAAAATCGCCTTTTACATTTTCGGCACGCAATTGTTCCACTTTTACGTTCTTTAATTCTAATGCATCAACAACACCATGAACTACTTTTATTTTTTTTGCAATTATATCAATCAAATAAAAACGTGTTTCCGGAAAAAGAATCGCTAAAGGGATTCCGGGAAATCCTCCACCGGTTCCAACATCAAGAACAGTTGTTCCAGGTTCGAACTTCATGATTTTTGCAATTCCTAACGAATGTAAAACGTGTTTTGTATATAATGCATCAATATCTTTTCTTGAAATAACATTGATTTTTTCATTCCAATCGTGGTATAAAAAGTCTAATTTTTGAAATTGTACGATTTGAATATCGGTCAAATCCGGAAAATATTTCAATATCTCATCCATTGCTCTAATTTTTTAACAAAAGTACTACTTTACAGTTGAAATATTTAACTCAATTTTGCAAATTGAAAATTTATAATAATTATCTTTGAAAACTATTTAAATCAATTATGAATAAGACTGCGCCTACTTTTGCCAAGCAAGACAATCTGAAGTTCTTCAGAACTCTTAACTCACGAGTAAACAATTACTTCAAGGAGAATAACATTCAGAAAACAGGAAACTGGAAGCTGCATTTAAAAGCCGTTATTCTTTTCGCTGTTTTCCTGACACCATACTTTTTAATACTAACTCTTAATATGCCATTTTGGGCACAATTGTTACTAAATATTCTTATGGGAATTGGAATGGCCGGAATTGGAATGAACGTGATGCATGACGGAAATCATGGATCTTACTCTTCTAAATCATGGATCAACAAAATTATGGGAGGAAGTATTTATGTTCTTGCCGGAAACGTACACAACTGGCAAGTACAACACAATGTACTTCACCATACATATACTAATATTCACGGACATGATGAAGATCTTGACGCCGGAAGAATTATCCGTTTTACTCAAAATGCCGAATGGCAACGTTTTCATAAATTTCAACACTATTATTCATTTTTCTTATACGGACTATTGACTTTTAATTGGGCTTTAACCACCGATTTTAAGCAAATGAAAAACTACCTGAAAAGAAAACTATCTTATGGAACACCTCAAAGTCCTGCCAAATTATGGACTGTTTTGGTTATTACAAAAATAATCTACGTTTTAATCTGGATGGTTTTACCAATGGTTCTTGGCGTAACATGGTGGAAAGTTGTAGTTGGATTTTTTGTAATGCATTATGTAGCCGGATTAATTTTAAGTATTGTTTTTCAATTAGCGCACGTAGTGGAGGAAACTTCAAACCCGGTTCCTAATGAAGATGGAGAAATGGAAAACACCTGGGCAATTCACCAATTGTATACAACAGCTAATTTTGCTCCAAAAAACAAAGTAATCAACTGGTTTACCGGAGGATTAAATCACCAGATCGAGCACCATATTTTTCCACATATCAGTCACGTTCATTACGGAAAAATTGCCGAAATTGTAAAACAAACAGCAATCGAATGCAATTTACCTTATCATGAATTCAGAACCATGAGAGGAGCTGTTATCGCACATTACAAGCATTTGAAAGATCTTGGAATGAAACCAGAACTAGCATAAAAAACCCTATTAATAATTAACCTTCCTTAATAAAGTTGAAATTTAAGGACATTCAAAAATTTTATAATGAATAATATTCTTTCAGACAGAATCAACAACTTAGCAACATCACAAACCTTAGCAATGGCTGCTTTAGCACGTGAGTTAAAAGCACAAGGAAAAGACATTATCAGTTTAAGTTTAGGTGAACCGGATTTTAATACTCCTGACTTCATCAAAGAAGCGGTTAAAAAAGCAGTCGACGAAAATTACAGTACTTATTCTCCAGTTGAAGGTTATTTAGAATTGAGAGAAGCAATTTGCAAAAAATTCAAAAGAGATAATAATTTAGATTATAAACCAACTCAAATTGTAGTTTCTACAGGAGCAAAACAATCATTATACAACATTGCACAAGTAATGTTAAATGATGGTGATGAGGTTATTTTACCTGCACCATATTGGGTTTCTTACTTTGAAATTGTAAAACTTTCAGGTGGAGTTCCAGTTGAAGTTCCAACATCTGTAGATACTGATTTCAAAATTACACCAGAACAATTAGAAGCTGCCATCACACCAAAAACAAAAATGATGTGGTTCAGTTCTCCTTGTAATCCATCTGGATCTGTTTACAGCAGAGAAGAGTTAACAGCTCTTGCAAAAGTTTTAGAAAAATACCCTAATATATACGTAGTTGCTGATGAGATTTATGAGCACATCAATTTCTCAGGGACTTTTTGCAGCATTGGTTCAATTCCTGGAATGTTAGAAAGAACAATTACCGTAAACGGAGTTGCAAAAGCATTTGCAATGACAGGATACAGAATTGGTTACATTGGAGCACCGGAATTCATCGCAAAAGCGTGTACAAAAATTCAGGGACAAGTAACTTCAGGAGCAAATTCTGTGGCACAACGCGCTACAATTACTGCTGTAGAAGCAGACCCAAGCGTATTAAACCACATGGTTCAGGCTTTCCATGCTCGTAGAGATTTAGTAGTTGGATTATTAAAAGAAATCCCTGGAGTAAAAATCAACGTTCCGGAAGGTGCATTTTACGTTTTCCCAGACGTTTCTTCTTTCTTCGGAAAAACCTTAAGAGGAACCGAAATTAAAGATGCAAACGATTTATCAATGTATCTTTTAGGCGAAGCTAACGTAGCAACCGTAACCGGAGACGCTTTTGGAAATCCAAATTGTATTCGTTTTTCTTACGCCACAAGCGACGATATATTAAAAGAGGCTTTAAAAAGAATCAAAGAAGCTTTAGCATAACAACATAAATAATTTTATTAAACAGCTTAAGGTTTAAAGTTTCATCACTTTATGCTTTAAGCTGTTTTTTTATAAGGTTATTTTGGGCGTGTCCCTCCGGGCAATGTCATTAAGTTAAGCTTTTAAAAAATAAAATCATTGCAAATCAAATCTGTTTTTATCCGCGTTTTTACGAAGTAAATCTGTTTTATCCGCGTCAAAATTAGACACTGATTTTACTGATTCGCTAAAGCGAAAACGCTGATAAAAACGGGTTTTTCTAATTACTTTCTTGATTAAACTGTTAAGTAATTTTATAGATTCCCCCTTAACTTAATAACATTGCGCTTCGGGACATCAATATGTTTTGTTCCTTTGGAACGCTTTTAAAAATTCCGGAGGAATGATTTATTTTGTAGAAACGGATTTTAATCCGTTACCACCAAATTCACAAACTAGTCTATTATATCGATAGGATAAAAAAAGATTCGGTTTTTATATTGAAATTCAAATTATCTCTTTAAATTTGCCGCAGCAATGAAAAACGATAACCAGAATACAATTCATTATAGCGGCACGTGTTGTGCGACTATGCGAGGGTATGAACTGGCTTATATATAAAATAAAAGTATTTATTTCTAAAGCCTTTCATGATATTTGAAAGGCTTTTTGATTTTAAATTTTAGAATTTCGGCTTGATAAATTTATGTCTGTGATATATCAGACTTAACTTGAATTAGAAAAATGATTGAATTAAAAAACGTCACCAAGAATTTTCATCAGAAAAACCGAATTGTTTCGGCTTTATCAGATGTTTCGCTTAAAGTTCCGCCTGGAAAAATCTTTGGTGTAATTGGAACTTCGGGAGCCGGAAAAAGCACATTAATTCGATGTGTGAATTTATTGGAAAGACCAACTTCGGGAGAAATTATCGTAGACGGAAAATCGCTGATCCAATTATCAAACGCACAATTAGCGATTGAAAGAAGACAAATAGGAATGATTTTTCAGCATTTTAATTTGCTTTCATCACGTACGGTTTTCGAGAATGTCGCCTTTCCGTTAGAATTAGTTGGCGCTTCAAAAGCTGATATTCAGACCCGTGTTGCAGAATTATTGCAATTAGTAGGTTTATCCGAAAAAGCAAACGATTATCCTGCGAGCCTTTCCGGAGGTCAAAAACAAAGAGTTGCAATTGCAAGAACATTGGCAAATAACCCGAAAGTACTTTTGTGCGATGAGGCAACAAGTGCGCTTGATCCTGCAACGACAAGATCGATTTTAAATTTATTGAAAGATATTAATCGTCGTTTAAACATCACGATTTTGTTGATTACGCACCAAATGGAAGTTGTGAAATCAATTTGCGATGAGGTTGCCGTAATCAGTCACGGAAAACTGATCGAGCAGGGAAGTGTAGGAGAAATTTTTGCAGATCCGAAACATGAATTAACCAAAGAATTTATTGCTTCGTCATTACATCTTGACATTCCAAGAGTATATCAGGAACGATTACAAAAAGAAGACGGAGAAGGTTTAAGCCCGTTATTAAGACTGGAAATGACAGGAAAATCAGTAAATGAACCCGTAATTTCAGAAGTTTCACGATTATTTGATACAAATTTCAAGATTGTCAGCGCACAAATGGATCAGGCTGGAGATGTAAATTTTGGCGTTATGTTGATCGAACTATCCGGAAAACGTGAAAATTACGAAGCTGCAATTCAATATTTTATTTCTAAACATATTAAAACAGAAATTATAGGTTATGTCTGATTCAATTATTACCTTATTATTAAATGGTACGTGGGAAACTATTGTAATGACATTTGTGTCGGGATTTTTTGGTTTCGTATTAGGACTTCCAACAGGAGTTTTACTTTTTCTTACCCGAAAAAATCAAATCTTAGAACAACCCGTTTTAAACCGAATTTTATCGGTTTTAGTGAATATTTTTCGCTCAATTCCGTTCATTATATTAATTGTCTGGATGATTCCTTTTACGCGTGCTTTGGTAGGAACTTCCATTGGCGTAAGCGCTGCCTTAGTTCCGTTAAGTATTGGCGCAGCACCGTTTATCGCCAGACTTGTTGAAAATAGTCTTTTGGGTTTACCTTCAGGATTAATCGAGGCCGCAAGAGCTTTAGGCGCAACACCTTTACAAATCGTGTATAAAGTATTACTTCCGGAAGCTTTGCCATCATTAATAAACGCCGCATCAATCACATTAATTACCCTTGTGGGATATTCTGCAATGGGTGGAGCTGTTGGTGCCGGCGGTTTAGGACAAGTGGGTTATCAATATGGATATATTGGTTATGATGCAGTCACGATGAATTCGGTATTAGCATTATTAGTGATTTTGGTATTTATTATTCAGTTTGTTGGAGACTTTTTATCAAAACGATTTGACCACAGATAAATAAATGCTTTGAGATTTTACAGCAAAGATTTTACCGCAAAGTGCGCAAAGTTTTTTTACTATGCTAAGTTTGTTAAAAACGCAAAGTTCGCAAAGCTTTGGTTTAAGCTTTGCGAACTTAAATTGTGTTAACACACTTAAATCTTAGTGAACTTTGCGAAAAACCTTTGCGCGCTTTGCGGTAAAAAAAAGCACATTATAGATAAATTTAATTAAAAATTAAAAAATAGCTTGAGATTTTACCGCAAAGCGCGCAAAGTTTTTTTACTCTGCGAAGTTTGTTAAAAACGCAAAGTTCACAAAGCTTTGTATATATTTTGAGATTTAATTACAAAGCTTTGCAAACTTAAATTGTGTTTACACATTTAAATCTTAGTAAACTTTGCGAAAAACCTTTGCGAACTTTGCGGTAAAAAAACACATTACATATAAATTAAAAATTAAAATACGAGATGAATACTAAACTAAATTTTTTGAAAATAGCTGGAATTATTGCTTTGGCATTATCACTGGCAAATTGCGCGAAAAGCAAAAATAATGATCCACATTATATTAAAGTTGGCGTTGCAACCGGACCGGAATATAAAGTTGCTGAAGCAGCTAAAAAAGTAGCAAAAGAAAAATACGGACTTGAAGTTGAGTTGATTTCTTTCAACGATTACGTAATTCCTAACGAAGCTTTAAGTCAGGGAGATATTGATGCAAATGCTTTTCAGCACAAACCATATCTTGACGAACAATCGAAACAACGCGGCTATAAATTAGCAATCATTGGTAAAACATTTATTTACCCAATTGCTGCATATTCGAAAAAAATCAAAAACCTTTCGGAATTAAAAAACGAAAGCACGATTATTATTCCAAATGATCCAACAAACTGTGGACGGTCATTATTGCTTTTACAGAAAAACGGATTATTAACACTTCGTCCAAATGTGGGTTTATTGCCTAAAGTAACAGATATTGTAAGCAATCCTAAAAACTTGAAAATATTAGAATTAGAAGCGCCACAATTACCAAGAGCTCTTGATGATGAAAAGGTTTCTATTGCAATAATAAACAATACTTTTGCTTCTCAGGCAGGATTAGTTCCTTCGCGTGATGCATTATTTGTTGAGGATAAGGATTCACCTTATGTAAACTTAGTCGTAAGTCGTGAAGACAATAAAAACGAAGAAAAAGTAAAACAGTTTTTGCAAGCTTTTCAATCGGCAGAAGTAGAAGCAGCAGCTCTTAAAGAATTTAAAGGCGGCGCTGTAAAAGGCTGGTAAAAAAATATTGTATCACTTTGATGCAAACAAAAAGCGCTAAATCTTAGTAGATTCAGCGCTTTTTTTATTTTGGTTTTAAACCGAATTATTACTAGTTTTTAATCTTTTTCTTTCCTTCGATATTCGGTAAAAAAGTAGTCAGAATTCCTATCAAAGGTAAAAAAGCACAAACCTTAAATACATATTCGATGCTTGTTGTATCTGCTAGTTTTCCTAAAACTGCCGAACCTAATCCGCCCATTCCAAACGCTAACCCAAAGAAAAGTCCCGCAATCAATCCCACTTTTCCCGGAACAAGTTCAGTCGCATAAACTAAAATTGCAGAGAAAGCCGATGATATAATTAAACCAATTAATACAGATAAAATTCCGGTCCAGAAAAGTGAAGCATAAGGCAATAACAACGTAAAAGGAGCAACGCCCAAAATAGAAATCCAGATAATATATTTTCGACCAAAACGATCTCCTAAAGCTCCGCCAAACAATGTTCCGGCAGCAACAGCACCCATAAAAGCAAAAAGATAAATTTGAGATTCCTGTACAGACAATTGAAATTTATCAATTAAATAAAAAGTATAATAACTTGTCATACTTGCCATGTAAAAATATTTTGAAAATATTAATACCAACAAAATACCCAATGAAAAAATCACTTTTTGTCTTGAAAGCGAATGATGAATTTCCTCCGTAACCGCCGATTTATTTTTAGCTTTTAATGCTAAATGTTCCTGATACCATTTTGCAATTCCTGAAAGAATCACAATTCCTAAAACCGCTGCAATACAAAACCAGATAATGTTAAATTGCCCGTAAGGAACCACAATAATTGCTGCAAGCAAAGGACCAATCGCACTTCCGGCATTTCCGCCCAGTTGAAAAATAGACTGAGCTAAACCTCTTTTTCCTCCAGATGCCATATGCGCAACCCTGGAAGCTTCAGGATGAAATATAGATGAACCAATACCAATTAAACTTACGGCAAGTAAAATATTAGTAAAACTCGAAGCCACAGCAACCGCCGCCAAACCTAACATTGTAAAAACCATTGCAATAGATAACGAATAAGGACGTGGTTTTCTATCTGTATAAAAACCTATAAAAGGCTGAAGGATCGATGCTGTAAGTTGATAAGTCAGCGTAATTAATCCAATTTCAGTAAACGATAAATGAAATTTGGTTTTTATAATAGGATAAACGGCAGGAATTACAGCCTGTAACAAGTCATTTATAAAATGCGTAAAGCTGATGGTGAATAAAATTGAAAAAACGGTTTGCTGCGCTAATTGTTTAGCATCAATTGTGGTATTTGTTACACTTGAATTTGTCTTCATAACTTAAATCAGATCATCTGATGAATTTTGGTAAAAATTATTAATTAATATGTCCTATTATTTTGGCTACAGTATTCCACGCTTTTTTAGCATCTTTGGCAATAATATTTTCTAAAAGCTGTTCGTGAATAGTATAAGTATTTTTAAATATTTGAGTATCAGGATAAAGTTCCAAAAAACCTTTTTTAAGATGTATTGCAACAGATTTATACAAATCAGCCAGAATTTCATTTTTAGAAGCTTGGGCAATCGCAATATGAAATTGAACATCAGCCTCAATACATTCTTCCAGCAAACCATCATTCGCCGCTTTTAATCGGTTGGCTAAATGCTGTTTCATTGCCATTATATCATCCTTAGTTCTATTTAGAGCCGCTTTTTCGGCAATTTTGAGTTCTAATAATTGTCGTACTTCATCAATATCCTGAACTTTTGCCCGCATCAATTTGTCATTCATGGGTTCACGCGTACTGTTGATTTCCTGTACAAATGTTCCAAGACCTTGCTTAATTTTGAGTAATCCGGAATTTGACAATAATTTCATCGCTTCCCTAATCGAAGATCGGCCTACGCCAAAACTCTTCATAAGCTCTGTTTCAATCGGTAATTTCTCATTGATTTTATAATAACCCTCAGATATTTGCTCCTGTAATTTTGAAGCAACTTCTTCAGCCAAAGATTTTTTATTGATTAGTGTTTTCATTTGTCATATCATCTGATGATTACAAAAATAGAAAAAGATCTTCGTTACCAAAAAGCTTTTTATACATATTTTTCAAGGAAAAGGCATGTATTCAATACAATTCAAATTAAATCGTTGTCTATCTGTATTTTGCGTTTCCTAACTTTGCACTTTTTTGGCAAAAAATTACATTAAAATCGTATAACTTTTCTCATAAATTATATAACACAATTTTCATTTTATTTTAAGATTTTTGCTTTGTTCGAAATTAGAAATGACTACAAATCTTAACTATTTTTAATATAAAATCCCAAAACTATGAAAAATATTAACCCAATTGCTATCGTTTCGAGTGTCTTAATAACATTATTTAGCTGCTCAAATGACGATAAAGTCGATGTAAATCCAGGTACAACTACAAATCCTGTAGAAACTGAATCTCCTAATACAGCTTACAAACCTGCATTTGAGGGACAAACGAGAATTAGCGGTGTTCAAACCAATACACAATATCAAGGAGTTGTTCTTGCAACAACATTAACAAGTCCGTGGGGAATAAAAAGTTTACCTGACGGAAGATTATTAATCACAGAAAAAACAGGAACAATGCGTATCGCTACCACAACGGGAGTTTTAAGCGCGCCAATTACCGGAATTCCTGCCGTAAACTCTGCTGGTCAGGGAGGTTTATTAGGTTTGACTATTGATCCTGATTTTGCCACAAACCGTATGATTTACTGGGTTTTTGCCGAAGCTACAACAGGCGGAAATAATACCGCTGTAGCGAAAGGAAAACTTTCAGCTGACGAAAAAACGATAGAAGGTGCAACCATAATTTACAGAGCAAAACCTGCAAATCCAAGCACGCTTCACTATGGCGGACGTATACTTTTTGATAAATCCGGTTTCCTTGTAGTAAGTACCGGAGAGCGCTCTGTGCTAGAAACAAGACCATTAGCACAATCTGTTTCATCAGGTTTGGGTAAAGTCGTTAGAATTACAAAAGAGGGTCAGCCTGCAACCGGAAATCCAACTTTTACAGGAGCGGGAGCTTTGCCTGAGTTATATACTATTGGACACAGAAATCCGCAAGGTTTAGCACTTAATCCCGTTACAAACGAAATTTGGTTGTCTGAGCACGGACCACGTGGAGGTGACGAAATCAACCGCTTAAAAGCAGGTTCTAATTACGGATGGCCAACAATTACTTACGGAATTGAATATAGCGGAGAAAAAGTGGGAACAGGAATTACACAACAAGATGGTCTGGAACAACCGGTTTATTATTGGGACCCGGTGGTTTCGCCAAGTGGTATGACTTTCTATACAGGAAATCGTGTTCCGGAATGGCAAAACAACCTTTTCATTGGTTCATTAAGCGCAACGCATCTTATTCGTCTTGCTATAAAAGACAATAAAGTAATTGGTGAAGAAAGACTTCTTGCTTCAGAAGGTCAACGTTTTAGAGATGTAACTCAAGGAACTGACGGAGCTTTATACGCTGTTACAGATGGTGGAAGACTTTATAAAATCGACAAGAAATAAGAAATCAATCTTAAACATATATTCCTTAACAGAATAAAATTAATGGCGCTATTTGGCGCCATTTTTTGTTATCCGAAATAGGGTTTGCTATTTTGAATTGCCTCCAGTTTTAGCTGGACTTTATATAATCAATCTGAATGGCTTTAACAAAAAATGTGTGATTTGGCTAAGCCTCCTTATTATGCGTATTAAACACCTCCAGCTGAAGCTGAAGGTTAGTCGAAAGCTTAATTTAATGATATTGCCCGTAGGGACTACACATAATTTTATTGCAAAGTTTGTCATTTCGACCAAAGGGATAAATCACACAAGAAATTCCATACCAATTGGGACGTACAAACTTTGTCGAGCTACTTGCGTGTCCTTCGACTCCGCTCAGGATGACAAAACTATGTCGAAATAAAATCTGCTCAATCTACAAAATCTGCGAGAAATAAAAAAAGCAAATCCCTTATCATAAATATTTATTTTTATCATAGCAATAGGGATGACAAAATACGTCTAATAAATCTGCTCAATCTGCAAAATCTGCGAGAGATAAAAAAGCAAATCCCGGGTCATAAATTTATTTTCATAGAAATCAGGATGACAAAACTACGTCGAAGTAAAAAATCTGCTCAATCTGCAAAATCTTTATGCCAATAAAGCCATTGGCATAAATCATATTTTTTATTTCAATCGTGAAGATATACAAGTTCTTTTTAAACGTGCCGAAGAAGTTGCTTTACAGCGAAAACACGATTTGATTTGGGCAAAAGCTTTTGAAATTGATACAACTTTAATTAAAGAATTAAAATCTTTTGGCTACGAAGAGTTCAATTATAAAAATGATGTGAATCGCGATACCAATCAAAACAACTTTACTTCAAAAAATCAGTTTAATTTAATCTGAATAACTTCATCATTTGCAATGGCGTAAACAATATCATTTTGTTGCGGTTTTAAAACATGTTTTCCTGTAAATTCACCAAAAGCAGCCAGAATCATTTGGTTTTCTTTCCTGAAAAAACAAGGTAATTTTAAAGATTGATCGCCAAAACCACGAAGAATAATGCCCGGATGAATATGTCCGGAAAAATTAAAAAATCCTTCTTGTATTGTAGGATGATGCGTTAATAAAAACTCATCAATTTCAAGAGATTCGACCACATCAATATCAAGTTTGATGTAATGTTTTTTGTCGATAATATCATGGTTTCCTGCAACAAGAATAATTTTATTTGTACAGCAATCAACCCATTGTTCGAATAAATCCCATTCGGTATTTTTAGAACTATGAAATAAATCTCCGAGGAAAATAATTTTTTCAGGTTTGAAATTTTCGACAACTTCAGTCAAACGTTTAAAGTTTTCCGAAACCACATTATTCGGAATCGCTACACCGTGTTTTCTAAAATGCGAAACTTTTCCCAAATGCACATCAGAAATGAGCAATAAATTTCGGGTTTCCCAAAATAAAGCACCGCTTGGATGCAAAATAAATATTTGATTTTGTATTGTAATAGTCATATAAATTTACTTCATATACGAAGCCGTCATTTTTTTAATTCGTTCAGCTAAACTCTCGCTCGATAATTTTTCACGTAATCTGTCCGTAATAACCGGAAAACTAAAAGGCGTAGGTTTAAGACATTTTTTCCAGACAATTTCCTGTTTTTCAATTCGTTCCAAAGCCATAATTAAACGGCCTTCCTCAAGCTGATGTTCAAAGGTTTCACGATAAGCCTGTTGAAATAATAAATTATCAGGTTCATAATCCCTGAAAACCTCAAACAATAATTGCGAACCGCTTTGCAAATGTTTTGTTTTTACCATTTTACCCGGAAAACCTGTAAAAACCAAACCTGCAATTACGGCAATATCCCTAAATTTTCGTCTTGCCATTTCGGTCGCATTCAAACTTTTTTGCAAATCATGATGCACATATTCTGTTGAAAATAGATTATTATCTAAAACATTCTGCATATCAATTTCCTGATCAGATAATAGTTCGAATCCGTAATCGTTATATGCCAGAGAAAAACTAATTGGTAATAATAAACTAATTCTATAAGCTAATAAACTCGCTAACGCTTCATGCACAAACCGACCTTCAAAAGGATAAAAAAGAGCGTGATAACCTTCTCTGGTTTTAAAAGTTTCAATCAAAAACTGATCGTCACCAGGAACAATAGATTCCCTTCTTTGTCTTGTAAACAAAGGTTTTAAAGCCTTTAATTCCGGCGATAAATCATCAGTATTTGCTCGATACAATTCGTGACGCAGCAATTCACTCATTTGTGCCGAAAGCGCCATTCGTCCGCCCATCCAGCTTACTACTTTTGCCTTTTTTTTAGGATCAGCCTTTCGAACCAAAACCTGCATATTTCGTATTCTAAACAATTCCAGCTGTTTACCCGCAAAGATAAAAGTATCTCCCGGTTTTAATTTCGAAACAAACCATTCCTCAATCGTCCCAATATAACCGCCACTCATGAATTTTACATTCACCACCGCGTCGCCCACAATAGTCCCAATTTGCATACGGTGATGCATCGCAATTAATCTGCTATTGATTTTAAAGCGTCCGTCATCCTCAATTTCTACTTTTTTATATTCATCATAAGCCTGTAAACTTTGGCTTCCGTTAGAAATAAAATTCAGAATCCAGTTCCAGTTATCCTCCGTCATTGCCTGATAACAAAACGTTCCTTTAACTTCCTTGAAAATTTCGTCAGGAAGAAATCCGTCCGAAACCGCCAAAGTATTAAGGTATTGTACCAAAACATCCCAACTGTTCAAATAAGGAACCCGATCTTCGATTACATTGTCTTCAACAGCTTTTTTTAATGCCGAAGCTTCGATCAATTCAATTGCGTGCGTTGCGAGAAAATAAATCACACTTTCTTTCCCCGGTTGATGTCCGCTTCGTCCCGCTCTTTGCAAAAAACGCGCAACACCTTTAGGGCCACCAACCTGAATAATAGTTTCTACAGGCGCAAAATCGACACCCAAATCCAGACTCGAAGTGCAAACAACAACTTTTAATTCCTCATCTCTAATTGCTTGTTCAACCCAAAGTCGCGTTTCCCTGTTAATACTTCCGTGATGCATCGCCATTTCTCCGGCAAATTCAGGATATTTTTCGAGCAATCGCTGAAACCAGATTTCGCAAGCCGACCGGACATTAGTAAAAATCAAAGTCGTTTTACTGGCTTTTACAATTTTAGCCACTTCATCAATAAGATGCAAGCCCATATGTCCGCGCCATGGATACGTTTCCATTTTATCCGGAATAATCGAAATTACTTTTATTTTTTTATGAATCTGAGCCTTGATTAAAACCGAATTATGATACGCATCTGAATCAACGCCCAATAAAACTTCCTGTGCTTGCTGCAAATTCCCAATCGTTGCAGAGATTCCCCAAATACGCATTTTAGGCGCAATAGCTTTTAGTCGGGACAAGCCAAGTTCAGTTTGTACGCCACGTTTTGTACCTAATAATTCGTGCCATTCGTCAATAACAATTGCGGTACAATTGGCAAATATTTTATCATAACCTTTTGTTGCCAAAAGCAATTGCAAACTTTCCGGCGTTGTTACCAATAAATCCGGCATTTTACCTTTTTGCTTGGCTCTTTCACTCGCAGATGTATCTCCGGAACGAATCCCAACGGTCATTTTTGTTCCTAAATCATTCACAACTCTTTCCGCTGCTTGTTTTATTTCCACCGAAAGTGATCGTAAAGGCGTAATCCAAATCGCTTTTAATCCTGAGGTATGTTTGGTTTTATAATTAGGATTGTCTTTTATGTAGTTTAAAACAATAGGCAACCAGAGCGCATAGGTTTTTCCACTTCCCGTAGGAGCGTTCAGTAAACCATTTTTTCCCTGCAAAAAAGCGGTCCAGGTTTGCGTCTGAAACGGAAACGGTTTCCATCCCTGATTCTGAAACCATTCATTTGCTACTGCAAAAAGTTGCTCTCTGTTCATTTTTTATTTTATTTTTTTTACCATTAAGATATTAAGGTTCATTAAGTTTTGAGTTATTAAAGAAAATCAAGGGAATATGTTTTTTAATTAATATTAAATTCAAATGATAAATCCCAGCGGGATGTTATATTTATAGTAGATAATAAAAATTCATGAAGCAGAACCCCAGAGGGGTGACATATAGAATGATATTAATTGAAACAAATTATATATCACTCCGCTGGAGCTCTTTTTTCTGTGTTTACATTTTTCTATAAATATATTGCTCCGCTGGAGCTTTGAAATAACCACAATTTTGTCATTTCGACGGAGGAGAAATCACAGACGAAACTCCGCAATGAATATCGCCAATCTTCATCGATTCACTAGTGTGATTTCTCCCTTTGGTCGAAATGACAAAAACTCGAATAACAAAAAATACGAATAGAATAAAAAAAGCAGACACAATAAAAATAAAAAAATCCTTTTTAATCCATTCCCCAATCCTATAAAATCATGCTTTTCAAATCATCAATAGAATTCGCTTCATCGATTTTTTTATCATGTCGCCATCTTAAAATCCTAGGAAACCGCGTCGCAATTCCGCTTTTATGTCTTTTTGAAAGCGCAATACCTTCAAAACCAATTTCAAAAACCAATTGTGGCGTAACACTTCGAACGGGACCAAATCTTTCCAGCGTATTTTTCTTAATCCAGTCATCCACCATTCTGAATTCTGCATCGGTTAAACCGGAATACGCTTTGGCAAAAGTCACTAATTCATGTTCGTTATTTTCGTTCTTCTGCCATAAGGCAAAAGTATAATCTGTAAATAAATTCGAGCGTCGTCCGTGTCCGCGCATGGCGTAGGTGAGGACCGCATCAATTACAAGAGGTTCAATTTTCCATTTCCACCAATCGCCTTTTTTTCTTCCCACGAGATAGGCCGAATCCTTTCTTTTAATCATCAAACCTTCGCTTTTCATTTCGCGGGAACGCAATCTTTCCTCGGTTAATTCTTCCCAAGTCGAAAATTTTACCCTTTCAGAAAGTTGTAACGGAATATCATTGTGTTTGATATCTTCATACAATTGTTCTAATAATATACGTCTTTCTTCAAAAGGAAAATTACGGATATCCTGACCTTTCCATTCTAAAAGATCATAGGCTTTTATAATTACAGGAGATTTTTTCAGGATAGCAGCCGAAACCGTTTTGCGTCCAATTCTGGTTTGAAGATCATTAAAAGTTCCAATTTCGTTATCGATATACGGCAGAATTTCTCCATCAATTACAGTTCCGTCCGGGATAATGCCAATGAAAGAGGCAAATTCAGGATATTTATCGGTGACTAATTCTTCACCGCGGCTCCATATAAAAATTTCGTTATCGCGAATAATCGTTTGCGAGCGAATTCCGTCCCATTTGTGTTCAGCGCTCCAATCTTCGGCATTTCCAAGGTTTGAAGGTTCGCCTTCAATGGGATAAGCGAGATAAAACGGAAATGGTTTCGATAAATAATCGCTGTTTTTTTCGTCCAGAATTAATTCCTGAAACGTGATTGTATTTGGATTCCAGTCGCCCATTAATTTATGTGCCAAAGCATCTTCATCAATATTTTCAGCTTTAGAAAGTGCGCGCGTCATTAATTTTTGGCTTACGCCGATTCTGAAACTTCCGGTAATTAATTTAGTAAAAACAAAACGTTCATAATAATTAAGAGCGAGCCAGTTTTCATGCAGATATTCTTTTTTTTCGATATCTGTCTTCTTTTTCAGCGCAATAATTTCCTGAAGATATTCCGTTAAACTTTTATCAGAATGTTCGTCAGTAGTCGGAATCACCAATGCAATTGTCTCGGCAAGATCGCCCACAATATGATAACTTTCTTCAAACAACCAAAGCGGAATATTCGCCAGTTCATTTGCCCATAATCGCAACAATGTAGTATTTACAGGTCTCGGCGGACGACGATGCGAAAGTATGGCAATCGTCCAGACTTTATCTTCATTACTGGCATTGACGAAATAATTGGTCAAAGCATCTACTTTTACCGACGTTTTATTAGAACTGTCAAGCGCTTTTATAAGTTCGGCAAAGTTTTTCATTTTTTCATTTTTTTAAAGAGAAGTAAGATGCAAGATGCAAGAGACAAGATTGAAGATGCAAGATTAAGGAAACACGATAAAATACAGGTAACGAACTGATTAAAAGTATTCTCTTTCTTCTAGCTTCTTGGCTCTTTAATCTATTTTCTATTCTAATCTACCTATTTCTTCCTCAACATCTTTCTTACCATCCATTTCCCCAGATTCTCCTTCATATTGTGTGTGCGCGGTTCGTGCGTCATAACCCAATTCCTGAAGGTATTTTGAGAATATATCCGAATATCCGTGAGTACATATAATTTTTTCGGCGCCGGTTGCCTTAATGCTTTCCAGTAAACCAGTCCAGTCGCAATGGTCGCTTAAAACAAAACCTCTGTCAACGGCGCGACGACGTCTGGCACCTCTAAAAGTCATCCATCCACTTGCAGAACCTGTAACAAACGGAGTCATTTTCCTGATCCACGTACTTCCGTGTGCGCTTGGCGGAGCGAGAACAATACTGCCTAGTAAATCTTCTTTTTTAGTTTCAGACGTTACTCTGGTTGTGGGCGGAAAATCTACGATTGGGCGTAAAACTTCGGTCATATTTTCGATTGCTCCGTGGGTGTATATTTTTCCAATATCAGTATCGAGATATTTCAGTAAACGTTGGGCTTTTCCTAATGAATATCCAAAAAGTACAGATGTTTTTCCTTCGGCTCGATTTTCTGCCCACCAATTATTGATATCGGTCATAACTTCAGCCTGAGGCGTCCATTTAAAAGCAGGTAATCCAAAAGTACATTCGGTAATAAAAGCATTGCATTTTACGACTTCATAAGGAGTTGAAATTCCGTCATCTTCGGTTTTATAATCTCCTGTAAAAACCCAGACTTCGCCTTTGTATTCTACCCGTATTTGAGCAGAACCTATGACGTGACCCGCTGGATGAAGCGAAAATTTAACTCCGTTTACTATAAAAGTTTCGTTCCAGTCAACTCCCGAAACATTGATATCACCAAGTCGGTGTTTTATAATAGGCACATTGTTGTGATGTGTAATATAATTTTTGTGTCCCCAACGCGCGTGATCTGAGTGTCCGTGCGTAATTATTGCATTTGTAACCGGACGCCACGGATCAAGATATACATCGGCAAGCTGGCAATATATTCCTTTATCGTTGAAGGCTAATAATGGGGTTTTCATAACTTTAATTAAGCTATTTGAGCAATTCTGGCACTTTTATATAATGGATGTGCATTCATAAAGTGTGAAACTTCGGTGTTCATTTTCTCAAATGATTGCCCGTAAAAATACAATCCCGTTGTCGAATTTCCTTTCCAGTATCTTTCTGTAGATTGTGATGTATTAGTTCTTTTAGAAATCTCGGACTGAACGAAGTCAACATTATATTCTTCCTCTTTTTCCGCAGGATTTTTTCCGTCAAGATATATGGCAATTCCTTCGTTTTTACCAAACGGAATTTCCTGATGTGTTTTTTCGATAATAATTTTGGAACCTTTTGGAGCACCGCAATTCTCAAGAAGGATCATTATATCTTTTAGTATATTTTTAGTGATTTTTTCGTCATAAAGTTTAACATGAATATCACAAAAAATAATTTCGCCCGGTTCTTCTTTTAGAACTCCACCGCCTGAAATTTCACCATAATTTTTCTCTAATAATAATTCGTTTAAAGGCAACAGATAAATATTTCTTTTATCAATTGGTAAAACTTTATCATTAATCTGAATCACAATATCGTATTGATTATAATCAGTTTCGTCGCTTTCGAATAATTTTGAGATCAATTGTAGTAACATGACAATAAGTTTTTGAGGTGAATATTCCTTTTTCAAAGTTACTTACTGGATCAAGTTTACGGTTTACAGTATTTCATGCAAATGTTACATTATTACGTAATTATGCATTGAAAAATTCTTGCCTGAATAAAAATTTCTAACACAAAGAAGCATAGTTTTTATTCGAAAAAAAAAGAATTATAAATGAGAAATCTATTTTTTCACATAGTTATGATGTGTATTCAAAAAAGTGAAGCGCCTTTTATTATTATGCGGAAAAACACATAAAATCTATGTTTTATGTGTTAAAAAAAGGACTTTAAATTATAAGATATTATCTAAAGTCGAAACCAATTCATTAAAATTATTAGGCTTGCTAAAAATCTGAACCTGTTCCAGTTCTTTGGTTAAATTTTTAAGTGTTTCATGTGAATGCGAAGAATAAATAACGATCTGGATTTTACATAATTCAGGAACCTGACGCAATTGCTGTATAAACTCAGCGCCGCTTAAATAGGGCATTTGCATATCCAGAAATATATAGTCAGGCAACACAGCTGCGACCTTTAAATTGTTTAATGCTTCCAGGGAATTATTAGAGATAGTGGTGATTATATTTTTGTTTAAGGAATGAATCGCAGCAACAAAAAGTTCGCAATCGTCGTCGTCGTCATCCACTAATAAAATTACTGTATTTTTCATTCCATGAAATTATTCTAAAATAAGGACACGGGTTTATATAATTTTAGTGAGATGTTATATAATACGGATGTTTAATCTTCAATCAACGAAATCTCAAAAGTAGTTTTTTCGTCCTCATTTCTATGGGTAATGTAACCTCCATGCGCTTCTATAATATTTTTGGATAATGTCAATCCAACTCCCGCGCCTTCTTGTCTGGTGGTGAAGAAGGGTAGGAAGACTTTGTTTTCGATCTCTTTTTCAATTCCGCTTCCGTTATCGGTTATTTTAATGAAGATTCTGTTTTCTTTGGCTTCCGCCGAAATAAAAATGTGCTTTGGTAAATTGTCTTTCAAAGCATGAATGGAATTCGTGAGAAGATTAATTAATACCTGTTCTATTTGTTGAGAATCTACATTTATAAAACGTTTAAAAGTGATGTTATTAATAACTTCTATATTTTTCTCTTTGAATAATGGATTCATAATCTGAAGACAATTATCGATTAAATCCTGCAGTTCTATTTTTTCTTTTTTAGGAGAAGGCAGCATGGACAGTTTTCGATAACCTTCAACGAATTTCTGCAAATGATCACTTCGTCTTAACATGGTTTCGACGCTATTTTTTACATCTTCTAAATCTTCATTTGACAAGGAATCCTGCTCAACTAAATCTTGTAGATTCTGGCAAATAGAGCGAATAGGGGTTATGGAGTTTAAAAGTTCGTGCGAAATCACTTTCATCAAATTTACCCAGGCTTCTTTCTCCTTTTTCTCTACCACATTCTGAATCGAATCCAGTAAAACAATAAAATAATCTTTCTCAAAAATTTCTGTTTTTGAAGCCTGCAAAACAAATGTCTGCATGTTTTTTTCGTTGATACTAATTTCTATAGATGTTTTAATTTCCTGAAAATTGTCTTCTTCAATAATTTCACATAAAGATGGTAATTGGTTTTTCAGGTACTTCCATTTTGACACTTTCGGTACATTAAAATGAGAAGAAAAATAATCGTTCATTAAAAAAATATTCCAGTCATTATCCTGTTTTTGCAAAATGATAATTCCGGTTTCGATGTTATTTAAAATAGAACGGTAGATAATATCTTTTGAAACCTGCTCGTTTTGCTTGTTTTTTAAGGTGTCGTATAGTCGAAATAAATCATTATAATTGGTGTTGAATTTATGTTTTGAAAAGTCAGAACTAAAATCATTTTGCAAAATAGAAGCGATGGTTTTATTGTAAAGCAAAACAAAATTTCGTACGTAAAAATACATTTCCCTCACCAATAGAAAAACGATAAAAAGTCCGAACACGCCCGTAAAGATCAAATCTTTTTTGAAGAATAAAATCGAAATTTCAATTCCCGCAACAATCAGGATTAATCTTAGAAAAAGGAGTTTGTAAGTTTGTAAGGATTGAAACATATTTTAAGAATTAAAAATTTTTGAAACCATAATTTTTCTCATAACTATGAGGTTTAATTTAAGTGAAAAGATTTTCAACATTATTTCTCTATGTGTTAAACAAATTACAAACCATCGATTTTGACGCTAATATTATATTTTTCTAAACGTCTGTACAATGAACCTCTTGACAATCCGAGGTCTTCGGCAGTTTTAGTGATATTATTATTGTTTTTTAGCAATGCTTTTTCGACTGTGGCTTTTTCGACCGCAGAAAGCTGGATATCATCTGAGTTATCTTCGTAAGGGGTTATGATTTCTAAATCTAAATCAGAAATCGTAATTTTATTGTTTTCGCAAAGAATAACAGCGCGTTCTATTTTATTTTCCATTTCACGGATATTTCCGTTCCAGGCGTGTTTTTCGATTTGTTCCAGCACTTTTTTATCAAAAGTAATTTCGTCGCGGCCGTATTTTTCGATCATTTTATCCAATAGATATTCAGCCAAAGGAATTTTATCTTCATTGCGTTCTCTTAACGGAGGCAAAACAATTTCCATTGTATTGATGCGATAATACAAATCTTCCCTGAAATTTTTATCAGCGACTTCCAGTTTCAGGTTTAAGTTCGTTGCCGTAATAATACGAACATTTAGAGGTCTTGCTTTTGTTTCTCCTAATCTGGTAACGGTTTTAGTCTGGATAACCTGCAATAATTTAGATTGCAAATGCAGCGGAACATTCCCAATTTCATCCAGAAAAATAGTTCCGTTTTGCGCCATTTCAAAACGTCCGGGAGTATCAATTTTAGCATCTGTAAAAGCGCCTTTTGCATAACCGAACAATTCGCTTTCGAAAATATTAGAATTCAAAGATCCTAAATCAACGGCAATAAAAGGACCATTTTTTCTTTCGGATTGACTGTAAATGTGATGTGCCAAAACAAATTTTCCGGTTCCGTTTTCGCCAAGAATCAAAACATTAGCATCGGTTTTCGCTACTTTATCAGCCAAGGAATAAGCCTTTTTTATAATTTCAGAAGTGCCTGTAAAAAAAGTTTGCTCAACCTCAATATTCCTGTCTCTCTTTTGTTCTTTGCGGGATTTATCAACGGCTTGTTTTACAGATTCCAGCAATTTTTTGTTTTCCCAGGGTTTTAGGATATAATCAAAAGCACCGGATTTTAAACCTTCAACAGCGGTTTCGACCTTGCCAAATGCCGTCATTAAAATCACAACGGTTTTTGGAGAAAGCGTTTTTATTTCTTTCAATAAATACAAACCTTCTTTTCCGTCTTCAAAACCTATTCGGTAATTCATATCGAGCAAAACGACATCAATTGTTTTTTTTGACAATAATTCGACAATTTTTTTCGGATTATTGAGCGTAAAAATGTCTTCAAAATACTTTTTAAGGAACACTTTCGACGCAAAAAGGATGTCTTCCTGATCGTCGATGATTAAAATTGAGGCATTTGTCTTTTTCATTTTTGTTCGGTTTTGGACGAAAGCTGTCCATAAATGGACACTTTTTTAATTAGTAAAAAAATAAAAATGTAAAAATAAAGCAGTTACACATTTTAAATTTTTGGCACGAAAATCACAATAAGATTAGCAAATCATTAAAGATATAAATCATTATTGCTGGTAAAAGTAACAAAAATAGACATCTATCGATTATATTGTTTATTATCTTAATTTCGAATTAGTTTCTATTATCCGGCAATAAAAAAAAGTAAAAAACATCAATCTAAAATCAACAATTATGATCACCATTAAAAAACTTTCAAAAATTTTTAGAATCGAAGAAGTAGAAACAAATGCATTAAACGAAATTACTTTAACCATTAACCAAGGCGACTTTGTATCGATCATGGGACTTTCTGGAAGCGGAAAATCAACTTTATTAAATATCATCGGATTATTGGACAGTGCTTCCGGCGGAAGTTATCAATTATTAGATCAGGAAATAATTGGCTTAAAAGAGCATCAAAAATCAAAAGCCAGAAAAGAAAACATCGGATTCATTTTTCAGAATTTCAATCTAATTGATGAATTGTTGGTTTTTGATAATATCGAATTACCCCTGATTTACAACAATGTTCCTTTTTCTGAAAGAAAGAAAAAAGTACAGGAAATTGCTGCTATATTAGGGATTGCACATCGATTAAAACATTATCCGCAACAGCTTTCCGGAGGTCAGCAACAACGTGTAGCCGTTGCAAGGGCTTTAATCAATGACCCAAAAATCATTCTTGCTGATGAACCTACAGGTAATCTGGACAGTAAAAACGGAAATGAAGTGATGGAATTATTAACGGATCTTCATGCCAGCGGAACCACGATTTTGATGGTAACGCACTCTGATTATGATGCATCTTTTTCTCAAAGAACGATTTTAATGAAAGACGGAATTATTCTTTCAGAAAAAACGAATAATAGAAATGTCGATGTTTTTGCGGCAAACTTAAAATAATTAAGATCATGCTAAAAAACTGGACCAACATATTTATTTACCACATCAAGAACAACAAATTCTTTACTGCTTTGAATGTTCTTGGACTAAGTATTGGTATTGCAGGACTTATTTTCTCGATTTTGTATTGGAACGAAGAACACTCATACGATCAATGGAATCCTGAAAAAGATAGAATATACCTTGTACTTAATGATCTTGGCGGAGGAAACGTTTGGGCTGTAAACTCTGCTATATCTGGGCCAATGCTAAAATCGGCCACTTCTGATTTAAAGGATTATTGCTATTTTAACACGGATTATACTAAAGAAACGGTACAATATAATGGTAAAATACAAGTAGTAGATAAGATCTTTTCAGCACAAAGTAATTTCTTTTCTTTTTTTCCTTTCGAATTTGTTAAAGGCAGCGGAAAAAGTGCACTTCATGATCGCAATAGTATAGCACTCTCTGAACAGACAGCTTCGCGCTTGTTTAAGAATGAAAATCCTATGGGAAAACAGATAAGATATGCCGAGAAGTATTTCGTTGTCAGGGGGATATACAGACTAAAGGAAAAATCTTCGGTAATGCCCTCGGCGGTTACTACTATAATTGAGGAGGATCTGAAGAAAAATAAAGAAAGCTGGGGTTTTAATTACGGATTAATGTTAAAGCTAAAAAGTCAAAATGATACAACAGCCGTTATTAATAAGCTAAACGAAATCTATGTTGAAAATAATTATAAAAAACAGGCAAAAGAAGAAGGAATAACTTATGAAGCGTATTTAAAACAATATGGAGAACCTACAAAAGCCCTATTTCTTCCTTTTTCGGGATCGAGACTTGTTCCGGGAAATTTTCCTTTTCCGGAAGGAAATACCAATGTTCAGTTTTTGCGAATATTAATGGGTTTATCTATACTTATACTTTTATTGTCGATTGTGAACTATATTAATTTGGCAACTGCAAACGCTGTAAAAAGAGCTAAAGAAGTTGGAGTACGAAAAATAGTGGGAGCAACAAAACCGCAAATTATTGCGCAATTTGTATTTGAAACCACACTAATCACTCTTTTTTCACTCTTACTGGCATTAGTAATTGTCGAACTTTCATTGCCTTTTTATAATTCACTTTTAAACAAAAATATCATTCTCAAAGGCTCTCAGTTTTATGTGCAATTGATCTTCATTTTTATAATTGTCATCTTAGTTTCGGGAGTTTTGCCAGCGATATATGTATCTAATTTTGAACCCCTGAAAGTTTTAAAAGGAAATTTTTCCCGCAGTAAAAACGGCATCTGGCTTAGAAACGGAATGCTGGTTTTGCAATTTGCCATTGCGACCTTTTTTATCATCGGTTCATTTATAGTATATCAACAAGTACATTATATGGCCAATAAAGATTTAGGTTTTAAAGGAGCTCAGGTAATGGATATCTCTTTTAAACCCAAAAAAGGCAAAAAACAATTTGAAAGATATAAAACAATCAGGCAGGAACTTTTAAAAATAAAAGGAGTTGAGGTAGTTTCTGCAGGAGTATTTTCTTTTGGAACTAATGTTAATTCATGGTCAGGAATGCATTACAAAGACAATAAAGAAGTGATAACGCAACAAATGGCTATTGATTTTGGAATTTTTGATGTTTTAGGAATCAAGGTAATTAAAGGACGGGATTTATCAATAGAATTTGCCTCAGATACTCTTAGTAATGTATTACTAAATGAAACTGCCGCTAAAACATTAATGGAAAAAGATCCTGTAAACAAGGAAATAGTTTGGGGTGGAAGAAAACTAAAAGTGGTTGGGATTGTAAAGGACTTCAATTATTTTGGACTGGAAAACAGAATTGCTCCTATGATTTTTTTGCACATTACATCTTTTGAATGGATGCAGAAAGATTTGCGTAATATTTCAGTTAAAATTGCTCCACAGAATATGACTGAAACAATTGCTGCTCTTGATAAATTCTGGAGAACAAAAGTCGATGCAGAATATCCGTTTGAATACAATTTTGTAGATAAAAACTTTGCCCGAACGTATAAAGATTATCAAAATCAAAGCAAGTTATTTTCTCTGTTAAACGGAATTGTAATTCTAATTGCCATTTTTGGACTATTTGCTTTAGCTTCTTTTTCTATGGAAAGAAGATTAAGAGAAATTGCTATTAGAAAAACATTAGGTGCAGATACCAATGTTTTATTGCAAGATTTATCTAAACAATATGTAATTTTCTGTGTGATTGGTTTTGCAATCGGAATTATCCCGGCTTATATTTTATTGCAAAAATGGTTGGAAGATTTTGCCTTTAGAATTGATATTCCTGTACTTCCTTTTATAGTTGCACTAGTTTTATTACTGTTTTTAACATTGACTATTGTCCTGGCAAAAGCATATCAGGTAACCAAAATTGATGTTTTGAAATATCTGAAATATGAATAAATACTAAACTTTAAAACCTCCAAAGTCAATGATTTTTGGAGGTTTTAATTAGATGGTTAGATAAGGTTTGCCTAAAATTACCCATGAGCTGCTACAGAAACCTCAGCCCATTCTTCCCATGTTGCTAATTTTTGTTCGTAAGTTTGTTTTGCGAATGGCAACGCTACTTTTCCTAAAAACAGGCGTAGAGGAGGATTTTCAGCTTCGACTAATTTGATAATTGCCGGAACTGTAGCACTTGTTTTCCCGAAAGAATCAGAATTATCAGTTTCTGCAATAGCTTTTTTGATTCCGTCATAAGCATCGATACTTTCGCTATTGAATCCGTTACCCCAAATATCAGTGATATAACCATTTGGTTCTACCAATGTAACATTGATCCCAAATTGTTTTACTTCCTGTGATAAAGTTTCAGTTAAACCTTCTACAGCAAATTTCGAAGCATTATAAAGACCTAAATTTGGTAAAGTTGCAATTCCTAAAATCGAAGAAACTTGTATAATGTGACCGCTTTTTTGATTTCTCATGATTGGTAAAACCGCTTGAGTTAACCAAAGAGTTCCAAAGAAATTGGTTTCAAATTGTGATCTGGCTTCTTTTTCGCTTGCTTCTTCAACAGCGCCGTTTAAAGCATAACCTGCATTATTGATCAGGATATCAATTTTGCCAAAATGTTGCTGTACTTTTTTTACCACCGCAAACGAATCTTCGCGTTTGGTTACGTCTAATGTTAAAGGCAAAATAGCGTCTCCGTACTGTGCTTTTAAGTCGGCTAGGGTATCGATATTTCTCGCTGTTGCAGCTACGTTGTATCCTTTTGCTAAAAATGCTTCTGTCCAGGCTCTTCCAAATCCTTTTGATGCTCCGGTAATTAAAATTGTTTTTGACATGATGTTGAATTTAATTGTGAATTGTTAGTTGTGAATTATTAATTGTTGATATTGATATTGATATTGATATTGGGTGCGATAGGAGTGCAGCGCTTGACTTCGCTCTCTCGCTACCTCTAGACAACATGCCTGCTGATTGCCCTCTGCTACACGCGTCACTGCTAGTTATGAGTGCCTGTCCATCCAACACAGAGGCTGTGATAGTTCTCCTCCAAGGGGCTGTCAGCAGACAGCTCGACACAGCAGGGGACAGAACGTCTCACACAGCTGTAGCCTTCTTGCCCGAAGACTTCTCCTTCAAACTGACGAAGCAGCTTTTCATGGGCGGTTGCACTGCTGAGAAGTTAGTGTTAGTTATGAAGATATTATGGGGAGAAGAAGTGGTGCAGAATAGCCGTGAAGAGTCCGGCTCAGACGGTAAGGACGGCAGTGTTATCACGGACGGTTCG
>NZ_JAYSPC010000149.1:0-1664 GCF_043722275.1 Flavobacterium sp. | reverse complement strand
AGTTGCAGAAAAGCAATATAGTATAATTGTAAACAAAGAAAATTTTCTCATTTTGCTTTCTTTGTTTTGAGGTGATATTTATAACGAATAATACTTGCTGCAATTAAAATGACAAGACAAAGTTCTGATACTACTTTTTCGGCATCGAATACATCTACAGGTCTATCCTTTAATTGAGGGTCCATTACGATTCCATGAATTACGAATAATAATGCCGTACCATAAGAAATGAGATGAATGTTTTTCCATGTTCGGAAACTCATTTTTTTCTTTACTACTTTTTGGGTTGTGATTAAAACTGTAATAATTGCAAACATTGAAAGCGTCCCCAATGCAACAAATAATTTTTGATGTGGGGCATTTATTGGAAAAATAACATCAATGAATTTGAATTTAGTTGTTGGGTCAAATAGTAAAAGAGTTGGGTGCAAAAGCACCAACAGCAAAGCAATGTAAGCTGTCCAATTATGAAGATTATAAACATTTATTTGTTTAATACGGTCGGGCAATTGTGTCCAATAGCTATGCTTGTTGTAAGCTGTACCGAGCATCATGCCCAACAGTATGTTTAAAGTTAAAAGTCCTGTTGCAACTAATCCCGCATAAGCAGATAGCTGAAGGAATGGGAAATTTTCCATAATAAATATTTTTTCATTTTTTAAATTTTGAAATAAACAATTAAGCCCATTTCCGAAACGTATCGGAATGGGAAAGAGTTAAATTGAAAATCTCAAAATTTTAAATGCGAAGCACCCTAAGCCGAAGGTAAATTTTATCGGGTGGCTTTGGGTCAAAAGAAGAAATGGGCAGAATAGTCAAAAAAGGAATGTCTTGACAAACCCGATATTTTACATAAATAAGTGGTAGTTCCGCAGGAATATCAACATGAAAATCAAAATCAAAGTTTGATTTTTTGTGGGCAATATACACATGATTTTCGTTCTCATAGTTTTTTGCATACTCTTGGCTGTCTAACTCCAAAGCCGAAGCAACGTAGCAAAATCCTGTTAGGAAAATTAGTATATTTATTAGTCTCTTTTTCACGCTGCAAAGGTCTAATTTATTTTCATTTTTTTTTTATTTTTCTTCCTTTCGTTTAATTGAAGAACGGCAGCTCCCTTTGGTTGCAGTGAACTTTAAGGAAAACCACCGCCATTCCCCCCGACGAGCCTATCCACTACCCCGCATACTGAGGGGGAGGGATTGCGGTGGTTTTTTGTTGAACGAAACCCAACTTTATGCTTAAATAATACAACAATCCAACAAAATAGTTATACAATTGACAAACTCTATCATCCGGATGGAGGAACGAGGCATCCAGATGGAAGAACGAGGCATCCAGACGAAGGAACGAGGCATCCAGATGAAGGAACGGGGCATCCGTGAGCAAAAAAAGGCATCCGTGTGCAGAAACGAGTCTTCCGGCTGATGACATGGGCAATCGGAGAATTTAAATCCAATATTTCATGAATTTACTTTCTCTGCTGATATAAAATCATTTTGTAAAAACTAAACGAAGAAATATAAAAACCGAAAGGACGGATATAAAAACGGGAATGTACGTAATAACAAAAACCCGAAAGTATGTTTCTCTTTCGGGTTCTCGCAGCATAATGGAAAACTTTTTACTATGCCCAGTAAAAATTCTATCAAAGTTATAAGAA
>NZ_JAYSPC010000148.1:0-41128 GCF_043722275.1 Flavobacterium sp. | reverse complement strand
TTATATTTTTAAACTACTTTTTAGACACCTTTTTGAGTTCATTTATACTGCTCACTTTTATCCAGAATTAGGTGCTCACTTTATCCAGAATATCCAGATTGATCTTTCCAGAAGAATTCAGTTTGTTAACCAAAACCTTTCTTCCATTGATATCCGTAACAGTTAATTGCAGGGTTTGGATAAATACCAATTGTAGCATTATTTTCGGTATTTATTTCTGTTTTGCTACCATCAATTTTCGCCGTTGTAGTCGATTGAAATTGCCATTGGGTGCTATCCCAATTGTTCTGACCTCCATTGTACTGAGCAGAACCCGTTTGGTTTTCAACATGAATGATAGAATCTGTTTGCCATCTGTTTCTGATTCTTACGGCACCATTTGATAATTGTGCAATGTTTGGCCTCATACCTTTTATAAACCGCATCATAATAGCCTCGTTGTGAATATATATTTGAGGTTATAAAAGCAAAAAAAAAATATTAATAAATGATAATATTTGCGTCTTTTAAAAATGACAGTAGGTAATTGATTACTCATAATTTTGGTTTTGGGGTTAATAATCTTATTCAAGCTTATTTCTTTTTTCTAAAATCATTCCTTAAAGAATAACCAGATAATTAACAGACACTTCATCTTTATTTATTTGAATAAAAAATGGTAAATTGAAATTTTGTGTTTGAAAATCAGTCCGTTATCTAAAGAACAATAACAAAACTAGACCTAAAAGAAAAACTAAAAAAAAGGTAGATTAAGAATCAAGATTTAAATAACGTGAAATTGCACTCAATAAACTAATATACAATTACTTACACATTATTTTAATAAATGAAAATCAAGAGAAAGTATAGATAAAGTTGCTATTTTTAAGGCAAATGAAATAGTAATACTAAAATTTTTTAACATTAATATACAACTTAAAACAAAATATCAGTGTTTTTTTATAAATTATAAAAAAATATTGCTTCAAATCGAAAATACAATAATCAATCCTGATTAATAAAATACAGTTGTTGATTATCATTACAATTGCTATTAAAGCATCATAAATATATTGAGATAACAAAGCGCCTCCTTCTATATTTATCAAATCAATATCCTCTTCGGGTTTATGATATCCGGGTGTCCTCCTGTATGAAAACCTACGGCTGTGATAGAACATTTATAAAACGAAACATGATCAGATCCCCCAACTTCACCGGCGTGTATAACCGGATTAAGGGCAACAGCATGGTAAAACCATCCTGGCCTAATGGACACATCTGCTTCTCCCGGAACCCATTTTTCTCCATCTTCATGTCCTGACATAAACTCTGTATAATGAACTTTTCCTGCCAATTCATCTTTCGGACATAAAAGACTCCAATTTGTTTTTCCGGCCCGACCTTCTTCATTCCCAATCCATCTGGCTTCTGAAAGGCCAACTTCCAATACCAAAGTTTTGGGTGCTGTTTGGTAAATTAGCTTATACGTTTCATCCCAATTATAATAGTCAATGGTGTTTATTTTTCGGATTTCATTTGCTCCGCCATAGTAGCCTTCTCCGCCATTTGCGCCGTCAAACCACATTTCGAATACATCCCCATAATTAGTAAGCAATTCTTTCAGCTGATTTCTGAAATACGTAATATATTCCAGTTTGCCGTAGTCATCATGATTTCTAAAAAAATAAAAAAGTCCATTTAGAAAGGAACTTAGAATTAAGAAAATTCAATATTATTAATAAAGTACAGAAATTAAATTTCCATTTTTTAAGTGCACTAAATACATTTGAGGTACAATTAAGATACCAGTTGAAGAAATACAATTAGAGTCGTAAATCGAAAGAATTTTATAAAGTAAGCTTAAAAATTTTAGTACTCAAAGTTTTGTGGCAGAATCGCGGCACATCGTGCTTTTGAATGATAGAAATCCAGCAAAACCAAGGTCTAAGAAGTTTAGGTTCGAAACTTTTTTAGATATGCTGTTTTATTTTTTCGTTTTTTTTGTTAATTGTTCGTGTCCTCTTCCATCTCAAATTATTAAAGGAATTTGAGTAACAATAATGAGACTTAAACCAAACGAATTTATTTTTATTATTAATCTAAATACAATAACTATAAGGTTAATAAAAAGTAGTAAAATTCTTTCGTTAAGAGCAAATATTAAATTTATTGTAAAATGATAAACAAGTACATTAGTCTTATAGCTACAAATTGTAAATTAAATAATTCAAGTAGGTAATTTCATCTTCTAATAGTTTATACATCTCTTGAAACAAATAATTAATTTAACAAAAATGTTAATATTTTATTAAATTGATAGTTATATAATTTTCCAAAATCAAAATAGCAATATAATATTATTTCTAATCCATATATTTGAAGATTCAGTAAAATATAAACAAGTATAATATTACATTAATTTTTTCTCTTTATTTGTAATCAACTAATTGTTTAATCAATTATATATGAAAAATTTTCTCCCAATCCTTCTATTAGGATTTATTTCTTTATCACACGCACAGGACAAAATAAAGTTCTCTTATGATGCCTTGACTGGAAATCAAATAAATAGAACTCTTTGCATTAATTGCCCGTCTGCAAAACCATCAAAAAACATACATGAGATTGAAACTCCCAAAGAAGAAGACCTATTAAAATTTTCTCCCACAGATGCTATTTCATACTATCCAAATCCTGTTAAGGAAGAGCTTTATTTAAAATGGGATTTAACAAATGAAAACTTCGTTACATCAATATTGGTAACTGGAATAAATGGCCAATCATTACTGTCATACAAAAGTAAAAAGGAAGTTAATTATCAAAATATTCCCTTTCAAAATTTACCAACAGGTATTTACATCGTATTTCTTACATACAATAATGGAGAACAAAAAACAATCAAAATTATTAAGCAATAGCATATGAAAAAGTTCTACTTTTCAATCTTATTTTTTATCAGTTTAAGCTCTTTGGTTTCAGCACAGGTAAGCCCAACTGGAAATTCCGCTGATCCTGGGATCACGGAAGGAAATCTCGCCGTTAATCTTTCAGGAGGAGCATCTTATTCTATTCCAATTCTTGTACCACCAGGAATAAATGGTATGGAACCGCAAATAAGCATATCTTATAATAGTCAAGGTAGTGTCGGACCTGCCGGATATGGCTGGAATATTTCAGGCATCTCTTCTATATCTAGAATTCCAGCCACAAAATTTCATGATGGAATAATTGATGGAGTTGATTTTAACGCACTAGATCGTTTTGCGATTGATGGTCAAAGACTTGTTTTAAAAAATACCTCTCAAAACTATGGAACTGCTGGCACATCATATGAAACAGAAATTTATTCTAATTTAAAAGTAAGCTCTTACGGAACACATCCAAACGGTGCAAATTATGGACCAGCTTATTTCTTGGTCGAATATCCTGATGGCTCAAAAGCCTATTATGGTAATTCAACCGATTCAAGATCTGTAACCGAATGGTCGATCACATCCTGGGAAAATGCTCAAGGCGTTAAAATTACTTATAATTATACTTCCACAAATAATCTGTTAGAAATTTCTTCAATAAAATATGGTTCTACTGATTCAACAGTACCAATAAATGAGATAAAATTTGTTTATGAATCCAGCTCTCGTCCTGAAAGTTATTATATTGGCGGGCAGAATATTACAAGAAACAAAAGATTGCTTGAAATCAACACCCTAAGCAATAATATCGGATTTAGAAATTACTTTTTAGAATATAAGTCTACATCACAAAGTTACAACCTCCTGTGGAAGGTAACAGAGAAAAATGGCGATAAAACTAAAAGTTTAAATCCCACTGTTTTTACTTATGAGAATACTGATACTGCACTTAATTATATTTCAAATCCTACAATTTTAAATGTTGATAATGTTTCTTCACTCAATGCTTCTACAGTTACAGGAGATTTTGATGGCGATGGTAGTATGGATTTCATATTGTATCCGCTGACAGGTGCCGGAGCTAAGAAAAAAATGTGGCTGTTCTCAGGAATATCACCTAATGCGAGTGCTCAGACTATACCTAATTTCGGAGTTCCGCTATCTTTTTCTAATACATTTGATGAGATTTTTGCTGTAAACTACATCAATTATCAGGATTATCTAATGCCCCTTCAAGGCTGGACTGTGGTCCAGGGAAGTACCTTTACAACATATGCCTATTCGCCTTCAGCGGTAGTTGTACAGCAAGATCAAAAATCTTACATTTTCCCAAGATTCATTCTAGATTATGACAATGAATGTGGAGGCGAAACTCCAGATTTAGTTTCACCATCTAACGCAAAAAGGCAAGAGATAAATCAAGCAATTAGCGGGGCGGGTTCAATCCACTATCATTATGAAAGCGATATTCCTCGCTCCTACATAAGTGGAGATTTTAATGGAGATGGCCTAACAGATATTGTCGCAGTCGAAAGATCATTTACCTATCCGTTTACATCAGGATGTTCAACTTATGAATATACCTATCATGGTGGACAGCTTTTCTTTATAAATTTGGATAAAAGAATAACTACTAATTATACAAATACAGCGGGCAACATAGATCTAAGTTTTAGCAGCAAAATTTTTGTTGCTGACTTTAATGGAGATGGGAAATCAGATATTTACGTCTTCGATTCTGGATCTGTAAATGTTTATACATTAGATTCTAACAGCCAGTTTAATATAATGGCTCAGGCTCAATTATATGATCCTTCTATTGATATAAGCAGACCAATACTTATTGGAGATTATAATGGAGATGGAAAATCTGACTTCACCCTTCCTGTTGTGTCAAACAATGGATGGCTCATGTATACATCTACTGGTTCTATTTTTATTAAAGAATTTAAAAGCATGGGAAACTTCATGCTTAACGACCCATATAATTCATACAACTACTTTGCATCAGATTACGATAATGATGGAAAATCTGACTTGACAATAGTGCAAAACAGCCGAAACAACGGCACAGGAACAGGTACAATAAAAATTACTGCCATATCTGAAACTCAACTTTACACCTACACTACACGAAGTGCAATAACTGTCCCGCAGTCAAGCATAGACATTTATGCATTGCCAATATTTCTTCCGTCAACTGATAAAAAGAATCCTCATTTCGAAATTGCATTTATCAACAATAATAAGCTTCATTTTTTTAATTCCCCTAAAAACACTAATAAAGACCGTTTATTAAAATCAATCACTTATGGAAATGGCGTTCAGGAATTTATTACATACCAGCCTTTAGATCCAATTTATGAATACAGCTATAACACCATATATAACTCAAGTTTAACAACAGAAAAATACCCTTATTTTGATATAGTTTCTTCTCCTGATTTTCAGATTGTAACGTTATTAGAAAAAAAGAGTGCTTCAGTTTCTAAAATGAAGCGTTACGGTTATTATGGTGCAGTTACAAATTTAGAAGGATTAGGTTTTCAAGGATTTAGATCTATGATGGAAACAAACTGGTATGATAATTTAAATCCAATCACCTCTAGTATCACAAGTTCAAATATTAATCTAAGGGGTGTAGAAACTGATAGCTACTTCCTGCCTTACTTAGCCTATCCATACCGTGGTTTTTCGCCATCAAGTTATACTACAAAATCTACTTTATCATATACACCTCCAAACAATGAACTTGCATTGCAGGAAAACAAAGTTTTTAAAATACAAAACACCGGGATTATTCAATACAACGATCTAGAAAATACCAGCACGGAAACTACAATTAATTATAATGAAAATAGCAATCCATTAATTACAACTGTTGTCAGCAAAGAATCAGGCAATATCGTACAAACATTAATTGAAAGTACAGAATATGAAAATCCATCTCCAACCATCCCATACATCATTGACAGACCGTATCAAAAAGCTGTTTCAAAGCAAATATCTGGCAATCTATCCGGATATTCAGAAATTTATGAATATGGTAGCGATCAGCTTTTAGCTTATAGTGAAAATTATGTCTTTGGTACACAAGCAAACAACTCAGAATCGATAAGTGAGAGTTACAAATATGACAACTTTGGTAATTTAACAAAAAAAACGATTACTCCAGCTTCTGGTTTAACAACTCCAAGGATAACTAGCTATGATTACGATTCATCAGGAAGATATTTAACAAAAATAACTGATAATGACGCATTAATAGCAACATTTGAATATGATTTGAACAATGGATTATTAAAGAAAGAAATAAATAAATATGCACAATCAATATCGTACACTTATGATTCATGGTTTAAAAAATTAACTGCCAAAGATGAATTACTTGACAAAACGGTTGTAACTACATATCTAAATACTTATAATGCCCAGAACGGATCACAAACAAATATTACAAATATAGACTTATCGGACGGCAGTTTTTCTGAGGAAATATACGATGATTTAAATAGAAAAATTAAATCTGGCATAAAAGATATTAATGGAGCATTTTCATATACATCATATTTATACGATTTGTATAATAGAAATTATAAAGTGAGTGAACCTTATTTCGGTTCTACACCAACTCAGTGGAATGAAACTAAATATGATATTTACAGCAGACCTATCGAGAATAAATTATTTAATTTAAAAACAACAACAGCTTATTATCAAGGACTTACTACAACATTAACTGACGGCTCACAAACCAAGATACTAACTAAAAATGCTTTGGGTAACATAATATCATCAAATCAAACATTAGGCGGAACTGTAGCAAGTTCATATTTTGCTAATGGAAATTTAAGGCAAACTAATTACAATGGAGTAAATATTGATGTAGAGCAGGATGGTTGGGGTCGAAAAACAAAACTTACCGATCCTTCTGCGGGTGTGTTCAACTACAAGTATAATGATTTTAATGAGCTCATTGAAGAAAAATCCCAAAATGGAAATGTAGTAACTAATATTGTTCGTGATTTAAGTGGCAGGCCACTAATAAAAACAATTAATGGAGGCGGAACAAACAGTGAAACTACATACACTTACGATGCATCAAAATTACCAATAATTATCACTTATAAAGATAATAATGAACCAATTGGATCTAATATAATCTCAACAACAATTATTTACGATAATACCTTTAAAAGGGCAACGACCATCATAGAAGAAAAAGTAGGAATTTCAAAATTCACCAGGTTATTTGAATATGATGTGATGGGGAGAGTTTCCGTAGAAACAAAAATTGCCCAAGTAGGAGGTAAAACCAGTAAGGTTGTAACTAAAAATGAATATACAAATGGATATTTACATAAAATTCTAGATGAAAATAATAACATACTTTGGCAAACCAATACCGTAAGTGCTAAAGGACAGGTTTTAGAAAGTGTAATAGGTAATGGCATTACAATGACCAGCACTTATGATTCTAATGGATATTTGTCAAAAATTCAGCACGATAAAACGACAGCCCCAACCGGAAATATTTTAACTCTTACAACACTATTTGATAAAAATACAGATAATTTGGACAACCGTGTTAATAGTGCATTTGGGAATTACTCCGAAACATTTAAATATGATGGGATTAATAGATTAAAAAAGTTTACCAATAAATTAGGAGTAGAAGAAACTCAAAATTATGACTCTTCTGGAAAAATAATTAGCAACAATTTAGGTACATATGATTATGATCCAACAAAACCTTACCAAAATACCTCAATTAAACTTACACCAGAAGCTGTAGGATATTATGCTACTAGGAAAGGAATTTATAGCGACGCTTTAGAAGATAAAAGGGACTGGGGAAAAGAACGATATCCAAACACAAACTTTTTTAGCTATGATACCATAAAAGTACCACATTTAAAAGGGAAGAGCACACTAAAACTTGCAAATACATTGACAACGGAACAATATCTATATGCAGATAAGTGGATAGATATTAATAACGCATCCCCTACACTTTATGAGTATTCTGCATGGTTTTTTAGCGATGGTCCACAAGCGCAAATGTTTCTGTTTATGAAAGACGCCTCCGGAAATGAAACTTTTGCCAATATTGCAAATAATTTTACCGGTGGCTGGAGCCAGTTGAGTGGCTACGTCAATATTCCTGCAAATACAAAACAAATTCGTATACGTTTAGATAATAATGGTATAGGAAATATATGGTACGATGATATTATAATTAGCAGGGGATACGACCTCATGACTGCAGACAGAAAACTCAATATAATATATAATGGTTTTAAATGTCCAATAGAAATTGAAGAAACTGATGTAGATAAAATAAATTTTATTTACAATGACGATAATCAGCGAAGCATTATGTACTATGGAGGTATGCAGGTTGAAAAAATGGACAGGCCATTACGAAAATACTATTCTGCAGATGGGAGCATGGAAATTAAGCAGAATGTTGCCACCGGAGATTTTGAATTTATAACATACATTGGCGGTGATGGATATGATGCTCCAATTGCAGTTAAGAGTGATGGTATAAATAATCAAAATTATTTATATTTACATCGGGATTACCAAGGCAGTATATTAGCAGTTACAGATTCAAACGGATCAATTGTAGAAAAACGTTTGTTTGATGCATGGGGAAGTATAATAAAGGTACAGGATGGAGCAGGAAATACTCTTGCGGGATTAACAATTTTAGATAGAGGTTATACAGGACACGAACATTTACAAAGTATTGGCCTTATAAATATGAATGCAAGATTGTACGATCCCATAATTCGTCGATTTTTGCAGATTGACAATTATATACAAGATCCTACTAATACACAAAATTACAACCAATATGGTTATGTATTAAATAATCCATTGGTCTATATAGACCCTAGTGGTAATATCGCACAAGGAAGCGGACCTGGCAAAGATTGTGTAGATTGTGGTTGGGGAGCAGCAATTGGTGGTACTATTGCTACTATAGGCCAAAATTGGGATAATTGGAGAATTAAAGATTGGGCTAATAGAAATATTAATGGAGACAAGTTGAGTGAATGGTGGAAAAATAAAGTAAGTTTTAAAAATTTATTTGGTGGAGGTAAAAATTCTCCTCCCCCCCCTGCTCCTAACATGAGTAGTTATGTAAGTCTCGCAGGAAACGTAAATACAATTCGAGAAACTTCCTATATGACCGATTATAAAAAAAATATCCAAGAATGGGGAAATAAATCATTTCTCGAAAAATTGATTTCGACCAGACCACGACCATACCCAATATATGCAAGTAGTGGAGGTTTAGAATTTATATCTGGAGGCGGTGCAATGAAATTTGTTCAATATTCTGGTGAAGGTCTTAAACTTCTAAAAAGTACAGAGGTTATGGCTCAAAGTGAAGCAGCCATTGCAAAGTATGTAACAAGAATGAAAATCGGCGATCCTTCTGTTTACAAAGATGGTATTTATATATATCTTTACAAAGGAGAACGATATATCTTAGATGGACATCACAGAATAGAAGCCGCTATAAGATCAGGAAAAACTATAGAAGCTATAGAATTTACCGGAACGAAATTCTATACAAAATTTGCAGATAAAATAGAGGAAATTTGGGCAGGGGCACATTTATAATTATGTATGGAAAAAATTTTAAACGAATATATTAATTTTATAAGAATTTTTGAAAATTCTTTAAAATTTAAATACAATACAACAAGAAATCCATGTGAGATAGCTGGATCTCTTTTTGAACGAAAAGGAACTATTAATGAAGTTTCTTATTGGTTTCATGGAACCGGGTGTACAGCCGAAAAGGATGGGGTTATTTATGACTATGATATTTCAATTTTTATAGATAATGAAATTAATTTTTCTCTTTATAAATTTTCTGAATTTATTAGAACTCATCCGAAGTATAGTAAATTAAATTATACTCCAGAAAATATAGAAGTTGAATTGGGTAAACTTATTGATAAAGGAGTTTTAGCTTGGCTAATTATTATGGGGCGGATTTTTATGAGATATAGAGTTCTTTAAAAGTACATGTAATATTTTATACTCATAAAATGATTGTAGATGTTTGTGAAATTTAGCTTTCTAAAATTTATTTTTCTTTTACAAACTTCTAAAAAAGGTCATATTTATATATAGCCATCTATTTACGAACTAATTTTTAGCCCGTGTATCAATATATTAATAAGAAGTTAGAAATCGATAAATGAAAATATATTCAGCAATAAAAATCGGTGATTATCATCAAAATAATTGTGAGGACCATTTGTACGTTGGCGAATATGGCAAAAATAAAATTCTTTGTGCAGTAATGGATGGTTGTACCACTGCATTAGAAAGTCATTTTGCTTCAATTTTAGTTGGAAAAATTCTAAAAAAAATATGTTTAGAGAAAGGATACAAAGAATTTATTGCACATGATGGAGAATCATTAAATATTGAAGAAAACTTAAAATATATTTTACGGGATTTATTAAATGAGCTTAAAATTGTGAAAAATCAATTGATGATTGATACCAAAGAATTATTGACCACTTTGATAATAGTAGTATTAGACAAAAAAAGTGAACAAGGTATTGTCCTTGCAATTGGTGATGGTTTTGTCAGGATTAATGGAGAAACAACAGAATTTGAACAAGATAATAAACCTGATTATTTAGGATTTCATATATCAGAAGATTTCGACAAATTTTATAATTCTCAAAAACAAAAAATTGAATTTAACGGAATAATAGATATAAGTATTTCAACTGATGGAATATTTACTTTTGAGAGATTATTTGCAAAAAAAACTAATAAAGAGATTGATGTTATTGATTTTTTGACAAAAGATAATACAAATTCTGAAAAAGACGAAATGCTTAATTTAAAATTAAAAATATTAGAAAATGACTTTGGGTTAAAACCTACTGATGATTTTTCTATTATTAGAATAATGAAATAAAGTATAAATTGAATTATGGACATTTAAGACAGATGTAGATTATTATATCTAAGCTAATTGAAACTTTAAGATAAATCTAAAGCTTTTTTTGGAATTCAATTAACATTAGTAATTCTAAGAATTTGCAATTTCATAAAAGTAAATCTCACTTGCAAAAGTTTACGAAGTATATCCAATAATACCATTATAACCTTAAATAAATTGGTTAGATAATTGACTTCCCGCTGCCAAATTATACTTCTAAGATGTTTAAAATTTGTAAATTAAGTTTTATGGCAGAATCGTGGCAGAATACATTTTGAAAAAGTACAACCTAAGCAAAATCAAGGTCTAAGAAGGTTAGGTTTGAAACTTCTATCAAACAGCCGATCTTGAAATTCCGGTGAATAGGATAAAATTTGGGCACGTTTCTTGTTTGTCGAAATGTATTAATCAACTAAAATGTAAAATTATGAAAACTTTAAAATATTTTTTGATTGGAATATTATTCCTTTCTTTTAGTTATACACAGGCTCAGGTATCGGTTAATGTAAATATAGGAACACCACCTGCATGGGGACCTGCCGGTTATTCAGACGCTCGTTATTACTACCTGCCGGACCTTGAAACCTATTATGATGTAAGCACATCAAATTATGTTTATTTGAATAACGGAAGATGGGTAAGAACCAGATCACTACCGTCAGCTTATAGAAACTACGATCTTTATAATGAGTACAAAGTAGTACTTACTGATTACAGAGGGGACAGGCCTTACGATAATTTTAAAGACCATAAAGTAAAATATGGTAAAGGTTACAAAGGAAAACCGCAAAAAAATATAGGGCAAAAACCCGGTAAAGGCAATAATAAAGATGGAAAAGATAATGGAAATCATGGCCATGGAAACGGAAATGGCAAAGGAAACGGAAATGGCAAAGGAAACGGAAAACATTAGATGTAAATAAAAAGGGCTTGACGCCCTTTTTTACTTTTAAACTACTTTCTATACACCGAAGCTAAATAATGGAGAACCAAAATATTAGTTATTTTTAATATTATCTCTTTTTCTGCTGCCCCGGTGCATAAGCTTTCGCACTCTTACTTCCTGACATCTTTTTTGCCTGCCCTGGAGGTATTTTCCCTGAATTTGAAGACGACGTATGAACACTACAGCTTGAAATAAATATTATTAAAGAAGCCGTAATGACTCCGTATTTTAAAAATGTGCCAATTTTCATAATTTTTTTATTTTTTTTCAAATTTACAATTTTAGTTTTAAGTTTTAAGTCATGAAAAACAATCAATTTCAGATTTTTGAAAGTGCATTCCCTTATAGCAGTTAAATCCCATAGCTTTACAATACGAAAAAGCTAAATCACTAATTTGATGTTTGAAACTCCAAGTTATTTAATCTTTCGGAAATACATTCTTTTCAGAAACAAAAATTATATTTTTAACTGGATTCAGTAAAGCTTTCGTACAGTGAAGAATGAATACTTTTTGAGGATGAGAACATAACTGGTAAGCGAACTTGGCTTTTGTATGTAGAGGTACGCTCCCTTATTAAAAGTGTCTTCAATATCACTTGCGTATAAACTAGTCCATTATTTAGCATTCCAAATACTGGTAGCCATCTTCAGAGATTGAAATAGTACTGGTCCTACCTTATCAGCCCCGATAGCAGTGGAAATCCTTTTGTGCCGAGGCTGGGCACAAAAGATTGGAACGAATAGCGGGAATAGTCCTAATAAACGATATAACATCTCATAACCAGCTGAAAATAATACAATTAAACACAATCAGGCTGTAATTTAATCCATCCCCTAATTTTTAATTTATTCTACCTTCTTCCACTAAGCGGCAATAAGCCCGAAAACAGGAAGAAAGTCTTTACAGATTATAAACAATATAAATTAAAAAGTATGATACCACAAGAAAACCACGATACCTACCGTCAGCACGACAGCATGTATCACACAAGGGAAGAAGCTATCCAGTCCGAGACTATGGAGCACACCGATCCGGTAGTGAACCAGCACTATGATGATGAAAGAGCTGTAGACCACCAGCCCACCGAACTGAACCATGACGATGCCGACAGAAGGACCCTGGATGAGTCTCAGGCCGATGAAGATGACAAGGATTAAGGGATTTGATCATACCGCATATAATCAAAATAGAAAAGACTTTTAAATGCAGCCATTTAAAAGCCTTTTTTTTGTATCTTATTTTTTCTTGTTTTTAACGCGTAACTACCCGTGCAGTTCGCTAACTTAACTTGAAAGCGTGCAGGGTAAAAATAAAACCGCTAATTTTGCCTTTCACATTAGATTTAAAGCTGCCATGGCAGGTTTGGGAGGGCATTAGATATGAAAAAATTTGACATTAAAGACATGGCGGAGAATAATTGGCTCGTACTCACCACGAGGTGCCAAATTCACCTGCCGGTTTGAAAATAAAAAGTTCAATTATCAAAGGACCATCAGGGGCCTGCTGAAGGTCTCCGGACGGTATTTCTACAAATCACTTTATGCCATTAAGCAATGGTGATTCTGACTAAAGTAAAAAACTTTTTCTTTTCTTCAACTTTAGGTTCCTTATTTATATGTGTGATAAGCACCCAACGCTGCCCAAATTTGGGTAACTTTTAGATCAATTAATTAGTCACCAGCAACTGATGCATTAGCGATATTTATAGCAGACGACTAATATATATGACATTAATTTAAAGTAATGAATATTTCAAAATCTGATTAAATAGAGGTGAAATTGGGAAAACAATTTCATTGTGTATAATAACCTATAAATTCTCTAAATATTGAATAAAGATCTCTAAATTCAAAATATTTTGGACTTACACTAGTGACATTCGGAAAGCCACGTTTTTTAAATAACATTTTTGTACGCGTGACGTGGAAATATTGTGATACCACAATTACGCTTACAAAGTGGAGGCTATCTTTTAATTTGAGAGTATTATCGACAGTTGCGCGCGTATTATTTCCAAAATTATCAACGATTATTACAGAGTCAGGAACTTTATTGAAATTAAATACTCCTTCATCTTGTCTCCTTCATAATAACCTTCGCTGCCTAATCCACCACTTACTAAAATTTTTTTTATTCGGTTATCTCGGTATAACTTCAACCCACATTCCAAACGTTTTTCCAGACGTTCCGAGAGCGTTCCGTCGTCGTTTACTTTGTTGCCAAGAATAACTGCAATATCTGCTTTTTTTAACGTATCAGTCAATCCATCAATGACTATATACAGGACATGTCCAAAAACAACATTATAAGCAGGATTATAAGAGATTTTAATAAAGCCTTTAAATTAGACATACTTTTTAATTTATATTAATTTAAGATTCTCTAAATCCCAATAGCTTATTACATCTTCATTTGCAATAAAACGCAATCGTGAACTGTATGGCATTTTATTATAACAATTTATGTCGACAATTAGTACAAATGGATTTAACTTGTATCCTTTTTGTAATAGAAATCAAAAGTTAAGAATATATTCATATCAATTGTACAATTGAAAGATTTTACTCATTGTCTACAAGCAATGTGATTGATATTCCAAAAAAAAACATCACTTGACAATGCAATTCTTTTTAATTAAAACTTTACTTTATGGTTTTATTATATCATACTTCTTTTTTTCTTTATTACAGAGTTGTCTTTAGTGATCATCACCCCATTTTTGTATTATATTTTTGTTCCATAAATTCAGAGCAAAATCTTTAAAAATTTTTGGCGCCTTTTCAAAATTTGCGTCAAATTTAAATTCGCCACCTATAAATTTTTCTTTTCCTTCCGAAGTTTCTAACAATACTTTATTTTCACCTCTCATAGCATATTTTTCTTTGCCTTCGTACATAATAACTTTCATTTGCAACGGACTTACATCTCCATGACAAGTGGTTTTGTACATTAACCATATCTCTGCAATTCCATTTTTATTCAAATCTGTAATATTAAAAGTGTTTTTAACAAAATATGCTGCAATTTCAACAGGGCAATCCGAGATATAATCATAAACTTTCCATGTTTGTTTAGCCTCATCACCTGAAATTATATAATGATACGCAAACAATTCTGCATCAGAACTATCTTCATTTTCATGCTTAAATTTTGGATTGATATAATGACCTGTCTCGGTTGTGATTACAATATTGTCACCCGTATTATCTTGCCAACGAACAGCATTTTTAATATTGCCTTCATATTTTAAGGCGGCAGGTAAATTTGTAGTATCAATTTTATTTACTTTAAAAGAAAGATCTTTTGTTGCACTTAAAACTTTAGCTCCATCATCTGAACCTTTGCTTTTTTCTTGTTTACAGGCAGATAAAAGAACAGCAGATAAGAGAAAAACGGCAATATTTTTCATATTAGTTTAAGGTATATTTTAGTCTGCAAACATACTTATTTCTTTTTAATTTAGAATTGCTGACTTTTGTGTGATTATGAAACATTTACACATCATAAGGGTGTAAAATATTAAAAATCATCATTTTACACAAACAAAAAAAATACTCATAAGTACCGTCATAAAAAGTGTAGATATAAAATAGATATTCGAATCACAGTTGTAGATATTAAATATATGCATGCTCAGACTCTGGAATACAACAGCACTTCTTTTTTGAATGACTCTCCGCTATCATCGATTTTATTTATTATTTACTTTTCTGACAACCTCTATCTTTAAAAGGATTTAAATTCTGTAAAAACATTTCCTCAAAAAATTATAACTCTTTTCTATCGTATGTAATATGTTGTACTCCTATTCCCTTACTTTTCAGGTATTCCATTTCTTTAAACTGAGTGTCACTAAATAAAGACAACGTTTTTAAATTGGAAAACTTCTACATCTGTAAATGTATTTATATTGAAAACATCATCTTCTCCGTCCCAAAAACACAGCATATTCAGGTATATATCATCACCGCCGTCCTGGTAAATTTCTGTTATTTCGATGGCAAATTTTTTATCGATTTCCAGTTTTTCAAAATAAGCTGTTACTTCTGCTATTAAATCATATCCTTCTTCGTCAACATCAATTTCTCTGTCTTTATGACGCTCTACAAATTCATATAGATCAAATTTAGGCCGGAGCAATTCTTTTTCATACATCAGAATCTGGATAATAGTAAGTTTAAAATTGAAATCAGCAAACTCCATTTTTTCTCCTGCTACAGGTCTATAGTCATATCTATCGGGATCTTGTAAGATTGGAGGCTCTTTAAAGTCAGTGATACTTATAGTAGAGTATTGATTATCCTTTTCGTTGAACTCCATATATAAAGAATTGTTCCCTATTTGTTTTTCAACAAAGTCTGATTTTTTATTTTTTTTAAATTTAATTTCCTGATAAGATTCCCCATTTATTTTAAGTACCTGATTAAATAATTTCCGAGGACTAAATTTTAGATCTTTTTGATTTGATAAATAAATTTCAAGTGTTTCAATTTGTTTCTTCTTTTTTGAATACGCCACAATTCCAATTTCATGCCAGGTATAAATATTATTATACTTCATTTTAAAAAAATAAGGCTCTCCAAAAATTAAATTTAATTTGCTTAAATCTATCGGAAATGTAAATAGTTCTGAATTAATTTTCACTCCTTTATCTGTAATATCTATTTCTAATTCTAAATTTTCAGGTTTTTTCAATGTAGTAAAGTATTAAAATATTAGTATCTTTTTCAAAATTAGAGAATTGAGGTTTTTATTTTTTTTGATTTTTTTTCGGATTAATTACTTAACAGATTTTCCCGGAAATTTTTCGTTACTCAAAGAAATTCTGACACTAGGCAAAAAGAAAACAGTTGTAAAAGATGGCACAGTCAAAATTATTTCACATAAAATCCATAACGGAATTTCACAGGCAAGCGGGAATTCCGTTACCTGAAAATCCCGTAATTAGTATCATAGATTATTCGAAAATCCATTTACCGGAAAATAATGTAAGTGCTGCTTTTGATTTTTATTCCATTTCTATTAAAAGAGATTTGGATTATATCTTATGGCCAGCAAATATATGATTTTGATGAAGGTATATTTGATCTCCCGCTTCAATGCCTTGGCAGATACTAGTTGCAACGGATTCCGGAGATGCTTTTTCAACATGTGTAACATCTTGTGACATTTCAGTATTTACGTAACCGGGATAAACGCCTATAACTTTTATGCCTTTTTCTTCTAAATCTTGTTTTATGGATTGAGTTAAAAGATGTGCAGCTGCTTTCGACGCACAATATGTGCCCAAGCGTTTAATAAAAGCAGTGCTTCCAATTGAAAGAATATTAACAATTAAAGGTTTCGTGTTTTTTCCAGAATTGGAACAAAACAATTAATCATATTAATCAAGCCAATATAATTAACCTTCATCTCAAACAAGGCTTTTTGAGCGGCACTTTCTTGTAAAAATGATGACTTTAGTTCTACCGCAGCATTGTTTATGAGGATCGACGTCCTGTATTTGCAATGAACATTTAACACAACTGAATTTGATATTTTTTTCATTTAATTATTTGATTTAGTTCCTAAAAAAATCTGGAACATTGATAATATTAGTTTTAATATATGGCTAAAACTATGATGTTTTCAATTTATCATTTGCGATATCATATGATTTTTTTCAGGCTAGTTTATGATAATCAACAGACAAACACATGTGTAAGTTCTATTGATTTAGGAATTTATTCTTATTGACTAGTTCATCAAGCAAGGCTATAAAAATATCGCCGCTAAAAACGGAAGTAAATGCTTTCTTGAAAACTATTTTTTCATCTTTATTCATAAGTTGCATTTGATTGGTCCAATCCGTAACAGAAAAACTAAGGACTTCTTTAAAATAAATAGTCTGTGATTCTACCACTAACCTGTCTTTGAATACTTGCATGGTTTTAGTACTTACATTCAAATAAGAATTGGTATTTATAGCGGTAAATTGTTTCATCGCTAAATTTTTAAAATCTACAAAATTGAAATTTACGCTCTGGTCCTCTTCCAGTTTTTTCAATAGTAGGGGTACATAAACAGCAACATGCCTCGAGCGTATAAATTCAATTACCTTGAAAATACCGGAATATCTTGCAGAAATTGGATACCAGTCAGCTGTACTGTTTTTACGAACCGCAATATTATTAACGCCGAACAGGCGCTTGCCCGAAGTAAACAAATAAACATCCTGAATCTCTTTAAAATATAAAGTTTCCATAATGCCTTTCTTGTCTGTTACTATACCATTTTCGTACAGATAAAAAGTTAGTCCTCCTGACAAATAACGCGCTATAGCAAATATCAGTAAAGCGAGTCCCATAATAAAAACTATGGAGTAATATACGATGCTAATATCACCTGAAAAATTCATTGCGCCTTCAGTAACAGGTACAATTAGTTTAAAATAAATAAAAATACTTAAGCTGGTAAATAAAACAAGTATCCCGTAGGAAAAATAAAGAAATGCTTTTGATACTGCACTTTTTCTAACAAATGTACCTAACTCTGGATTTGATTTCATGATGTAATTTTTTTAAGGATAAATGTATTTAGAATGTTTGTACTTCGATGCCGTGCTTTTTGACATAAGGCTTGGCAAGATTCCACAATTTTTTATATTTCTTATCAAAAACCGGAAAAGTAGTCTGTTCCTTTTCAGTAAGAGCTTTATCAATTTCTTCTCTCGGTGCTTTTTTTCATTAATCCGGCTATTTTAAGGTAATCAGTTTTGTATTTTTCTTTACAATTTCAAATAAATCAAGCGATGGCAGGACTGCAGCAACGTGAACAGCATCGTTAAAAAGAAAAATTTAATTTTTACTGTCATTTATTTCTTTATTATTTATCCATATTAAATGTAAGCAAATTATAAAAGTACATCTGCTATCAAAAAAGATCTTCCAGATAAAATCAATTTAATATCCATTTTGTAACTACGCTTACGCGCGGTATCTTTGCGTACAGTTCTGCAAATAAATCCAAAATCCTTGCCGTTACTATAAGAATATTGGAATTTACTCCTGTGCAGCCACAGTCTTGCTCCTGAAATATAAATGTACTAAATCCGGAAGGTTTGATGTCAAATTTTCCATCCCATTTCTTTCAAACACCGTTAAAGGAAGACCGTCTTCCATCTCAATATTCATAGCGTCAGTTGTGTACTGAGAGTATGCTTTTTTAGTTACAATTCTATTGGTGTTTTTGCTGTGAAAGAACTCCTGGGAAATATGAATGAATAAAAACAACCATTTTTCCTAGACTTACGCAGTGTTTTTTGATACACTTTTTAATCTATATAAACCACTCAATGACGATCATGGGCTACAACTTGTTAACCTCAATCTTCGTTAGTTCTGATAATTCTAAAATCCTCGCAACATCATTTTTATTGGCAAGAAAAAACAAATAACTATCTCCATGGCTATCATAAGTCATTAATTCCAAATCCAATTTTTCTAAAGCCGATTGAATATAAGGAAACAAATTATGACTATAAGATTCCTGAGGATATTCAAAATTTAAATCTTGACCAATCATCTGTGAAATAAAATACTCAGCATCTTCAGGATCAAATTTCCAGTCACTGTGCCAGCTGTCAACACTCTCAAAAAAAACCCAATGCCCCTCAATCACCTCCTCGTAATTGTCAAATCCTTTTTTAAAATTCTTTAAAAGTTTTTTGGATTGTTTCTTAACGAACTTTTCATCCACATCTCCTCTTGAAACCAGATTAATAAATTCTTCGAAAGTTGCTGCAGTAACTTCTTCCTGGACTAATAAATTTCCGTCGCAAGGAAGTTCTGTTCCTTCAGGAATTTCAATATCCAGATATTGGCAAATTCCCTGTAAAATTATTTTAAATTCTTCAAACCCTATTTCCTGAACATCGTTTTTAGGATCAGTAAACTCAACAGCTTCCGCAGCGAGGACTCCCTTTACATAATTTAAAAACCAGTTATTGGTATATAAAACCTTGAAATCATTGGCTACCGGGCCGTTAGTACAGCAAAAAAAGATCATGAAATTATGAAAAATGTGTTTGAAATTCTTTTTTAGCCTCTCAGGTGGCTTGGTATAAAATTGAACATGAATATAATCAAATTCTAAACCCTGACTAATTTGATCCTGAGTAATTGGGTTAATATTGATCTTTTTATAAAGCTCATTCAAAATTTCAAAAGAGTTTTTATAACCACTTTCCTCAAGCTCTTTCCGGGCTGTCTCATAATTATCAAATGAATCCGGAAAAGTTAATAAATTTACAGTAATAGGTTTATGGACATTTTTCATTTCAAATTCAATACTATTCGATTCACGGTATAAATATTTATAAATTAAATCGAGAACATCAAAAGAAACAATTGATTTTGGATCATTATTTCCACCAAACAAATTAGAGAAGATTTTTTTCATCAGGATATATTATTTAAAGTTGGAAACTCATTAAAAAACTATATAGATATTATTGTCTTTAGTATCACTGTTTTTCTTTTGGAATCTGAAACGTTTTTGCATTTGCATTTTGAATTTGTTTCCCGTAAAAAAAGACATAATTTTTATCTTTTGAATAGTTTTTGTCTCCATATGAATTTTCGTTTACAAAATCTATAATTTCAAATGTTTCAGGATCGGCATTCTTAATTAATTTACCTTTTAAATAGACATTGCTTTTATCTTTACCGTAACCTACCTCGAGTTCTTCAAAACTATCAGCATCAGCATTTTTAAGTAAGATTTTACAACCATGTCCGCCGTGTTCCGCAAAAGATGTTGGTTTTATTATATAATAAACATTGTTTTTATCTATAATGTAACCGTCACCGCAACTGGTGATAAATAATGATGCAAGTAGAATAAATAGTGTTTTTTTCATTATTTAGTTTTTGACTGCGTAACAATATAAATAGCTAGTCTTAAGCGAATTCTAAATCAATAAAATCCTCTAGTATCTATTTGTTGCGTTAAATACAATCGATCCTGAAGGATTGTTTCGTTAACCACAATTGTTTTTTGCTCTTTTGGTTTTTAAATTTCTTTTGAAATCACGTTTTGATTATCTTCTTTTTCGTCACTACGAGTAAATTCACCCTCTTCATCTTTTACATATATGGCACCGTTTGCCTCAATTTTAATAATTTCTAATTTTGACTGATTTAAAGAATAAAATATTTTTTTTGTCTCTACGGTAGGGATTTCTTCCAAATCATCATCTGAATAAATTGGAAACTCCATTACTATCATATTTTTATCAAAAGAATAAGTATTACCGCCCATGAAACCTTCTAACAATCCCCCTTGTAAATATTCCTTTTTATATAATTCCTCTTTTTCACATTTTAACAGTCTTTCATCTTTGTCCGAGGCGTATACATACAAATCACCTCCGGCTCCAGATCCTGAGGATCTTGTAAATAGATATATTTCCTCAAAACCGTCATTGTCAAGATCTTTTAGCTGTATTTTTTCAATTGGATCAATATCTTCTAATTCAATCGATTGGTCGTCTTTGAATCCTTTTGTAATTATGGTGATGGTCGATATCATGGGCCCAGTAGGATGCGTTTCGGTAAGAATAATTGTTTTTCCTGTTTTGGTTTTTAACTCCCTGGAATCCGTTATTTCATGAGCGCTTTTTGTATCGCCAACAACAGCATTTTTGCTCTTTTCATTTTTTACAGCCCTGTCTTTATTTGCAAAGTAAATTTTACAAATTCCTGCGCTTAAAAGAATTCCTGCAAGCACTGCAACGATTAAAATTGTTTTATTTTTCATTAAATAGATTTATTTTTTACTTGTGTTTTTTTACTATTTAGCTGCTTATTTATATATTATACCAATCATTCAGGTTATAAATGTACTCTCATGATTTTCATCTTTAATACACCAAGTCAACATTTCGTTCTTTTAGTATTAATGATTCCCATAATCCTAAATCCGAAGATTTACCAAACCTAAAATGTTTGCCAAAGTTTGTAGTACTAATGCGACAATCTTTAATGTAACTGAAATTATAATTCCTAAAAATTGCGATTCCAAATCCTTGTTTAAATGAAATCTGGTGAAAGAATGTTTACTGTTAATTTATTGAAGCTGAAATAATCTAATGTACGAAATAATTGAAAGGGCCTTTTTGCTAATGTTTTTGGATTTTAAAATTAAAGCCAAACCTAATCATAGAATCTGTAAAAAATCAATTTATGATATATACTAACTATCTACAACAATCATTTATATATCTATTTTATATCTACAATAAACTGCTGTTTTGAATAATAAAACGTTTGAAGATTGATTTTATTGAACTGATGTCTTATATAATCTAAATCAGTTTCAAAGTTAAGATTTAGTATTGTTTGATTAAGTAAGGGGCCATTTGCGTACTTGCGTATCAATATTCATATGGTTGGCAATTCCTTGGACTTAATAAAGATCAAATCACAATTTGCTAAATTGTATTCTAGCTGATGAAGAAAAACGTGTCGCCGGTTTGGAAAATGCAATGCACAACAAGACCCTGATTATGAATATTAAAGCATGAATTTGAACAATGTTTTGAAAGCTAATGAACAGAATAGCTCTGATTTTACTCGTGAAAGTTGTATATTAATATATAATTTCCAACTATCTATATATTATGTTCATGCTTGGTCTGTAACGATATTTTACCTTTCTAAGTTTTGGCAGAATCGTGGCACATGGAAATTTAGAAAAACAGAAGCCCCATAAGATCTATGGTTAGCGGATTTAGGTTCGAATATATTAAAACCCTAAACTTTTCTCTTTTGAATCAATAGAAACTATCTATCAAACATAAAAATATGAATTACTCACCAAATGCTAATTTCACTTCCAGAAATTAGATCTAAAGTATTCCGTAAATACATATGAATTTAAGGCACATATAAGATACAAATTTATAGATCATTATATACCTAATAATATAAAAAATGAGCAAATGCGAATAAAATTCAATAAACTGCTGTTTATAAATATCTTACTTTCTAAACAAAAAAAAAAACAGACAATCGATAGGTTCACCCGGATTTATAAAATATTAAAATACAAAGCGAATGTCCCATTAAACCTATTTAATAAATACGTTGAGATTTAATATTTAAAATTTGCAAGCATTACTTCAATTGACTTTTCTTTTGTCGCAATGCAAAAAAAATCTCATTCCAATTACTGTTTTGAAATCAGCTTTTTTTAAGTAAAAATATAGTAAGTAAACAATCCTTCACAATGCAAAATCGGTTGAAAAAGTAAGTTCTTTATTGACTTCCATTTCAGTTTTTAGCGAATCAATCTTATAATTTGCGAAACCATAAGCATCTGATCCTGTAAGTAAACGAAGCGGCGGCTGGGGATTTTGAGTAACTTTTATAATTAAATCAGCTACTTTCTCTGGATCGCCAAGTTGTTTACCTGGTAGATCATTTTGATGTGCATTTACACCTTCACGAATACTTGTATAATCTTCAATAGGGTTTTTAGAAGCAATTAAGGATGAGCTATTTAAAAAGTTTGTACGTACATAACCTGGTTCTATAAGAGTAACATTAATTCCGAAAGGTTTTACCTCTTGTGCAAGTGCTTCAGAAATCCCTTCGACGGCAAATTTAGTTCCACAGTAAACTCCCCAACCTGCTCCGGCAATTAAACCAAAAACTGACGAAAGATTAATAATGTGACCAAATTTTGCCGCTCGCATATGAGGCAAAACTGCTCTGGTAACATTCAATAAACCAAATACATTTACATCAAAATTGGCACGAACTTCGGCATCAGAGCTTTCTTCAATTCCTCCAATTAAACCATAACCGGCGTTATTAACAACAAAATCTATCGAACCAAAATGTTCTATAGCATTCCTTACTGCGTTTTTTACACTTTCTTCGTCAATTAAATTTACCTGTAAAGGCAAGAACTTATCAGACGAAATGCCAACTGCAGTTTTAAGCGTTTCTTTGTTTCGGGCAGTGGCAACAACATTAAATCCTTGTGCCAATAATTGTTTCACTAAAACAAGACCAATTCCTTGGGAAGTTCCTGTAATAAACCAGGTTTTATTTTCATTTTTCATAGCTGTTTTTTTAAAATTTATATTGAGAATAAGCTGAATTATTCACGTATGATGCTTTTATCTTCATAAGCCATTCGGGCAATTTCGTCTTTTCGCTTAAAACTAACCCCTTTATGTTTTTGAATATAACTAATGATTTCTGTAGTTGCGGCAACCATTTGCGGAGTGCCTCCTATACGATCATGAAAACTTATTGACATTTGTCTGCGCTTGTTTTCAGATTCTTTGTAAAGCTGGTCAAATTCCAGTATAACCTGACGCACAAACTGATCTGAACTAAAATTTTTTCCTTCTATCAAAACAATATCGTTACAGCGAATTGTGTATGGAACCACTGCAAAATCATTTCCTTTTACCTTTACTAAAAACGGCTCATCACGGCTTAAGTCGTCAATATGGTACTTAAAACCAAGTTCCTGCAAAATTTCCAGTGTATTTGTACCACGCCTTAACCAATTTGCATTATAGCCAACAGGTTCAAAACCGGTTGTTTTTTTAATAGCGTCTGCACCATCTTTAATGAACTTTTTTTCAGTTTCATAGGGCATAGAATATTGCGTTGCCCAGTCCATTCCGTGAGCGGCGGCTTCATGTCCTCTTGCTACAATTTCTTTGGCAAGATCCGGATTCTTTAATACCGCCGATCCCACCATGTGCGAGGTAACTTTGATTCCTAGTTTATCCCAATTATCGAGCATCCTCGGAATTCCTTCTTTGTACCCATATTGATACCAACTATCACCCGGAAGATCAATAAATCCTTTTTGCATGTTTTGCGGAAATGGACTTTCAGCATTTACAGGCTGACCGCCCGCTTCAAACTGCATCGATACAGATACAACCAAACGCGATCCGTCCGCCCATTTGGTAGCAGAAACTTCTTCATTGGTTTGTACATTTGCTTCTAAATCGCCTGCAAGTAAAGTATTCGTTGGCAGCAATCCTGCAAGCCCAACAAGGCTTGCTTGTTTAAGAAATGTCCGTCTGTCCTTCATAGTTGTTTCTTTAGAATTTATAAATTATTTACGACATCTTTGCTCCCGGTTATTAATGTTTAACCATCTGACGAGCATATTGTACCCCTACTCCATAACCTCCCGCATATTTAACCACAAGATCATTTACCGGTTTATAAGTTGCCTGTCTTGACCAGTCTCTTTGAAGTTCTAATAGATACTGAAGAGAAGTTATTGGGTGTGCGCCTGCCTGAACCATGCGCGTAATTGCCTGATCGTGAGATTCCTTACTTACGTCTCCGCATGCATCGGTAATCACATAAACATCATAACCTTCGCTAATGGCTGACAAAGCAGGACCAACAATACATACGCTCGTCCATAATCCGCCGAAAACCAGTTTTTTCTTGTTTTTACCCACAATGGCTTTGTAGGCGTTTACATCTTCCCAAGTGTTCATCGTAGTACGATCGATATAGGTAGATTCCGGGTATAATTCCAGAATTTCAGGAAACATTGGTCCGCTGAAAGATTTTTCGGCAACGGTAGTAACCACAGTCGGAATATCAAATATTTTAGATGCTCCGGCCACAAGTGCAACATGATTTCGTAATTGGTCTATACTAATACTGCTGGTTGCAAAAGCCATCTGACCTTCATAATCTATTAGTACTAATGCATGATTTGTAGGGTTTAACAATGCAGGACCCGGTTTTTGGCAAAATCCTGTAACAGTAACTAAAATTAGTACTGCAGATAGTAAATTTTTCATGGTGAATAAATTAAAGTTAGTATTGATTTTGGTTTTTGAATGGAAAAATAATTTCAATTTTTATTTTTATTGAAGCGCTTTTTCTATAATTAATGTTTCTTCGTACAAGGAAAATTTGGTTATCAAATTGTTTTCCACCGTAATATGTATCGCCAAAGGCATCTTGAAATGTTTATCGGTTTTCTTTACCGTTCGTTCTACAGTTCCAAATACCGCCACTTCATTCCCACGCAGCAAAAAGGATTGGGCTTCGAGCTTTTCGCTTCCATCAATAAAATAACTGAACAGGGTTTTGAATAATTCTGAAATTTCTTCCCGCTTAGAACGGTGTCCCGTCCAGGGCATATATTTTGATTCGAAAATGTACCAGTCGACATTTTGAGAAACCATCGAGGCAATTTTTTCGGGGTTTTTGGCGCCAACATATCCAAAGAATTTATCTACAGTTTGTTTGGTATTGGTTTCTTCATCAGAATATACCTGTGCCTGTATTGAAAAACTAACCAACAGCAATATTGCTATTAATTTTACATTTTTCATTTTTGATTGCATTACTGTTTCCATAATTATCTTTTTAAATTTTTCCTGTGATTTTAGTTTGAAATTTAAAAGTGAAGCTGCATTGTAATTCCTGTAAAGAATATATTTTTACCTGTTCCGGATGCTTTTATATAATCTTCCGCTTCAAACCAAGTTGCTTCAAGCCTGAAATATAAATATTGATTGGGCTCCCAGACGATTTCGCTTTCAAACTGATTTCCAATTTTCTTTTCTGTTGTTGTATCTCCGGGATAAATCAGTGTTGTATTTGGCGCATAAATGCCGTCGTTGCCGCTGTATCTCCAAAACATATCATAATCAATAATCCAATCGATGTTTTTGGCGATTTCCAAACTTAGTGAAGGATGAAAATCAATCAAATTAGAAGGTCCGATTACGGAAGCCAATCCAAAATAAGCGCCTCTTGGAAAAAGCGGATTGAAAGTCTGCAAACTATTGTCGCCAACATTTTTGTCTCCGCTAATTACTTCGGCTTTAAAGCCAAATTCCGGACGAAACTTTACCTCATTAAAACGATATCCGGCATTAATAGAAGCCGTCCACGCATTGATACTTTTTTCGGCAACATCACCAAACTGGTAAACCGCTTCGCCATCGTAACGCCAGTTTCCCGTTTTTCCCCAAATACGCGTTCCTACTGAATGTCGTTTTTCTTTCCCTTCGGCATCATTAAATGCTGCATTTGCTCTTTGATAACCCAAATAATAAACATCAATATTTTTGATGATCGGTATTTTATTAAAAACCAGATAACTTCCCCATAGCTGTCTGCCTTTATTCGATGCATCGTCAAATATACCGTCGTGCGCCACTACATAATGAGTGTAAAATAAATCAGCTGTAAAATCTTGTTTTGCTATTATCGCCTTTACACCATCAAAAGATTGCCGGTTATTAGGGCCTTCCCGAACGGCAACTAAACGCTGTGATCCATAGCTGAGTTCCTGCCTTCCTACTCTCAAAATCAGCCTTTTATTTCCTTCATTTATAAGATTTAAATCACCAAAAGCCTGATGTGCTTCAAGCGGATTTTGTTCCACAGGATTGGGATCAATTCTTCCGTCAGCCATACTGCTTTGCGCCTGAACAAAGATTCTGAAGTACTTTCCGGCATGAAAATCAGCATGAAACAAATATCTTCCTAAAACATAACCATCGTTATCCTGAGGACCATCGCCCCAATTTTCATTTTTAGCATAGAAGTACTGAAACCGTATATCGCCTCCAAAACTGATATATGTTTTTTTTGAAGAAGAAAGAGGAAGGAATTTCATTTTTTTATACCAATTATTAGTAACGGTATCATTTTCCAAAACACTGTAATTCTCATCAAACCGAAGGGATTTAAACTCCGGATACTGCTGTGCAAAACCAGAAAATGAAAGCAATAAAACCACTAATAGGATCTTGTTTTTCATAATTCAATTTTTAAATTTTAAACATCTAGAAACATTGTATGCGATTTCTAAATATTTTTAATTTTTAATTCTCAATTTTTAATTACTTACTTCCATTTTGTTTAATATCCTTGTACGCATTTGGCACATTGAAATTAAAATGAAGCCAGTTAAAAAGTTCATACCCTTTATCAAATTCTTTCATGGTTACGGCAGCTTTGGTTTCTTCTAAAGTGAGCCCTTTTTTGACGGCATTTTCAACATTGGTCTGCAAAGCGGTCACATAATCGATGGTATATTTAATTCCGGCTTTATTGGTAATGCGTCCGTGTCCCGGAACTACAATATCCTTATCAGAAATCATGTTGTAAATTTTGTTCAGGTTCTGAACCGGCTCTAAAAAATAACCGTCAAATAACCACGGAATCGTTGGACTTTCGGCAATAAAAGGATTTCCAGCCCACAATACATTTCCCGAAGGCGATTTGAGATATACAAAAAGATCTGCCGGAGATTGCGCGGTTCCTACATTGATAACCTCAACAATATTGCCTTTTCCCATATCAATTTTCATGGTTTGGTTGATGGCTATTGTAATGTCGGCAGCACGATAAAAGCTCTCTTCAATTCCTCTTCCTTTACCAAAAAGCATAATCATAAACTGTTTGATATTATCGTAATTTTTAGAAAGGTTTTCTTTGCAGAATTCGTTCTGAATTACAATTGTTTCTTTCGGAAGCAGATAATTCCCAAAACAATGATCGCCGTGATCGCTCGTATTTATAGCGTAAACAATAGGTTTTGGCGTAACAGATCGTATCAATTTATAAAGCTGGTCGTACAATCTTTTGCTCAGCATGGTTTCAATGAGTAAAACGCCTTTTTCGCCCACGATAAATCCTGCCGAAGTTGCCTGTGCAATACCTTTTGTGGTTTCGGCTTCAGTTGTACTTGGTGAAACAGCATAAACATTATCTGAAATTTTATGCAATTTTAAAGTCACTTTGTTAGCATCCCAAATGGGCACATGATCGGGCATTGGAAATTGTGCATAAACTGCTGTATTGGAGAACACACAACATATGATGATCGCCAATCCCGAAATTATTTTTTGAATTTTCATGATCTGAATTTTATATATTTTGTTATTAAATCATTTCGATATAAATAATTTTAACACATAGATAAATGCTGATTTTAAAATCTATGAGAAAGTTTTTCACGCAGATTTACTTCGCCTGTTCGCTATCGCTCGGGTGGCAGATTAAGCAGATTTTTTTAATCTATTTAATCCTTTAATCTGTGGCATTTATTTTAAAGTCTGCGTTTTATATATTAAAACTAATTACACCAAACGAATTTATTTATGATTAAAGTTTTTTAGCATAACCGCCAAAGTATTTCACTGGCGACCAATCCGGAATTACCGGAGCAATTTCAGGATCGAGTGACTTAAAATCTCTCGCGCCATACACAATTTTTCCGTTTACAATCGTTAAATCCGATTCGATATTTCGAACTTTATCATCTGAAATTGTAAAATAATCCTCTGATAAAATTGATAAATCAGCATACATTCCTTTTATCAATTCTCCTTTTTCTTTTTCTTCTCCCGAAAACCACGCACTTCCGGAAGTATACAATTGAAGTGCTGTGAATTTATCCAAAACCTGATCTTTTGTCCAAAACTGCATTCCTCCCAATGTTTTTCCTGTAATGAGCCAATGCAGCGCCATCCAAGGATTGTAGGTTGAGATTCGGGTCGCATCCGTTCCCATGCCGACAGGAATTCCCATTGCCAAAATTTTTTTGATGGGAGGCAATTGTGTTTTTGGAACGCCATATAATTTTTCATACAATTCGCCCTGAAAATACATTCTGAATTGAACTGCGATTCCGCCATTTAGCGCTTTCACTCTTTCTAATTCCTGAGGCGTAATGGTTTCGGCATGATCAAAAAACCAGCGCAATCCGTTAAACGGAATTTCTTTATTTACTTTCTCAAAAACATTCAGCATTCTGTCAATCGATTCACCATAAGTTGCATGCAATCGAAACGGCCATTTGTTTTTTACGAGCAGTCGGATAATGGGTTCAAGATCTTTTTCCATTTCATCCGAAAGGACAATTCTTGGTTCCAGAAAATTTTCAAAATCTGCAGCCGAAGCAACAATATTTTCTCCGGCGCCTTCTTCGGTATAACCATTTGCTACTAAAAGATTATCGTTTTTATTGATAACAGTTTCAGCAACCCATTTTTCGTAATCCTGAAGTTCTTTTCCTTTTTGCTGGGCAAAGAGATAATAGGAAATCCTCAGGTTCAGTTTTCCTTGTTTCGCCAATTCCATCGAAGTCTCATAATCTGCCGGGAAGTTCTGAGACCCTCCCGCAGCATCAATCACGGATGTTAATCCAAAACGATTGAGTTCACGATTAAACTGAAGCGAACTGTTGATTCTTTCTTCGGGAGTTAGTTTTGTGGTTAATCCCAATGTGGTATAAATGGCTTTTGGTGTTTCTTTTGCAAACATTAATCCGGTTAAATTTCCGTTTTTGTCTTGTTCCAAAATGCTTCCTTCGTAGTGCGTATCTTTGGTATAACCTAAAACTTCGATTCCTTTTTTGTTCAAAAATGCTTTACCATACAAATAGGTAATAAAAACAGGTTTGTCAGGAACTGCCGCGTTTATTTCATCAATCGTTGGCTGTCTTTTTTCTTCAAAACCAAATTCATTCCAGCCTCCAATCACTTTAATCCAAACTCCGGGCGGTGTTCTGGCTGCTTGCTCTTTAAGCATTTCCATCGCTCTCTTTAAAGTTTTTACGCCATCCCAACGCAATTCTGAGTTGTAATTCAGCCCTTCCCGAATCACGTGAATATGACTGTCGTTTAAACCCGGAACAACGGTTTTGCCTTTTGCATCGATGCTTTTGGTTGCTGTTGTTTTATAATTATCTAAAATGCTTTTTGAAGTTCCCGTTGCCAAAATAATTCCGTCTTTTACCGCCAGAGCCTGAACAAATTTGCCGGATTTTTGCATCGTGGCAATTTTTCCGTTGTAAATAATCAGATCTGCTTTTTCCTGAGACTGTACCAACAGACCAAAGAAAAATAATAGTAATACAAATAGTTGTTTCATTTTTTTAGATTTAATTGGTCAGTTTCTGTTACTTTATTTTGCAAGGAAAAAAGCCAGCAAATCTTTTTGTACCTGAGCGGTATTTTCCTGAACCAGCCAGTGTCCGGAACCTGCAATTTTTGATTCGGTTACATTTTCGGCAACTAATTTAGAATGCTCTTTTAGGAAAGCTGCCGCAAAATATTCTCCGCCCATTGCCAGTAAAGGCATTTTAAGTTTTGTTTTTGCAAAAACCAGATTATCTTTTCCGTCCTGCGGAAAATTCCCAAACCATTTAAAACTTGATTTTGCAGCATCTTTAACCGAATATGCTCTAACAAATTCAGCTGTTTCTTCTGCCGTAAAAGGATCTTTTACATGTCCTACCATTGGCCAGAAATTAGTTAGGAATTCTTTTTCTTTTCCTTTTACAATATCTCCGGAAGCCGGCCAGGCAAAAAATCCAAACCACCATGCTGAAGCCGAAACCTGAGACCAAACCGGTTCAATACCCGGAAGCAGTGCATCCATCAGTGCTAATTTTTTGACTTCGCTGCCATATTGAGCTGCATACGCATAAGCTACCATAAGTCCGATATCATGGCCAGCCAGATTAACTGAATTGTATCCCAATTTTTTTACCAGTTCGTGAATATCTGTTGCCATTGTTTTTTTATCGTAACCGCCTTCAGGTTTGTCAGATTCGCCGACTCCTCTTAAATCAGGCGCGATTACTGTAAAATGTTTCGACAATTCAGGTAATAAGCGATTCCACATATACCAATTTTGTCCAAAACCATGAACCAATACAAGTGGATCTCCTTTACCGCCAATAACGTAATGAATGTTTACGCCATTTACCAACGCAGTGGCATGTTTAAAATTCGCAGGTGGATTTGCAGGTTCTGCCTGAGGCGTTTCGGTTGCGGTCGCTGGTTTTGTTTCTGTTACCGGAGTTTCTTCTGTTTTTTTATTACAGGAGATTAAAATCAATAATAAAAGTCCGAAGGATAAAAGCTGGACTGCTCTGTTTTTGGTGTTTAATAAATTCGTTTTCATAATTAAAATTTTAAATTGGTTATTAAATAAATTGGTTATTATAATTTTTATGCGGGCAGTTTCATTATCCATTCATGTATATAAACTGCAATTTCCTGCCAGCCGGGTTGGTTTAAAACAAAATGATTTCTGTCGGGGAAAACCTTAAAATCTGTGATCGAATTTTTATGAGTATATTTTTTGTAGTTCGAATAATTGAGCGATTCCGGAATAGTATGATCCGTTGATCCTGCAATTAGTAGTAATGGATTATGAGCAGCATGAAAATCTACTTTTGCAACTGAAGTAATAGTATCGCGAACAATTAATTTAGACTCCGGAATAACAGATTCGAAATATGATTTTTCCTGCCATTCTTCGGGCATTCCGTTAGTAAACGCATACTGCCACTGACTAAAATTCATTAGGAAAGTTTTTTTTGCAGAAGTAAAAAACCCAAGTGGTCCCCAGCCGGCTTTTAAAAATGAAAATTTAAAAGTCATAATTCCCTGTGGCGGAACCGAATGTATGGCAATTGCGGCTGATGCCAAATTACGCTGTAAAAGTATCTGAGCGATAAGTCCGCCAATAGAGTGACCGATAATAATAGGTTTTTGAGGAAGGTTTTTGGCCACATCATCAAAGTATTCGATTAATTGGGTTAATCGCAGACCTGCAACCTGAGAATCCGGATGGCGATCGCGTAAAACAGCGGCTGGGGCGTCTTTGTAAGGCCACGCCGGAGCAAGAGTTTTAAAGCCTTTACTTTCAAAAAAAACGATCCATTCGTCCCAGCAATTATTGCTTACAAATGCACCTGTAATAAAAAGTATTGTAGTAGGGTTTTCAGTTAGCATAATACATATTTTAATGTTATGCCAAAGTGTAAACTAAAACTGAACCTTTTTTGCAACTAACTAATTATCAGTTATTTATATTTAAAATTTAAATTTTGAACGACTATATTTCGTCGGAAAACGAAAATAAAGCAACTTAATATCGTTCGTTCAACCATTTAAGCTGATAATCAACATTTTAGAAGTGACTTCTCTTTATGCCTAATTTCTGCATTCTTGAAGCCAGTGTTGTTGGCGGAAGTCCCAATATTTCTGATGCTCCGCCGGTTCCTCTAATTCTTCCGTTGCATTTTTCCAAAACATTTATAATATGTTCTCTTTCATTTTCCTGAATGGTTTTAAAATACCATTCATTTGACTTGTTATTTATTTTAACTTCGTCGAAAGCCGGAAGCGGGATATGTTCAATGGTATCTGTTTTTGCTAAAAGAATACTTCTTTCAATAAGATTTTCAAGTTCACGAATATTTCCCGGCCATTGATACGCTAAAAGGCTTTTTAAAGCGCTTTCTGCTATTTCGGTTACATTTTTTCCCGTTTTAGAACTATAGACAGCAATAAAATGACGGGCAAGAAGACCAATATCTTCTTTTCGCTCCCGTAATGGCGGCAGCTGAATAGGAAATACATTTAACCGATAATACAAATCAAGTCTGAAACGTCCATCGGCAACTTCTTTTTCGAGATTACAATTTGTAGCCGCAATAATTCTAACATTTACTTTTATGGAAACATTTCCTCCAACACGTTCAATTTCTTTTTCCTGAATGGCCCTCAGCAATTTTGCCTGCATTTCTAATGGCATATCACCAATTTCGTCCAGAAATAAAGTACCATTATCTGCTTGTTCAAATTTGCCAATCCGTCTTTCTGCTGCGCCTGTAAAAGATCCTTTTTCATGTCCGAATAACTCCGATTCTATGAGGCTTGGCGGCAACGCAGAACAATTAATTTTAACAAAAGGCTGATTCTTTCTTTTCGAAAGCTCCTTGATACTATGCGCAATGCTCTCTTTTCCTGTACCGCTTTCTCCAGTAATTAAAACTGTTGTATCAGCGGGAGCCACTTGTAAAATATGATCAAATATTTTTAGCAGCACCGGACTTTTTCCAACGATCGATTCAAAACCTGAATTTTTAATATTCTTAGAGGTAACAGGATTTTCAGAAGACGTATTTATTTTGTCTAATTTCTTGTCATGACTGATTAAGTTTTCAATTGCAAAAATTAAAGGTTCCTGAAGCCTTTCGCATAGCGTTAAATGATTTTTGTTATAATTGTCTGCCTGTCTACTGAAAAAAGACAAATATAGTCCGCCATTATCACTGATTGATAAAGGAACGGGCAGCATGAGATTCGAATACATATTCATTGAGGAAGCGATCATTTTTTTGATTGGAGTTTTATGGCATATTTTTATAAAATCCTCTCCATTATAAAAAGTGGCTTCGGTCTCAACCTTACTTTTGTTTCGTAATTCGGTAATTTCAGCCTGCTTTAAGCCTGTAATATTTTGTAATTCTTCAATTCCTATGCGTTGGTATTCGTGTAAGCCCGTCCTTGCATAACCCAAAACTCTGCTGGATAATTTATTGTCTAAATAAAAAACTGCCATTACCAGGTCAAAAGAAATAAGGGACTGCAATGCACTAATAATGTTTAGAACCCGGTCATCCCAAGTACCACTTTTTGTGACTATAGCTTTTAATTGCTTCTGAAACAAAAGCTCTTTTCTAATGGAAGATTCTATGCCGTGATGCTGATGATATTCGGCAATTTCAATGGTAATTAATAAATCTTTTTCTCGAAATGGTTTAACCAAAAAGCCATGAGGATGGGTAAGTTTAGCTTTATTCAGCACTTCTTCATTAGAATTGGCAGAAAGATAAATAAATGGAATATCATCTTCTTTCAATATTTCAGCAAGATCAATACCGGTTTCTTTTCCCGAAAGGAAGATATCTAACAATACCAATTCCGGCTTTTCCTGTGCAATATAATATTTGGCATCTGATACTGAACGCGCCATTCCTATAACAGAATGTCCGGCTTTTTTGAGCATTAGCCGCAAATGATTTGCCTCAACAAACTGATCTTCAACAATAAGTATTTTTAGTGGTTTTGCCATTTTAAAGAATTAAATTAATGAAGTTGTTTTCGTTAATAGTAAATTCCAAAGTTATTTTGGTGCCATTTTCACTAGAGATTTGAAACTTTCCTTTGATGTCATCTGAAAGTCCATACATTAATTTTATGCCTAATGAAGGACTTTCATAAGGATCAAAATCACCCGGAAGTCCTATACCGTTATCCTGAATGATTAAAACATAACTTTTATTGTCATTTGTTTTAAGCGAAATAGTAATCACTGCATTTTTATGATTTGGAAAAGCATATTTAATCGCATTTGTAACTGCTTCGTTAAAAATTAGTCCAATTGGTATTGAATGAGACAATGGCAGATTAAAACTGTCAATATCAATTACAAACCGGATTGATTTCCTGATTTCGAATGAATCTTTTAAGTATTCTGTTAATTCATATATGTAAGATGGCATATCAATTATTGATAAATTCTCTGACTGATATAATTTTTGATGAATTAAAGACATTGCATGAATTCTGTTCTGACTACTGTTAATCGCCTCAACAGCCTCTGCATTTTTTAAAAATTCAGCCTGACTTGCAAGCAAACCTACCACCATATGTAAATTATTTTTTACTCTGTGATGAATTTCACGCAAAAGCCATTCTTTTTCAATCAACATATTTTGAAGTGTTAGATTTTTTTGATTGATCTCCTCTTGTTTCACTTCCAAAAGCCTGTTTGTTTTCTTCTTAAACATAAAGCTTTTATAAAGTAACCCCAGTATTATAAGCAAAAGGACAACAAAAGTTACCATGGAATTACGTAAAAATACCTCGTTTTTAAGTTTGCTTTGCTGCAACAAGGTTTTATTTTTAAGTTTGATAATATCCATGCTTTTCTTTTCTGTTTCATAAATAATATTCAGTCTGGAGGAAATAGGATAAATATCATTTTCTGTAAGATTAGCTGCTTTATAGAAAAATATAGCTTTTTTTAACGAATTTAGCGAGTTGTGAAAATCTGAGATTGAAAAATACAATTCACTGATTTCTTTGTAGCAGTCACCGCTTCTCTTATTGTTTCTGCACTTTTCAAATAGAGATGCGGCTTTAAAAATTGGATCTAATCTCTCTGCTATTGGTGCATTAGTACGCATTTTAGCTGACCAGACCATTACCCACGCTTCTCCCAAATCTTTTGTTTGATTTGTTTTGGCTAATTTTTCTATTGCTTTTCTGGCGTTGACTTCTATCATTGAATTGTTATTTCTCAATTCCTGCACCATGGAAAGTTGTAGATAACATTTACCAGAATATATATTAGAATGAAGAGTCTGGCTTATACGAAGGGCTTCCTCAGCATATTGAAATGCCTTTTGCAATGTTTTAGGGTTGTTATAAGACACTTCATACCAGTCACTTACTTTTAATAAAATTTTGACTTTCTTTATGCTTTCAGGTACTGTAATAAGCAATTCCTCTGCTTTTTTTACCTGCTGTTCGTTATAAGCGAGTTCTTGATCTGAATCATTTTTGAGAACGGAGATATTTTTTTCCGCTATTCCGTCCTGCGTTATGCTGTTAAAATTAGCCAATGCATGTACCTCTCCAAATGTAAACCACACAAGGAGAAACAGAATTATTCTGTAGTGCTTTGAGAGCATTTTCTTAGAAATTTAATAAACTCAACGAAGGTATCGATAATTATTTATTTAAATTTAAAATATTTGATAATTGACTGCCAACGATATATCGTTGCTTTGCTGGTGTTATATTTTAATAAAATATAACATAACGATTGTTTCGTTATAAAGTAACAGATATAAAGTTTTAATTCACAAATTCCGTTAAATAGAAGGCATAAAGTCGACCATTTCATCCGATAGTTCGTCGAAATGGCGTATTTTAAGAAGATTGAAAGTTTAAATCTAATTGATTTTTCTCTATATTCAATTTGTGACAAGTTCGCGTTTGCTTAAAAAATTTTCCAAATACAGATTGATCTTAAAAATATCAATATTTAGAGCTCAAGTCATAAACTATTAATAATAACCGATTTTTAGTGATGTTAATACTCTAAATTTATAAAATTAAATGCTTTCTTTTAAACCTTGGCAGGCCTTAATGGAAAAACCCGCCACATGCTGTTAAGTGTGAACGGGCGTCCATAATAAACATAATCTTCAATTTATGTTTACTTACAAAATAATTATTATACTGTCGAATTTAGTCCTATTTTACAAGTACTATAATTATTTAAATTAAGATCGTAAAAACATAATTCTTAAAGAAAATACCTCAAGTAGGCTAAGTTGCGGGAAATTTTCAGGTTCATTTAGAGACCTTTTTGATGCTGTAACTCCAACATGAGTTTAAATTGCATTTCCTTTTCCAAATTTAAGAGCCATACCAACTCTAAGAGCCGTTACACTCCAAGTCTCGGTTGATCGGGGATGTTGTCCAAAATAAGGCTGAAAATTTATAAAAGGAGATAAAATAAATTGCGTTTTATGATATTGTGATGATAATGGAATATCAAAACCAGCTCCAATCTGCATCGAAATAATCGTTTTGTTTATGGCATCAAAATCACCTCGTACATCAGTAGTTGCTTCTGGATCAGGATAAGCCGTATTAGTTGCTAATGAATATTTAAATGCTTTATCTAAATTAAAGGCCAGACGTGGTCCTCCGTACAAATAAAAATTTGATTTAAAAGGTGCAAAACGAATGCTTGGTTCTACAGTAATATAACTCAAATCTGTAGATAAATCTGCTGGGCAATTACATGCAGTCATTTTCTGATCAAAAGAACCCTTCCTACTATCATAACCAGCCTGAAACATGAATCCCAACCTCATATCGGGTTTGTGAAATTCAACAAGTGGAGCCAAATAAAGACCTGCACCTTCGCCATTATGAAAGGTGACCGGAGGAGTTATATTTGAGTTAAGCTGATGGGTGGAACCACGGTAAAAACTATAGTTCGTAGCGCCTGCAACACCAAAGAACCAAGAAGGCTTAGTATAATAGACTTCTTGCGCCTGAAGCGTTGTTTGAACACCGAGACATAATAAAGTTAATAGCAAAAATTTATTTAATAAAGTTTTATCGGAAGTATTGGTTTTATGTAATTTTGTTTTAAAACTAATGTTAGTTTTCATTTACTTTTATTTAGTTATTGTTTTTATGAAGAAAAATCCCGTCCAAAAACGGGATATAATATTAGTAAATGTTATTTATGGAACATTAATAGTTGTATTGACCATGGTAACAGATGCGACTAAAGATATCGCTCTTCCGTTTAGCACTGTTTGATTTGTATTTCCTGCAGTAGAAAAAGTAACCCCCGAATTAGCAATTATAGTCCCCACCATAGTTCCGCCACCGGCACTGTTAATAGTAGCCGCACTACCTACATACCAAAAAACGTTTTTAGGTAGTCCGCCATTTATCATTATTACACTTTTGGCACCTGTTGGTCCTGCAATTCCGACCGTTAGTCCTGAAGCAGTTTGAAAAATCCAGGTCGCATTGGGATCACCCTGAGCGTCAAGCGTTAGGTTGCCATTGCTGATTTTGAAAGTACCGCTTGCTGATTTGTAAACACCGGGAGCTAATGTCAAGCCACCTAATTCTCCAGCATTTGGATCTGACCCACCTGGTTTTGCTGCTGGTGAAATACTTAAATATGCTGCATTTGCGTCTAATAGTCCTTTTTGTGCAATTGCCAATGAAGTGGCTGTTCCAGGAACTGGCGGTGCAGTAAAGATATCACCTGTAACATTTCCAACATTCAGAGGTGTTTCGGTGTATACAATAAGGTCATCATGAAATCCTGTAACAAGGGTTGAGGCAGCAGTGGTACTTATACTTCCATTGTTTATCACTGTATTTAATCCTTGGTTGGTGATTCCGGCATTTCCACCAAAAGCTCCAAACATAGCAGCAGTACCAAGATCTACGATTATAGGTGCAGGAGGTAACAGTATAGTAGTGAAATTCCAAACATAGTCGTTAGCTAATGGAGTTCCTGATGCACTTTTTGCCCCCTTAGTTATTGTTGCCGTGTAGACTTTACCTAATACCAGTGAATTTGTCGGATTAAATGAAGCTGTAGTACCAGAGTAAGAAACTGTCCCTGGAACTGTTGTTGTGCCTTGTTTTAAAGTAAATGTTGCAGCTGCAGTAATTGATGCTGGGTCCATTACCATACTGAAATTTGCGGTTACAGTTTGATTCAAAGCTACATTAATGGCATTATCCATAGGATCTGTAGTAGCCACTGTCGGTACCATATCTGTTGTAAAACTCCACGTATAATCTGTTACCATTGCTGTATCTAGTGAATTTTTGGCACCAGTTGTTATTGTTACAGTATAAACTTTATTAGTTAATAAAGCAGTTGTAGGAACAAAAGATACTGTTGATCCTATATATGAAATTGTTCCGGTTACTGCATTAACGCCCTGATTAACCTTAAAAGTGGCATTGTTTAATGTGGCTGAATTCATAGGCATATTAAATGTTGCCGAAATTTTTTGATTTAACGGCACTGCAGTAGCATTATTGATAGGATCTGCAGTAATAACTACAGGTCTTAAGAGTGTCCCTGTTGAAAATACCCATACATATTCAAGTTGCAAAAAATTACCTTTAAGGTCTTTTGCTTTTGTTGTAATTTTTGCTGTATATGTTGTATTCTCTGCAAGCAAAGTTTGTGGAGTGAATGAAGCTGTTTTTCCAGAATAAGTAATTGTTCCAGCAATAGGCAACGTTCCGGCTACAATAAAGGAAGTGGAAGTAATTGAACTTTGATCCATCTCCTCATTAAACGTAGCTGAAATAACCTGTCCAAGTGGGACATTTAACGCATTACTCAAAGGTGTCGTCGACTCGACTGTAGGGCATACTCCAACTACTTCTTCAAAGTCATCATTTTGACATCCTGTAATTAATGCAAAACATATTATTACAAAGGTTAACAGTAAAATTTTAATTTTCATTTTATTTAAATTAGGTTATTTTGATTTGGTAAAGGTGATGCCGAATGGTACTTAAACATTATACTATTATGACTAAATAGTTGTATGATTAACATCTTGGATGAATCCGTCATGAAAATATTTCGATGATACGAAAGGTTTAGTTTGTTGTCTTCAAAATTTCATACTACGACTATCCGAAGAATACCGTAATAATATTATAGATAGCGAAATACATGGTATTAGAAAAAAAAGACCTTATACAAAAATATAATCTTGCCTACCCTTCTATCCGTTTATGTGTTCAAAGAGGAGAATACAGTTAAAAGAAATGCTTATAGATTGCTGTAGCATTGAATTGGACTGCCGTGGAAAAGTAATGACTGTTATATCAAAAAAGAATTGTAGCGGAGGAAATTGCTAATAACATTCCATCATTTTTTAAGTTGATACGTCTTTATAAGTATTAACATAAAAATTTAAATTATGAAAAACAAAATGTTCTTAACTCTAGCTGCACTGGTATATCTGTCGGGAGTATTTTCGCTGACGCAAACCTAAAAGAAACGGAAACTGCTACTAAAAAAAACTGTACTGACAAAATTAGGGTTCGAATGCTCAGTTGACGACTAAAAGGGTAATATTATGAAAGTAATTTACCAATAGTTTTTTTTATTTTAAAGGTCATTTAAAAATTTATTGTCCTTTAATTTCAATCGTGTCAACTATAATGCATAATTGGATTTGAAATTTATTCCGAAAGGTATTTTCTTTCTATTTTTCTTGTGTCAGTTAGTAATGAATGAATTTTTCTTCAAACTGCTTTTTAGGTGGTAAATCGGTCCAGTATTCAGTAACTATTATCCCATCTTTGTGCATTTCAAGTAATTCTATTTGTTCACGACTGCTTTCTGCGAAGAGTATTAATCCAATTGGTGTTTTTTCATCTTCATGCTTTTCATACTTGTCCAACCATCGCAATATAACTCCATTTGTCCTTTGTGTTAGCTTAGAATTTCCCTAATTTTAAGTTCAATTGCGACTAGTCTTTTTAATATACGATGATAAATTAAAATCTTCACCATCTATAATCATTCTTTTTTGGCGTTCCATAAATGTCAATCCCTTCCCTAGCTCAAGATGAATTTTTCTAACTCATGCGATATTGCCTGCTTTAAATCTTTTTCCAAATAGGCATTTCCTAAATTTAGAAAATCCAATAAAAGAGGATTTTTATATTAGTACTGTAAATTATATGGGGGATGATGTTGTTTGATATTGGCTATTACGGTACGTTCAAAAGTTTTTGCCGCTATTGCTTGCGCAAATCCCTAACGCTTATTAACTGGTCGCTTACCTGATTAGCATAGAACAGTTTAGCTTCCGGATTTTTGATAGGTATTACTGCTAAAAAGTG
>NZ_JAYSPC010000147.1:0-33064 GCF_043722275.1 Flavobacterium sp. | reverse complement strand
TAATCCCGCTATCCGTTTCAATCTTTTGTGGCGAACCCCGCCACAAAAGGATTTTCACTTCTATCGGGGCTAGGACAATCATTTTCATAACACTATTTTCGTATAGTTTGTCATTCCGAGGAACGAGGAATCGCATCAGGAAACTCGAGAAAGATTGTCCGTAATGCATTCGCGTACAGTTTGTTACCCCAAAGGCACGAGGGATCTCCGGTAAGTAGCTCGACAAAGATTGGCGATTTTGATTGCGGAATTTCTCGTGGAGATCCCTCGTTCCTCGGGATGACAAAAATGAGAAAACCAACTTTGATAAGGATTCCAAAACGTTTTAAAGCAATCCTAATATGAACTTATATCACTTATATGGTTCAAATTCGGTTCAATAATTAGATCAAACAAATAACAAAACTCGTTTTATCTTCATCGGTTTGATAACTTAAATAACCGCCATGTGCTTCTATGATATTTTTAGAAAGTGTTAAACCAATTCCTGCACCGTCTTTTCTGGTGGTAAAAAACGGTAGAAATACTTTATCCCGAATCTCCTCGTCGATTCCTTTTCCGTTGTCTGAAATCCTGATGAAAAAGCGATTATTTTCAGTGTAACTGGATAGAAACATTTTCTTTTCGTTCTTTTCCTTTAAGGCATAAATACTATTTGTAATTAAGTTAATAATCACTTGTTCCATTTGGTTTTTGTCTATTAAAATAGATCTTGAACTATTAATTTCGTTTATTAATTCTATATTCTCCGCTTTCAAAATTGGACTCATGATTCGCATACAATCTTCAAAAAGTGTATTTATAGGCGTCATTTTCTTAGTTGGAGTTGGCAACATGGCAAGTTTACGGTAGTTTTCTACAAAAACCTGCAAGTGGTCGCTCCTATTTATTATGGTTGAAATACTGCTTTTGATGTCCTCAAAATCATCTTCTTCTAATTGTTCCTGATCGACTATTTGCAGTAAATTCTGCGAAAGTGCACGAATTGGCGTTAAGGAATTCATTAATTCATGCGAAATAATTTTCATTAGATTAATCCACGCTTCTTTTTCTTTTTTCTCAATAACGCGCTGAATACTATCCAATAAAATGATAAAATATTCCTTATCGTAGGTTTTCGTATAAGATGTTTGCAGCATAAAAGTCTGCAAATCCTGATCTTCAATCTTTATCGAAATCGCCGATTTTAATTCGGCAAAACCAACATTCTCAATTTCATCGCAAAGTGATGGCAAATAATTTTTTAGATAATTCCAATGGCTTACTTTTGGGACTTTGAACAACTTTGAAAAACAATCGTTCATTAAAAAAATCTTCCAATCCTCATTTTCCTTTTCTAAAATTAAAGTTCCTGTATCAATATTATTTAAAATCGATTTGTAAATAAGATCTTTTGAAGTTTGCTCTTGTTGCTGAACTTTTAACTTGTTGTATAAAAGGTACAAAGTCTTGAAATTTTCTTTTTTATGTTCTTCCGGAAAATTGGTTGAAAAGTCATTTTGTAAAATCGAAAGCAATGTTTTATCGTAAAACGATGATTGATTTTTGATATAAAAATACATTTCAGACAGCAGTAGTAAAACAAAAAAACCAACCAAAATTGCATTGTAATACAATGTTTTGTGAATTAAAAAAACGCAGAAGAAAAAGGGTATCATAACAAATACAACCCTTATAAACAAAGCATTATAGAATTTCCAGTTTTTCATTATTTATTTTTTATTGCCACAGATTAAAGGAAAAATGATTCTTAAAATTTGTTTCACGCAGATTTTATGAGATTTAAGCAGATAAAATTATATTAAAGTAAATGTATTTAATCTTGTAATTTTGGCAAGATTATTTCTTTTTATTGCCACACATTACAAGATTAAAAATGATTTCTACTTGATATATTTCTCTCGCAGATTTGCAGATTTGGCGGATTATTAAAATCTTTTTATCTGCCTGATCTGCAGAATCTGCGAGAAACAATTTTAAAAATTATTTTAATCTTTTAATCTGTGGCAAAACTTATTTTTTAATTCTTTAAATCGTATTTTTCGATTCTTCTGTACAAAGCTGCTCTGGACAAACCTAGTTCTTCGGCTGTTTTACTAATGTTTCCGTTGTGTTTAAATAATGCTTTTTCGATGGCATTTTTTTCCATTTCAGATAAAGGATTTTCATCATTTTCCTGAATATCTTCAAAATCCAGAATATCTAAATCGTTTACAGTAATTGTATTATTATCGGCTAAAATTAAGGCGCGTTCAATTTTATTTTCGAGTTCGCGAATGTTTCCTTTCCACGGATATTTTTCTAAATATGGCGCAACATTATCATCAAAATGCCAATTTTCCTGATTGTATTTTTCAGCAATTTTATTCAGAATAAAATGTGCCATTGGAACAATATCATCTTTTCGTTCGCGTAATGATGGCAAATGAATTTCCATTGTATTTATTCGATATAATAAATCTTCACGAAACGTTTTGTTTTTAACCTCAGCTTTTATGTCGCTATTTGTTGCCGCAATAATTCGAACATTTAATGGTCTTGCTTTGCTTTCGCCCAAGCGCGTAACTGTTTTAGTTTGTAAAACGTGCAATAATTTCGATTGCAAATGCAGCGGAATATTCCCAATTTCATCGAGAAAAATTGTTCCGTTTAAGGCTGTTTCAAATCTTCCGGCTGTATCTGTTTTTGCATCTGTAAAAGCTCCTTTGGCATAACCAAAAAGTTCACTTTCGAATAAATTATCACTTAACGAACCTAAATCCACATGAACAAAAGGTTGTTCTTTGCGCTCAGAATTGAGATGAATAAACTCAGCAAAAACATATTTTCCGGTTCCGTTTTCTCCTAAAATTAAAACATTTGCATCTGTTCTGGCTACTTTTTCGGCCATCAAATAGGCTTGTTTGATTTTAAGGGAAGTGCCAACGAAATAATTTTTCTCTGGTTTTTCTATAATTACTTTTTTGCTGCTTTTTCTGCTTTCGGCGACAGCCTTATCAATTATTTCAAGTAATTTTTCGTTGTTCCAGGGCTTTAAAACATAATCAAAAGCGCCAATTTTAATGCCTTCAACCGCAGTATCGATTTTGCCAAAAGCGGTCATTAAAATCACGATTGTTTGTGGCGAAAGCTCTTTAATTTCTTTTAGCCAATGAATTCCTTCCCGCCCATCTTCAAAACCTATTCGATAATTCATGTCTAACAAAACCACATTTATTTCATTTTCATTTAAAATAGAAATGATTTTTTTGGGATTATTTGCTGTAAAAATCGTCTCGAAATGTTTTTTGAGAATCATTTTTGCCGAAAAAAGAATTTCTTCCTGATCGTCAACGATTAATATTTGGGCTTGTTTTCTTCGCATGAGTTATTTTTTTGTTCGATATCGAACGGTCAACTGTTCATTATCGAACAGTTATTTTTTTGAATGTTTTTTAAGCTTCTTTAAAATCAATACTTTACAAATAATACTTTTTATGGCACAATATTTACTTGTTTGATTATCAGTAAATTATTAAAGAAATGGACAAAGTAATTCCTCGTAAAAATAGAAAATTTAGATATCTCACAATAACAATTGGAGTTTTTTTAGTTTTGGGCACAATCGTTTTTTTCTCGTTTAACACTAAAAGAAGTTTAAATGTAAAAGCAGATGAACTCAGTATTCAGAAAGTTGAAAAAGCTTTTTTTGAGGATTTTGTAGTTTTTCAGGCAAAAGTTGAACCTTTAAACGTCATGCTTGTAAATGTTACTGAAGGAGGTTCTGTTAAAGAAATTTTTGTCGAAAATGGCGCGATGGTTACAAAAGGTCAATCTCTTGCGCGTTTGTATAACCCAAATACTGAGCTTAATTATCTTACGCAAGAAACGGCAATTATCGAGCAAATTAATAATTTGAACACTGGAAAACTGAATATTAGAAATCAGGAACTAAATTTGAACAAGGATTTGGTTTTGATCGAACATGATTATAATGATGCGAAAAGATTGTATGATATGAATGCGAGATTATTTGAGAAAGAGGTGATTTCGAAAAATGACTGGAATACTTTTAAGGAAGGTTTGCGTTTTCAGGAAGAACGCAAAAGAACGATTCAGCAAAGTATTCAGAAAGAAAAACAAACGAATCAAATTCAGATTTCTCAAATTAATAATTCAATTCAAACGATGGAAAAAAGTTTGGATATTTTGAGAAACAACAAAAAAAATTTCCTGATTACAGCTCCGGAATCCGGCAGGTTAACTTCGTTTCAGCCTGTTTTAGGAAAAACTTTTCAGGCTGGAGAAAGCATCGGAAAAATAGATTCTAAACAAGGTTATAAACTTACTGCGGAAGTGGATGAATTTTATCTGGAAAAAGTTAGAGAAGGATTAAAAGGTCAGGTTGAATTTCAAGGGAAAAATCTTGAAGTTTTAGTTACCAAAGTAATTCCGGAAGTTAAAAGCGGACATTTTATTGTAGAATTAGCTTTTGTATCTAAAGAAAAAATCGTTCTACAAGACGGACTTAGTTTTGGTGTGAAACTGATTTTATCGGAGAAAAACAAAACTCTTGTCGTTCAAAAAGGAAGTTTTAATCAGGAAACAGCAGGAAAATGGATTTTTGTTGTAAAGGGAAATAAAGCCGAAAGAAGAAATATAAAATTAGGTCGTGAAAACCCATCATATTATGAAGTTCTGCAAGGTTTGAAAGAAGGAGAATCTGTGATTATTTCTTCTTATTCTGATTATAAGGATGTTGAGGAATTGGCTATTAGTTCTCAGTAACAGTTTTCAGTAACAGTTCTCAGTCGCAGTATTCAGTCGCAGTTTACAATTCACAATTAATAATTCACAATTAATAATTAATAATTAGCCACGTTTCAATCATCAATCAAAAAACACAATCAATAACAAACTAAATATTTTAAAACTATGATAACAATTCAAAATTTAACCAAAGTTTTTAGAACGGAAGAAGTAGAAACTTCGGCTTTAAGCGGGATTTCTTTAGAAATTAAACAAGGTGATTTCCTGACTATTATGGGACCTTCGGGTTGTGGGAAATCGACTTTATTGAATATCATCGGACTTTTAGATAGTGCAGATGGCGGAAGTTATAAATTATTAGATCAGGAAATGATTGGTTTAAAAGAGAAAGGAAGAGCAATTGTTCGTAAAGAAAATATTGGTTTTATTTTTCAAAATTTTAATTTAATCGATGAACTTTCGGTTTATGATAATATCGAATTGCCTTTGCTTTATAATAATGTAAAAGCATCAGACAGGAAACAAAAAATCGAGGCAATTGCCGAGAAACTTAATATTTCACATCGTTTAAAACATTATCCGCAGCAACTTTCAGGAGGTCAACAACAAAGAGTTGCTGTTGCAAGAGCATTGGTAAATGATCCTAAAATTATTCTTGCCGATGAACCAACGGGGAATTTAGATAGTAAAAATGGTAATGAAGTGATGGAACTTTTGACTGATTTACATGCAAAAGGAGCCACAATTTTGATGGTTACGCACTCTGATTATGATGCTTCGTTTTCGCAAAGAACGATTCATATGAAAGATGGTGTTATATTTTCTGAAAGATTAAATCAGAGAAATGTTGATGTTTTTATGAACGCTAGATAATTCAAAATGATAAAATTTATTGTAACAGCAATTTTAATCCTGGCGGGATTTGTTTGCAAAATATTGGCAATGATATAAAAACTTAACAAATTTAAAAATTGTCAGGTACTCAAAAAGCAACGATATAACTATAAAAAATACAACATGATTTTTAACTGGTTTAAAATATTTATATATCATTTAAAGCAAAACAAATTGTTTTCGTTTTTAAATGTTCTGGGATTAAGCATAGGAATAGCCGGCGTAATTTTCGCGATTTTATATTGGAATAACGAAAATGCATACGACAAATGGAATCCTGAAAAAGAGAACGTTTATCAGGTTTTAAATAAAATTGGGGCAACCGGAAATACCTGGGCGTCAAATTCTATTCCTTTTGGAGAAACTTGCAAAGCTACTATTCCTGAAATTGAATCCATTTCTTTCTTTAATAATACGTGGTACGATACTGCTCCGATAAAGTACAAGAATATGAAATTAATGGGGGAAAAAATCACCGTTGCTGATAATGACTTTTTTGGCATTTTCCCGTTTCCAATTGTAAAAGGAGCTAAATCTAATATCTTAAAAGAAAACAATAGCGTTGCCTTGTCTGAAGAAACTGCAAAAACTCTTTTTAAAAATGAAGATCCAATTGGTCAATCAATAAATTATGACAATAAATTCTATATTGTAAAATCTGTTTATCATTTGATAAGTCCGTCTTCTATAGAGCCTAATTACGTATTTGGCGGTGTTGAGCATGAAGGCGATAAAACGAGTTGGGGAAATTTTAATTATGGATTAGTTATTAAAACTAAAAAAGGAACTGATGCTACTGCCTTTTTAAAGAAATTGCAACATGTAAATTTTGTCAACAGAACTTTAAAAGATGCAAAAGAAAGCGGTCAAAATGTGGCGCAGTATGTTAAGGAAAATGGTGAAACTACGGTGATCATCGATCAATTAAAAACAGCCCGCCTGCATGGTACAAAATCTACGCAGGGCCATAATTATCCGGAAGGAAGAGGAGATTTACAATTACTTTATATCATGATTGGTTTATCTTTTTTGATCCTGGTTTTATCCTTGGTAAATTACATCAATCTGGCTACGGCGTCAGCTATTAAACGCGCTAAAGAAGTAGGTGTCCGGAAAATTGTTGGAGCTTCAAAAAAGCAGATTATCTTTCAATTTATCTTTGAAACAGCTATAATTAGTCTTCTGGCTATACTTTTTGCTTTAGCAATTGTAGAAATTTCATTACCGTTTTACAATGCTTTCCTTAAAAAATCCTTAACTATGAATGGTGGTGAATTTTACCTGCAGCTTATTTTTATTTTTGGATTAGTAATTGTTCTTGCTGGGATCTTCCCTGCCGTTTATATCTCAAATTTTGAAACCTTAAAAGTTTTAAAAGGTAATTTTTCAAGAAGCAAAAGTGGTATCTGGATTAGAAATTCAATGTTGATTTTTCAGTTTGGTATTGCTTCTTTTTTTATTATTGGAGCAGTAATTGTAAATTCTCAAGTTACTTACATGATGAATAAGGACCTTGGATTTAGCGGCGATCAGGTAATTCGAATTCCATTTAATAATGCAGAACGAAACAAAAGAACAGATAAATACCTAACAGCAAAACAAGAAATCAGAAAAATGCCGGGGGTTCTAAATGTTACTACTTTTGCCGGGACTTTTGGCAACAGTACTAATTCAAGTTCAGGATTTAGGCATAATGGCATTTTTGTACAACCAAGAAATGTTGAAATGGATTTTGGCTTTCTTGAAATGATGAAGATAAAAATAGTTCAGGGTCGCGACTTATCTGCCAAGTTTGCATCAGATACTGTAAGCAATATGTTGATTAATGAAACTTTAGCAAAAACCCTGAATCTTAAAAACCCTGTAAATACTATTATTAGATCTGGCTGGAGTGATGGAAAAGACGGAAATGCAAATTTTAGAGTTGTAGGCGTTGTAAAAGATTTTCACATTACAGGATTGCAGGATAAAGTTCCGCCTATGGTTTTTGTCAATCTTAAAACTCTTAAATGGAATAATTTTAATAATGTATATATAAAAGTTTCTCCTAATAATTTGACGGAGACTTTAGCGAAACTTAAAACGTATTGGGACAAAAACGTCAATCAGTATTATCCTTTTGAATATGAATTTGTCAATAAGGGATTTGCTAAAACGTATCAGGAACAGGTAAAACAGAAAGATTTATTTTTTATACTGAATCTTGTAGTGATTATTATCGCGGTTTTTGGATTATTTGCTTTAGCTTCTTTTTCTATGGAAAGAAGATTGAAAGAAATCGCGATTAGAAAAACATTGGGTGCAGAAACGGATATTTTACTTAAAGAATTATCAAAACAATATGTTGGTTTTTGTTTAACAGGATTTGTAATTGGTATTATTCCTGCTTATATCTTATTGCAAAAATGGCTGGAAGATTTTGCTTTTCGAATCAATGTTTCTGTAATACCTTTTGGTATTGCGCTTGTTTCTTTATTGGTTTTAACGCTGATAATAGTTTTGGCAAAAGCCTATCAGGTTACCAAAATTGATATCCTGAAATATTTAAAATACGAATAAGCTTGTAGATCATTTTTTTTAAGAAACCCGACAGGTTTTAAAAAACTGTCGGGTTTAACTATGTCTTTATTTCACAGCTACAGCATCTGAATACAGTAATTTATCTAGTTGCGGATCTCTGTCGTATACATCCGGGTAAAAACCAATTTCGCCATCATCGCTTACCCAAGCTGTAAAATACCCTATATAAATTGGGATTTTATTTTTTAGCGTACAAGTTGTTTCTTTTTCGCCGCTCATTGCCTGATTTATTTTATCTACCGGCCAATCCGGATTGTCTTTTAAAATTGCAAGTGCCAAACCTTTCGCCTCTTTTACATTGATACAACCGTGACTAAAAATACGCTGTTCAAAGTCAAACAAACTTTTTGCGGGCGTATCATGCAAATAAATATCATTTGGGTTTGGAAACATAAATTTTACCAATCCTAAAGAGTTTGTTGGTCCGGGTTTTTGTCTCACATTTCCTCCATTCCATTCCATATTATGATCTGCCAGATAGTTTTTATCTTCGGCCATTTTGAGTTTTAATTCATTTTTAATGATACTTTGAGGAACGTACCAATACGGACTAAACACGATTCGTTCGATATTGCCGGAAAAAATTACGGTTTCGGTCATTCGGGTTCCCACAAAAACATCAGATACTAATTCATACTTACCATTTTTAACATAAGCGAGTTTAAACGATGGTATATTTACCATTACATATTCATTTGCCTGCGCTAAATTTGTTGGTATCCATCGACATCTTTCCATGTTAAGCATTATCGTTTTTATGCGATTGCCTATTGGCTCATTCATCTGGGCAATATGATCTTTGGTTAATGTGTAATTTAGCTTAAGACCGTATCTGCCTTTATATTTTAAAATTCCAGCCATCATTTCTTCGTCATATACATCTCTTTTAGAATCTTGTGCGAGGTCTCCAATAATAAACAATCGCTCTCTGATTTGTTTTACGGCAACACCACTGTCAAATGGTTTTAGATCTTTATAATTTGCAACGTCAATATCTATCTTTTTCCACTGGTTATTTTTCTCAATAGTCCGATATTTTTTCAACATTGATTTCAGTTTATAATATTGCCCGTATAAAAGATTTTCATCTTTATTTAATCGGTCAGGATCAACCATTAAGGAATCTAATATTTTGACATACGAAATACTTTTAGCGGGTAAAAACCAGCCAATTTTCTTTAAAGTCGCAGCATCAACGCCAGAATAAACATTGCTGGCATAAAATACATACATATTTGATAATAGAAGTTCTGTATCAATTTGAGGAAGGTCAACAGATACATTTTCATTAAAAACATCATCTACTAAATCCATATACGGCATTGTTGCTTTTACGCCCTGATCGTTGAGCAAACGCACTTTATGATATAAAAGTGATCCAAATTCGCTAACTCGTGTATCATCGTACCAAAGCGAATTGTATTCCTTTTTTTTATAAAGATCTAAAACGTCGTTTTGGTATTTTTTTAGTTTAGGATATTTTTTGTAAAACTGATCAATTGATGCTACATCAACAGCAACTTTAGAGACATATCTTTTAGATGTGAAAACGTTCTCAGATTCCGTTGTAAAATTTTTTATTTTAATTTCTTTAGAAGAAGATTCAAAAGAAAACATCAAGAAACTAACGGCAATAATTATAGATAATAAAGTAAATTTTCGCATATCCTTAAGATTTAAATTTTAGAAATAAATTTTATTCTAAAAAATACCGAAAACCCATAATTCGTCCAAAAACAGCTTTCACGTATTTTTCAAAATAGTAGAAATCATTTGATTTGGGTACTCAAATATAGCCAAGATTATTGATATTCTGGATATTCGATTCTAAAAATTTATCATAAAATTCGTATAATTTAACTTTAAATAAGTTTTTGATGTACAATCATAAATAAAATTGCAATGTAATTTTAGAATCAGAAAGTAAAACCAATCGGCCAGAATAATTTTGACTAATCCTCATATCAATAAATACAATTTAAAAGGGTTTGAATCCGAACATAATCTGTTATCTTTGTAGTCTGAAATCAGTTTAAATAAACACAATGCTTAATTTGATTTCTTTCAATAGAAAACAGTAGATTAAAATGAAATTAGATAGAAAAGAAATTCTTAAAGCTCTAGAAACAATTACTATAGCCGGAGAAGGAAAAAATATGGTTGAAAGTGGTGCTGTTGCCAATGTAATAACTTTTGGTGATGAAGTTGTGGTCGATTTACTTTTGCACACACCTGCAATGCACATTAAAAAAAGAGCCGAAGATGATATCAAAAAAACAATTCTTGAATTGGTATCACCAGACGCAAAAATCAAAGTAAACATTAAGGTTGAAGCCAAGGAAAATCCTAATGAAATAAAAGGAAAAGCAATTCCCGGAATCAAAAATATTATTGCCGTTGCTTCTGGTAAAGGCGGAGTTGGAAAATCTACTGTTACTGCAAATCTTGCCGTAACGCTTGCAAAAATGGGTTTTAATGTTGGAGTTCTTGATGCAGATATTTACGGGCCTTCAATGCCTATTATGTTTGATGTTGAAAACGAAAAACCAATTTCGATTACCGTTGACGGAAAATCAAAAATGAAACCGGTTGAAAGTTATGATATTAAAATACTTTCTATTGGTTTTTTCACAGCTCCAAGTCAGGCAGTAATCTGGAGAGGTCCAATGGCTGCAAAAGCTTTGAACCAAATGATTTTTGATGCAGATTGGGGAGAATTAGATTTTATGTTGATCGATTTACCTCCCGGAACCGGAGATATTCATCTTTCGATCATGCAATCATTACCAATTACCGGAGCTGTTGTGGTAAGTACACCTCAGGCTGTGGCGCTTGCCGATGCTAAAAAAGGAGTTGCAATGTTTATGCAGGACAACATCAATGTTCCTGTTTTGGGAATTATAGAAAACATGGCGTATTTTACTCCGGAAGAATTACCTGATAATAAATACTATATCTTTGGACAGGAAGGTGCAAAAAACCTTGCAGAAGATTTAAATGTTCCGTTTTTAGGAGAAGTTCCTATCGTACAATCAATTCGTGAAGCTGGTGACTTTGGTCGTCCGGCAGCAATGCAGACTGCTTCAGCAATCGAAGCTGTTTTTGAAGAAATAACCAGAAATGTGGTTCAGGAAACAGTAAACAGAAATGATAATCTGCCAGCAACAGAAGCTATTAAAATTACAACTATGGCAGGTTGTTCAGCAGTTAAGAAAAATTAGATAATGAGATAATTAGACAATTAGATAATGCTGTTTTTTTGAGAATTTAAAATTTTCTAATGGACACATTTTCTAATTATCTAATTCTTTAATTGACACATAAAATTATGACAACAGAAGAATTAACAAACAATGTATTATTAGCTCTGGAAGAAATCAGACCTTTTTTAAATTCTGATGGTGGAGATATTACACTAATTTCTATAGACGATGACAAACATGTCAAAGTTCGTCTTGAAGGAGCATGTATTAGCTGTAGTGTAAACCAAATGACGCTAAAAGCAGGTGTTGAAACAACAATAAAAAAATTCGCCCCACAAATCGAAACTGTAGTAAACATCATGTAATAAAATGATGTTTTTCTGCTTTTTAAATTTTTTCAATTAACAGGAATAATAGTTCTTTGAGTAGATTATTTCAGAATTAACAATAATACAGTAGAAACAATACAGCTTATTGCAGATTTATCAAAAAATAACGTAAAATTTTAAGAGTTATAGCTAAGTAATTATTACATAATTAACTTAAATTTGTCACTTAACTTAATCTTAAAGTCTATGAAGAATTATTACGCACTATTTTTATTGCTATTTTGCATTTCTGTAAATTATGCACAACAAACTACTCAAACACTAGTTGTTGACAAAGCCTGGGTAAACGAATCTGAGGAATGGTCTGATTTTCAACATGCAGGTCAAATTGTATTTTCAACCAATGCAAAGGAAGCAGAAGGAAGTTTAAGAATTGGTAATTATGATTTCCTTTATGATTTTTGCGATGGGAAAGCTAAATTTGCAAATAAAGCAACTTACAGTGCTGCTCAATTTACAAATCCAAGGAAAGTTTCTGTAACAACAGATAAACAAGGAGTGATGAATTCAACTTATGAAGGCACTCTGATTTTTCAATCAGATAAAGATTATTATTCTGTAATTGCTTTAGTAACAATATTAGAGAAAAACGGAAATACTCTTGGCTTAAAAATGCGTCTTAAAGAAGGAAACAAAAAAGAATACGCTTTTAGTATCAAAAACAGCTAATATATTTTAGGGATTTTTTCACGTTATAAAATCCAAACCAGTAAAATTCCAATAATTAAATGGATGTATTAATAAAGATTAAAGATCGAGAAGGAGTTATACACGAGTTACAAGCTCCAACTGATATGGCGATGAATATAATGGAGTTATGCAAAGCATACGAACTACCTGTTGAAGGAACCTGTGGCGGAATGGCCATGTGTGCTTCCTGCCAGTGTTATGTTCTTAATGATGTTGCATTACCTGAAATGGGAGATGAAGAAGAAGCCATGCTGTCGGAAGCATTTTATGTTAAATCAAATAGTCGTTTAGGCTGTCAAATTCCAATTACTACCGAGTTAGAAGGATTAGAATTAGAATTAGCCCCTGAATATTAAACGATAAATTACAATATTTTAAATTCCAAATTCCAATAGTATCAATATTCTATTGAATTTGGAATTTTTTATTTGCCTTTATTCCAGACCCGACGGATCAAAAGGTTCAAATTCTCTTTCAGAAAATGCTTCAGTTAAGATTCCTGATGAACACAACCACGTTATAGTTTCCTCAAGTGTATTTCCTGCTTTATAAATCATTTCGCTATTTCTGGGCAAAATAAAATATTCATTTTTAAGAAGTATTATTTCGTCCCCATCAAAAGTATCCCCAATTCTAACAGTCCCGAAGTCTCGGTTTAAAACTTCTTCTTTTGTCAGAACATCTTTTCCTTCGTCCCAAAACCAATATTCTGTAATACGATTTTTCCATTCCTGCAAAGTCATGATTATTGTTTCAGGAAGAAATATGCGCACATAAGTTCCACCCAGAATTCCGCTTCCGTATTTTAAAACATATTCTTTATAATCCTGATCAAAAACAATATTTAATGTTTTTTCGCAAGCCAGAATTTCTGCATTGTCAGCAACGAACAAATCGGTTGAATTCGTTTTATAGTTGGGGATTATTTTATAATTATCAAAGTTCATTTCCTTTATTTTTATAAGCTAAGATATGATTTAGATTATCTATTGTAAAACTTTTTAATCAAATTTCATATTCGATTTCTCCAATATAGAGTAATCTGAATTTTGAATTGGTTATTGTAACCGGCGTTTCAATTTGATTTTTTGAAATAAAAATAATCGTATTGATTTCTTGTAGATTTTGATCAACTAATCTATTTTGTGCTTCTAAAATCCATTTATCAGAATATGAATAACCTACGAATTTATCTTCAAACGAAATATCTTGATTTTCAAATCCGCTTTCGATAAAATCATGATCTAAAAAATTCTCGTTTTGGGATTTCGCAAATTCAGAAATATATTTTTGATCTTCATCAGAAACTTCATCTTCATAAAATGCAGGATCTTCACCAACAAAATCAAAATACTCCTTTTCTGATTCAAATTTTCCAAACCAAAAATGGCAAGTCTCTGTTTTCATTATTTTATAATTTATGGTTAAGACAAAAGTATAGCTTATCCTGAAAATCTCCGCAAATTAACAGCACAAAAAAACCGCAATTACATTACTGCAATTACGGTTCTTTCTTTATAACAATTTTCTTTAATCTCTGATTATACTAAACCTGCCTGAATTAAATATTCAGCAATCTGGATTGTGTTTGTCGCAGCTCCTTTTCTTAAGTTATCAGCAACTATCCACATGTTTAATGTGTTTTCCTGGCTTTCGTCACGACGAATTCTTCCAACAAAAACATCATTTTTACCTTCTGCATATAATGGCATCGGGTAAGTAAAAGTATCTAAATTATCCTGAACTACTACTCCATCAGTATGATGTAAAATTTCACGAACTTCATTTACATCAAAATCATTTGTAAACTCAACATTTACCGCTTCGCTATGTCCGCCAACCACTGGAACACGAACCGCAGTTGCTGTAACTCTGATGGTATTATCACCAAGAATTTTTTGAGTTTCACGAACTAATTTCATTTCTTCTTTAGTGTATCCATTTTCTTCGAAACTATCGCAATGTGGAATCGCGTTTCTATGAATTGGATATTTATATGCCATTTCTCCCTGAATTCCTGCGTATTCATTTTCTAATTGTCTCACCGCTTTTACACCAGTTCCGGTAATTGATTGGTATGTTGAAACGATGATTCTTTTTATGTTGTATTTTTTGTGCAATGGAGCCAAAGTCAACACCATTTGGATTGTTGAGCAATTTGGATTTGCAATAATTTTATCTTCTTTAGTCAATGTATTTGCATTGATTTCTGGAACAATTAATTTTTTTGTCGGGTCCATTCTCCAAGCCGAAGAATTATCAATAACTGTTGTTCCGGCAGCAGCAAATATTGGTGCCCATTCTAGTGAAGTATCTCCTCCAGCTGAGAAAAGAGCAATATCAGCTTTCATATCAACCGCCGTTTGCAATCCTACAACTTTATATTTTTGACCTTTATATTCAATTTCTTTACCTACTGATTTTTCAGATGCAACAGGAATTAACTCAGTAACGGGAAAATTTCTTTCTGCTAAAACTTTAAGCATTATCTCGCCAACCATACCAGTGGCACCTACAACGGCTATTCTCATTTTTATATTTTTAGTATGAATTAATCTAATTTATAATACAAAAGTAGCTATAATAAAAAACAAAACAAGACGCTTCACAAAAAATAACAAAATGTTATAAATCAAACAAAATGATAGAATCTGGTCAATCCCAAAACCTGTAGAGAGAAAAAAATTACCGCAGAAAACAATACGTTTTTTATTGTTAGTTTTTATAAAAGACAAAGTTCACAAAAGCTTTATACTGATTTAGCTTTGCGAACTCTGGGCTTCTACGATATGCTTAGATAAAAATTTTGCGTTATCTGCGGTAAAAATAATTAGTGAATTTATATCTTATATTTCCACAACATTTAGCATTGAATAAAAAAAACCGCTCCAATTAAGGAACGGTTAAGTTAGACTTAGTGCAGCGGTATATTGTATTATTGTTTGTTTTTTAATAGATCTCTAATTTGAACAAGAAGTTCTTCTTGCGTAGGTCCGGCTGGCGAAGTTGGTTTTGGCTCTTCTTTCTTTTTAATATTATTGATTCCTTTAATGATTAGAAACAATACAAAAGCAACAATTATAAAGTTAATTACTGCCGAAATAAACAAACCGTATTTCACACCTCCAAAAGCCGTCAGCTCTTCTATAGTCGATAAATGTGCCGCATCTAATGCTGGTTTTAATATTAACGGTGTAATTACATTTTCAATTAATGAGCTCACAATTTTACCAAAAGCTGCTCCAATGATGACACCAACAGCCAAATCGACGACGTTGCCTTTCATTGCAAATTCCTTAAATTCTGAAAATATCCCCATAATCGTTTATTTTATTTTATAATTAATTGATTATCGAAAATACGGAATTTTCTGCAAAGTTTCTAAAATCTATCTGAAAAATACTCTTTTTACGCGTTGCGAAATACTGGTCATTATTTCATAAGGAATTGTTTTTAATGCCAAAGCCATTTCTGTAACCGTTGGATTTTCTCCAAAAATGATAACCGAATCTCCTTCTTTACAATCAATATGACTTACATCGACCATTAACATATCCATACAAACGCTTCCTAAAATGTATGCTTTCTGATTTTTAATTACTACGTAACCCACCTGATTTCCCCACAATCTTGAAATTCCATCGGCGTAACCTATTGGGATTGTGGCAATTTTAGTTTCTTTTTCTGCCATGAACCTGCGCCCGTAACCTACGCTGTCTCCGGCAGGAATTGTGCGAACCTGCGAAATAATTGATTTTAAAGTTCCTACGTTTTCCAGATATTTTTGTTCTGCCGGATCATTTGAAACTCCGTACAATCCAATTCCTAAACGTACCATATTATATTGTGCATCAGGAAAATTGCTAATTCCTGATGTATTCAAAATATGTCGAATTGGGTTAATATTTAATGCTGAAATTAATTTTGAAGATAATTTTTCGAATAAATTAATCTGAGAAATTACAAAATCATAATGTTTCATTTCGTCGCTTGTTGCCAAATGCGACAGAACACTTTTTACTTTTACGGTTGAATTTCCTTTTAAAGTTTCAATTAATTCATCGAGTGTATTTGCTTCAAAACCTAAACGATGCATTCCCGTATCTAATTTTATATGAATTGGGAAATCTTTTAAATCCTTCTCTTTTGCAATTTTCAGAAACGCTTTTAATCCTTTTAGGCTATAAATTTCAGGCTCCAGATTGTATTGAATTATCGAAGGAAAACTTGTCGATTCCGGATTTAAAACCATTATTGGCAATTTTATTCCGCCATTTTTAAGCGAGATTCCTTCATCGGCGAAAGCCACACCTAAATAATCAACTTTATGATGTTCTAATAATTTGGCAATTTCTAAACCTCCGTTTCCATAACCAAATGCTTTTACCATTACCATTAATTTTACATTGCCGGCTAATTTTGATTTATAGTAATTGAGGTTATGACTTATAGAATTCAGGTTAATTTCAAGAATGGTTTCATGTGTCTTTTCTTCTAATAAAGAAACAATTTCCTCGAACTGAAATGATCTTGCGCCTTTTATTAAAATAGTTTCATTTTGAAAATTCAAAATTTCAATTTGAGCGGTAAATTCGGCTGTATTTTGAAATGTGATACAGTTTGGGAATTTTGCTGCAAATGATGCAATCACAGATCCAATTCCTATTACACGGTTTATTTCATTATCAGCAATTAATTGAGCCACTTTAGAATACAATTCTTCATTTGAAAATCCGCTTTGAACGATATCAGATAAAATAATCGTTTTTGAAGCGTTCTTCTTTTTTTGACTTTCCAGAAAATCCAAAGCAATTTTAAGAGATTCAAAATCAGAACTGTAGCTATCATCGATAATACTGCAATTGTTGATTCCGTTTTTAACTTCAAGTCGCATTTGAACCGGATATAAATTTTGAACGCAATTTTGAATGGTTTCAGAATCGTATTTAAAATAAAGCAAAACCAACAAACATGAAATAGCATTTTCTATAGAAGCCGAATCACTAAACGGAATTTCCAGATTAAAAACTTCTTCTTTATATTGGTATTTAATATGCGTAGAATCTGTTTTACTTTCTTTTTTCAGAATAAAAACATCTGCAGTGATATCAGTAAAACTCCATGAAAAAAGATTCCTGTCATTTAATGGATATTCGGCACAAAACGAATACAGACATTGATCTACAAGCGGATTTTTTTGATAAATTATTACTGAAGATTCCTTAAATAATAATAATTTCTCGTTGATTTTTTGCTGTAAATTTTTAAAACCTTCATCATGTGCAGAACCTATATTGGTCAAAACTCCAATTGTAGGTTTAATGATTTTTTCGATTTTAATCATTTCATTAACCGTCGAAATTCCAGCTTCAAAAATACCTAAATTGTGTTTCTCGTTAATTGAAATTACGGATAACGGAACCCCAACTTGCGAATTATAACTTTTAGGACTTCTGACAATATTGTAATCCGGGCTCAATAAAAAGTTAAGCCATTCCTTTACTATCGTTTTGCCGTTACTTCCGGTCAATCCGATAATAGGGAAATTGAAAAGATTTCGATAGTAACCTGCCAATTCCTGCAATGCATTCAATGTGTTTTTGACTACCAGAAAATTAGCTTTTCCGGCACAATTTTCAGGAATATAGTGTACGACAAAATTTTGCACGCCTTTCTCAATCAATTCTTTAATATACAAATGAGCATCATTATTAACACCTGACAGGGCAATAAACAAAGTTTCAGATCCGTTTTGTAATGAACGGCTATCGATTGAAATATGATCTACTAAAATCGTAGAATCTGACCCAATCCATTTGGCATCAAGAACTGGGATAAGGCTTTTTAAGTTTATGCTCATTTAATATTCTTTTTGTCAAATTTAAAAAAACGTTTGCCACGAATTTCACAATTTTTCATTAATTATTTGCGGTTCTTTTTGCCACATATTAATAAAGGTCGCCGCGAATTTCACAAATTAGCACTAATTCTTTGCGGTTATTTTTTCACGCAGATTTTGCTGATTTAAACCGATTTATTTAATAGAAAAAAAATCTGCGCGTATCTGCTTAAATCAGCAAAATCTGCGTGAAAACAAATGTCTGTCAGATTTAAAAAATTTGCCATAAATTAAAATTTGTGCTAATTCGTGCAATTCGTGGCAAAAAAACATTATTTGTTTATATTTGTTAAACGCCACTAAACACACAGTTTTGAAAAAAATCCTCCCTTTATTCTCTTATATATTACATCCAATTTTTATCTCGATGTATGCCGCATTATTTTATCTTTTTTGCAAAAATGAAGTTTTTACAAATGAGGAAAAATATTATGTTTTATTTCAAATCCTGATTATTACGATTCTTGTACCGGTATTGTTTTTCTTGTTGCTTCGTTCAACAGGACATGTAAAATCTATAATGATTCATGAAACTGCCCAACGCAAAATTCCGCTTATTTTACAGTGTTTTTTATATATTCTATTGGTAAAAAGAAGCATTGTTATTACCCGTTATCCTGAGTTGCATTTCTTTTTTCTTGGTGCTTTATTTAGTACAATATTAGCTTTAGTATGCTCTTTATTTAAGATAAAAGCAAGTTTGCATATGATGGCAATTAGCGGATTTACGATTTTTGCGATTGGATTAAATATTCACCTCCAAATGCAAAATCCGTATTGGGCTGCTTTTTTGATTTTAATGACTGGTGTTGTAGCTTCGTCCCGATTAGAAATGGAAGCGCATTCGCCAAATGAATTGGTAATTGGAACATTTATCGGAATATTTCCGCAATTACTATTTTTGTATTTGTGGCTATAAAATGTAGAAAATCACACCAATATTCATTGCATTAACGCCAATACTTTCGCCTGAAACGGTTTTAACCGATTTGTCGAACAAACCGTTTAAGCCATAATAACAGTAAACATTCCACGTATTATAACCCGCCGAAACATAAACTCCGTATTGAAACTGGTTGATATCTTTATTCTTGGAGATTTTATAAGTTGATTCTCCGTCTTTTAAAATTGATTTGTCTGAGAAAATGTAGCTCAGTTTTACACCACTGTAAATCCTCCAAAACTTATAACTTTCAAATGTTGAATTTCTCCACCTAAATTCAATAGGAACATCTACAGAATATTGTTTGTATCTGTTTGAAACAAATTCACTTGAACTATTTACGCCATAAATCAATGCTCCGTCCGGAGCTTTTGAAATCGTTAGGTTTTGATAAAAATTTTGGTAACTCAATCCTAAACCTGCTGCAATTGCAATAGTTCTCGCTTTATTAATAGGCATATCACGCAAAAAACCTGCTGAAAGTCCGGCTGAAAATTTTTCCTGTTTTAAGCCTGTTGGTCCCTGAACTAAAAGGTTATAGGTAACCGAAAAATAAAACTGATCCTCACGATATAAGGAATCAATTTTTACAATAGGTGTTAGCTCAGGCTTAACCTCTTGCGCAAAAGAATTGAAAAACGATATTAAAAACAAACAACTAAAAAGTAATCGCATATCGTATTTTGGTTTTAAGGAGTTTTTCAAGTAAACGTTTTTTAGGGTAGATTTATTTTACTTACAAATATAATATAATGCTAGTTCAGGATGCAATTTGAACGTAATTATTCTGTTTTTCATGGCGAATAAAATCATTCATTGCACTTTTTTCAAGAAATAAGTAACAGAATTGAAAAAATGAATCTATTTTACTTTGATCTTTTATACCTTTGTCAGGAATGAAAAGAAAACAGCTCATATCAAGTGTTTTTCTGGCTTTAACATTATTGTTCTCAATTTTGTTTCAGTCCATACACAGTTATGAGCATATTGTAAAGCAACTTTCAGAAAAACAATGTCATCACAATTATAATGATCCAAGTGGTGAAATAACGCATCAACATCATGATTATGAGTTATGTTATGTGTGTCATTTTGTGTTTGGAAGTTATATTTTACCTCAAGAATTTGCTTTTCAATTTCACAATTATACAATTGAAATTCCTTATTTTTTCTCTCTTCCGGAAAAAATATTTTCACTTTCAGAAAGCCCGTATTTATTACGAGGTCCTCCCGCAGCTATAGTTTCTTAATTCGAATATATTCGAAAAAACAAAAACTCTTTAAAATCAATTTAAAAAAATTAGAAGATTTCCCCATCTTGAAACTTTCAGGATCGGCATATTTTACTATTCCTTTTAGTTTTGGTTTAAAGACAAAATCAATTTAACTATAGCATCATTTTCAAATGAAAAAATTAATAATTGTCCTAATTTTAGGCTTTTCGAGCTTTCTTTCGGCTCAAAATACAGTTTCAGGAACGGTAACAAATCTTGAAAACCAACCATTATCAAATGTATCTGTTTATGCAGCAGAATTGCATAAAGGAACAACAACTGACGAAAACGGAAAATATGAATTTAAGAATCTTCCAAACGGAAGTTTCCGACTTACTTTTACGATTGTTGGGTTTACGACTCAAAGCAAATCAATTTCTAAACTATTAAAAGAAAACACTTTAGACATTACATTAACTGAATCTATTTTTGAAATGGATGAAGTTGTGGTTTCTACTCCTTTTAACAAATTGCAATCGCAAAACGTAATGAAGGTGGAACATGAAAGCATTAAAACTTTACAGCAAAAAGGAACTTCGACTTTAATTGAAGGTCTGGCAACAATTCCGGGAGTTTCTCAGATTTCTACAGGAACTTCTATCGGAAAACCGGTTATTCGCGGATTAAGCGGAAATCGCGTTTTGGTTTATTCTCAAGGTGTTCGCATTGAAAACCAACAATTTGGAGATGAACATGGTTTGGGTTTAAATGATGCCGGAATTGAAAGTGTCGAAGTTATCAAAGGTCCTGCATCTTTATTATATGGTTCTGATGCATTGGGCGGTGTTTTATATTTTAATCCTGAAAAATTTGCTGATGCGAATACTTTTAAGGCAAATTTTAGTCAAAAATATTTCACAAATACACAAGGAAGCAATTCTTCTATTGGCTTAAAAACGTCTACCGATAATTGGAAATTTTTAGCTCGCGGAAGTTTCAACACGCACTCTGATTATAAAATTGCCGATGGCGATCGCGTTACAAATACTCGTTACAACGAAACCGATTTTAAAACCGGAATTGGATATAGTAATTCTAGTTTTTCAAGTGTTTTAAGATATAACTACAATAAACTTGATCTTGGAATGCCTGATAACGGAATTGGAGAACAATCAACAAGTAAAAATACGGAGTTTCCGAGACAAGGAATTTTTAATCATCTATTTAGTTTAAACAATGTTATCTTTTTTCAAAATTCGAAATTAGATGTTGATTTGGGATATATTGCCAATGACCGAAGTGAATTTGAGGACAGCAATGAAGCTTCTCTTCATATGAAACTGAATACTTTTAATTATAATGCTAAATATCATTTTCCTAAACTTGGGAAAATCGAAACAATTTTGGGCGTGCAGGGAATGCATCAAACGAACAAAAATTCTGGCGAAGAATATTTGATTCCGGATGCTACGACTAATGATTTTGGTGTTTTTGGAACGGCAAATTACGAATGGAACAATAGTGTTGTACAAGCGGGATTGCGTTTTGATAACAGAAATGTTACTTCGCAAGCTCACGGAACTGAAGGTGAAGAGGGATATTTCCTGCCTTTGGACAAATCATTTGATAGTTTTAATGCTTCGTTAGGATATAAAACGAAACTTGCAGAACCTTTAACGCTTCGATTGAATGTGGCAACTGGTTTTAGAGCGCCAAATTTAGCTGAATTAACTTCAAATGGGGTTCACGAAGGAACGAATCGTTACGAAATAGGAAACGCTGATTTAAAAACGGAACAAAACGTTCAGACGGATTTGAATTTAGAATATAAAAACACGCATTTTGAGTTTTTCATTAACGGATTTTACAATCATATCAACAATTATATTTACACTTCGCCAACTGGAGAAATTCGTGACGATAATGATGTTTTTGCTTATACTCAGGATAATGCAAAATTATATGGTGGTGAAGTTGGTTTTCACTTTCACCCGCATCCGCTGGACTGGCTGCATTTTGAAACAAGTTTTGAAACTGTAACGGGTAAAAAAGATAATAATGATTATTTGCCATTAATTCCGGCAAACAACTGGAACAATACTTTAAGAACTGAATTTAAAATCAAAAACTGGCTTGAAGAAGGATATGCGTCTTTAAATGTTTCGTCTACTTTCAATCAGAATAATGTTAGTGGTTTTGAAACAGCTTCAAATGGTTATACTTTAGTAAATTTAGGTTTTGGAGGAACGGTAAAACTCGGCAAACATGCTTTTGATGTAAACCTGAACGGAAACAATTTATTTGATAAAAAATACATTGCGCATCTTTCAAGATTAAAAACAGATGGGATTCCTAATATTGGAAGAAATATTGTTCTTGGGGTGAATTTTAACATCTAACTTTTCAAATTAAACCATGTAAGCCTGATATCCGTTTATTTTTTGTTTTTGGTTAAACTTGTATCTCTTACGTGGTTTATTTAAGCTTTACTTTGCGAAAAAATTTACTGCAAAGCACGCTAAGATTTTTATTTGCAAAGTTTATAAAAAACACAAAGTTCGCAAAGCTGGTTTAGCACTAAGCTTTGCGAACTTTGTGTTTGCTCAAGATACTATTAAATAAATCTTAGCATGCTTTGCGGTAAAATATATATTGATCTCACAAAAAACGCTATTTTTGTTACAACCGTTTAAACTTAAACAATGAAAAAAACATTTCTTATAATGGCTATCACAACCGCAGGAATTTCATTTGGACAAAACAAAATTCAATATCCGGAAACTAAAAAAGGTGAAACCATAGATACTTATTTTGATACAAAAGTAAGTGATCCGTATCGTTGGCTTGAAGATGATAAATCAGCTGAAACAGGAGCTTGGGTCAAAGCTGAAAATAAAGTTACCTATGACTATTTAGATAAAATTCCTTTTCGTGATGAACTTAAAAAACGCATGGAAAAATTATGGAACTACGAAAAAATCAGTGCCCCATTTACAGAAGGAAAATTCACTTATTATACAAAAAATAACGGACTTCAGAATCAAGCTGTTATTTACAGAAAAGGAACAGATGGTAAAGAAGAAGTTTTTTTAGATCCGAATACTTTTTCTAAAGATGGAACAACTTCTCTTGGTGGTTTAGATTTTTCTAAAGACGGAAACAAAGCTGCTTATGCGATTTCTGAAGGTGGAAGCGATTGGAGAAAAGTAATTATCATTGATGCTTTGTCTAAAAAAGTTCTGGAAGATACTTTGGTTGATGTAAAGTTTAGTGGAGTTGCGTGGCACGGAAACGAAGGTTTTTATTATTCAAGTTATGAAAAACCAAAAGGAAGTGAACTTTCCGCTAAAACAGATGAACATAAACTGTATTTTCATAAATTAGGAACTTCTCAAAAAGAAGATAAAGTAATTTTTGGCGCAGACCAAAAACGACGATATATTGGCGGTTATGTTACCGAAGATGATAAATATCTGGTGATTTCAGCAGCTAATTCTACTTACGGAAATGAATTATACATTAAAGATTTAACAAAGCCCAATAGTCCGATTGTTACGATTGTAGACAATTTTAACAGCGACAATCAGGTGATTGAAAATGAAGGAGGAAAATTATTTATTGAAACAGATTTAAACGCACCAAATAAACGTGTTGTTACGGTTGATGTAAGCAATCCAAAACCTGAAAACTGGAAAGATTTTATCAAGGAAACACAGGATATTTTATCACCTTCAACCGGTGGTGGATTCTTTTTTGCCAATTATACTAAAGATGCGGTTTCGTTTGTACAGCAATACGATTATAACGGAAAATTAATTCGTGAAATTAAACTTCCTGCGGTAGGAACTGCAACTGGTTTTGGAGGAAAAAAACACGAAAAAACATTGTATTACAGCTTTACTAATTATACAACTCCGGGATCTATTTATTCATTAGAACCAAAATCAGGTAAATCTGAAGTATATCAAAAACCTGTAGTTGACTTTAAAAGTGATGATTACGAATCAAAACAAATATTCTATACTTCAAAGGACGGAACAAAAATCCCGATGATTATCACGTATAAAAAAGGATTAAAACTAAACGGTAAAAACCCAACTATACTTTATGGTTATGGTGGTTTCAATATTAGTTTAACACCAAGTTTTAGTATTGCTAATGCTGTTTGGATGGAAAATGGCGGAGTGTATGCTGTTGCCAATTTAAGAGGCGGCGGTGAATATGGTAAAAAATGGCATGATGCCGGAACGAAATTGCAAAAGCAAAATGTATTTGACGATTTTATTGCTGCAGGCGAATATTTGATTGCTCAAAAATATACCTCATCTGATTTTTTAGCGATTCGCGGAGGTTCTAACGGAGGTTTATTAGTTGGAGCAACAATGACACAACGTCCTGATTTAATGAAGGTGGCACTTCCGGCTGTTGGCGTAATGGACATGTTACGTTACCATACTTTTACCGCTGGTGCTGGTTGGGCTTACGATTACGGAACATCTCAGGATAATAAGGAAATGTTTGAGTATCTTAAAGGATATTCTCCTGTACAAAACGTAAAAAAAGGCACTCAATATCCTGCAACAATGGTTACAACCGGAGATCATGATGATCGTGTTGTTCCCGCACATAGCTTTAAATTCGCTGCCGAATTACAGGAAAAACAAGCGGGAGATAATCCTGTTTTGATTCGTATTGATGTAAAAGCGGGTCATGGAGCAGGAAAATCTGTTGCTGCAATGATTCAGGAAAGTGTAGACGTTCAGGCGTTCACGCTTTACAATATGGGATTTAAAGCTTTACCTAAAAAGTAAACTTTAGTCCAAATTTTTTATAGCCACGAATTCATAAATTATTTTTGTGAGTTCGTGGTTATTTTTTTTTCCACAGATTCAAAAGATTAAAAATGATTTTCTAAACTGTGTGTTTTTTTTCGCCACAAATTACACAAATTTTCACCAATTATTTTTTTTAAGTCTGCTTAATTGTTTCACGCAGATTCTGCAGATTTAAGCAGATGAACATAGATTTTTTCTTTTTTAAATCAGCCTAAATCTGCAGAATCTGCGTGAAAAAATAATTCGTGAATTCGTGGCTGTTTTTTAAAGCAAGTTTCAAAGAAAATAATTCGTGAAAATTAGCGCAATTCGTGGCAAACCTTTTTTAAATTTGAAATAACTAAAAAACCAGAAAAATGAAAATTGTAAAATGGGGAATTATAGGCTGTGGAAATGTAACTGAAGTTAAAAGTGGTCCGGCTTTTCAGAAAACGCCTAACTCAGCTTTGGTTGCCGTGATGCGAAGAGATGCTGCTCTTGCCGAAGATTATGCCAAACGACATAACGTTCCTAAATGGTATTCGAACGCTGTTGACTTAATCAATGATCCGGAAGTTGATGCCGTTTGTTTATATTGCAACGCCTCCATCATCTCATAAAGAATATACTATTTTATGCGCCAAAGCCGGAAAACCGGTTTATGTTGAGAAACCAATGGCTCTGAATTTCGAAGAATGTAACGAAATGATTAGCGCTTGTAAAGAACACAACGTTCCGCTATTTGTAGCTTATTACAGAAGAAGTTTACCAAGATTCTTAAAAATAAAGGAAATTATAGATCAAAATAAATTAGGCAAAATCAGACATGTAAATTGCGTTTTGTATCATCCGTTTGAAGAACGTTATGATGACGATATTAATTTGCCGTGGACGGTTTTACCACATATTTCAGGTGGCGGAATATTTGTTGATCTGGCTTGTCATACTTTAGATTTTCTGGATTTTGTTTTTGGTCCGATTAAATCTGTTCGCGGTCATGCGAGTTCTCAACTTCTTGCATATCCTGCCGAAGATTCGGTTTCGATGTCGTTTTTATTTGAAAACGGAATTCACGGAACCGGTTTATGGAATTTTGCCAGTTTTGAGCGTTATGATAATACCGATATTGTAGGCGATAAAGGAAAAATATCTTTCTCAACTTTCGGAAATGATTCAATTGAGATTCAATATACAAATGGTGAAAAGGAAACTATTACAATCGAAAATCCACTTCATATTCAGCAGCCTTTTATAGAAACCGTTGTTGAAGAACTTTTAGGCAACGAAGGTTTTTCTCCATCAAAAGGAAATTCAGCCGCAAGAACAACCTGGGTTATTGATGAAGTTTTAAAGGAGTTTAGGGATTCTAAAAAATAATAATTCAATACAATTTTTTCTTTTCAAGAAAGAAATCACATCTCAACCTTTACGCATAGTAAACCCGACAGGTTTTAAAAACCTGTCGGGTTTTGCAAACGGATGAAGTAATTCACATTCATAGATCCATCGTAATATGTTATGCGATTTCTACTTTTTCGAAATGACAAAAAAGCATAAAAAAAGAGGATATTCATATGAATATCCTCTTTTTTATAAAGTATAATTTCTTAAAATTATAGGCTGTATTTAAGACCTAAAGTCAAACCTAAACCTGAAATTCCAACGTAAGTACTAACGTCATCAGTCGCTTTTGTATTATCAAAACCAGCTGCATTAGTTACTTTACTATTTGAAGTAGAATTGATTGACTCAACATATTTAGTATGACTTGCAGAGTATGATGCATCAGGACGGAAAGTCGTTGCTACATTTAATTTGTCTACACCATTTTCAGTATATGTTTCAGTTTCTTTAGTTTTTCCGTGTACAGTAAAGTTACGGTATTCTAATTCTGCAAAAGCTGATATATGTTTTCCTAATTTATAAGAAGTACCTATAGACGCCATAAATCCAATAGAAGGATTAGGTTTTACAACATCTTTTGAATACGCTTCTGTTTGAGCAACTTGATTAGCACCTACAAAAGTAGAATACGTTCTGTCTGTTTTAATATCTAATGTACCCTGAATTGGAACAATAACTCCAACTTTTGTGTAAGGTTCAAATCCATGAGCTTCTCCTAAAAACATTACAAGAGCAGGAGCTAAATCGAAAGCTTTGATTTCTCCTTCTGCTGTAAAACTTAAGTAAGTAGCAGCCGGGCTTGTAGCCGGATTGTATGAAATAAGTCTGTCTGTAGTTTGCGCCATTGTTTTACTATTACTAACGTAGTAATTTGCTGCCATCTCAACTCCTAAACGTGTTGAAAAACGGTAACCAGCAGTAATTCCGCTTCTAAAACCTTGTCCAAAAGAACCTGTTACTCCTTCTCTTGAAACCAGTTTATTATTTGCTAACGTACCTGCATAGACATCTCTATTTGGTAATTGACCTCCAACTGTTGGAAATTCTGTAGAAGCTGTTTGATTAAAGTAAGATCCACCTAATTTAAAATACCAGCTCTCCGGTTTATCTGCTTTTTCTGTTTGCGCCATTGTCGCCATAGAGCAAACTAATAATCCTAGTAAAAATAGGTTCTTTTTCATAATTTGTTTTTTAATTATTTTTTTACAAACATAGATTATTTTAACATATCCTTATTGTTTGCAATGTTAGACTTAGAACGAAATCGTTGTAATTTTACACAATATTACTAAAAAAGTATTATGCATGCATATTTTTAACGTAAAAAAAATGCATTCTTCTAAATTTTAACTGTTAAAATTTAATTCAGCTTAAAATTTACCTGCATTTTCTCTAATTCCATCAATAACTCGGTCGAAATCTTAATTTTTAATCTGCGACTTGGCATCGTTAATTTAGTTACTACTTTAATTTCTTCAACTTCATTGACTTCCCGAATTTTAGTTTCTTCGATTGGAGCATCTTCATTTTCGCTTTCATTTTCATCTACAAAAACAGCATCATCAGCTTCTTCAAAATCAGTAGCGGTTTCTACCTGAACCAAACGTTTTATTTTTTCTAACTCCATAATTTCAAAAGTCACGGTGTTATCTCCTTTATTTTCATTAAATAACTGGCTTAGATTATGAATAAACTCTGTCTGTAAATCTTCTATATTTAATAGTAAAACCAGTTTTTTAGCAAAAGCTTCCAGAATATCCTGCAATTGTCTTATTTCTACAAATTGCATTCTTGGATCTGACTTTTTACCTGTATCATGATTTACCCAGCCATCTTTTATTATTATTTTCAGGAAAGCAAAATTATTCTGAATCAGGAAATGACGGAATTTTAAATACTCTTCTCCAAAAATCTTGAATTCAAAACTCTCATCATATCCTTCTAAATTGAATACTGCCCAACCTTTTCCATTTTTGGCCACACGATGTTGCACATTATTGATAATTCCGGCAAAATTTAGATTTTTACCCACATATTCATTCATGCTTTTCAAGGCTTCTAATCTGGCATTGCAGAAATATTTCATCTCAAATCTAAAATCATCAAGAGGATGTCCTGAAATATAAATCCCGACAACTTCTTTCTCTTTAGCTAATTTCTCCATCGTGCTCCAGTCTTCACACGGAGGAACAACAGGTTCATCGATTTGTACTTCACTCGATTCGCCAAACAAACTTACCTGAGATGAATTTTCGTTTTCCTGAAACTTAGATCCGTAACGAATTGCTTTTTCATAAAAGGTAATTCCGTCACCATCATCATGAAAATATTGTGCTCTTGTAGTTCCTTCAAACGAGTCAAAACCACCTGCCAAAGCCAGATTTTCGATTGCTTTTTTATTTGCTGCGCGTAAATCGATACGTTTTGCCAAATCAAAAATCGACTTATATCTACCGTCTTTTCTGCTTTCTACAATTGTTGCAACAGCTCCGGAACCAACTCCTTTAATCGCTCCCATTCCAAAACGTACAGCATATTCATCATTTACAGTAAATTTGTAAAACGACTCATTTACATCCGGTCCTAAAACCTGTAATCCCATTCGTTTACATTCTTCCATAAAAAATGATACTTGTTTAATATCATTCATATTATTAGAAAGTACCGCCGCCATATATTCGGCAGGATAATGCGCTTTTAAATACGCAGTTTGATACGCAATCCACGCATAACAAGTCGAGTGCGATTTGTTAAAGGCGTAACTCGCAAAAGCTTCCCAGTCTTTCCAGATTTTCTCTAAAATTTTAGCATCATGACCTTTTTTTGCAGCTTGCTCCACAAATTTAGGCTTCATTTTATCCAGAACTTCCTTTTGTTTTTTACCCATCGCCTTACGCAAGACGTCGGCCTCACCTTTTGTAAAGTCAGCCAGCGATTGTGACAAAAGCATTACCTGCTCCTGGTAAACCGTAATTCCGTAAGTTTCTCCTAAATATTCTTCACAGGCATCTAAATCGTATTTGATTTCCTCTTCGCCATTTTTTCTTCTTACGAAAGATGGAATATATTCCAAAGGTCCCGGACGATATAAGGCATTCATGGCAATTAAATCTCCAAAAACCGTTGGCTTCAGATCTTTCATGTATTTCTGCATTCCGGGTGACTCGTACTGGAAGATTCCAACCGTTTCTCCTCTTTGGAAAAGTGCATACGTTTCAACATCATCAATTGGGAATGTGTCCGGATCTAAATCAATTCCGTTTCTATATTTTACCAGTTTAACGGTGTCTTTTATCAATGTAAGGGTCTTTAAACCCAAGAAGTCCATTTTTAGCAATCCTGCACTTTCTGCAACCGAGTTATCAAACTGCGTTACATATAAATCAGAATCTTTTGCGGTGGTAACGGGAACGAAATTCGTAATATCCGATGGCGTAATAATTACACCACAAGCGTGAATTCCTGTATTTCGCATCGATCCTTCAAGGATTTTTGCCTGCTGAATAGTTTCTCCTGCCAAATCATCTTCATTGGCAATGGCGATTAATTCTTTTACATTCTCAAATTCATCAGAGCGAAGTGCTTTTTTAACCTCGTCTTCATTTTCAGAAATAAAACGTGCCAGATTCCATTTTGAAGGCATCATCGCGGGAATCAGTTTTGCGATTCTATCGGCTTCAAATAATGGTAAATCAAGAACACGAGCCGTATCACGAATCGCTGATTTGGTTGCCATTTTACCATAAGTAATAATTTGCGCAACCTGATTTTTACCGTATTTATTGATTACATAATCCATTACACGACCACGGCCTTCATCATCAAAATCGATATCAATATCTGGCATGGATACACGATCCGGATTTAGGAAACGCTCAAAAAGCAAATCGTACTTAATTGGGTCAATGTTCGTAATTCCTAAACAATAAGCTACGGCAGATCCCGCTGCAGATCCACGACCCGGTCCAACCGAAACATCCATATTTCTGGCTTCGGCGATGAAATCCTGAACGATCAAGAAATAACCCGGATATCCGGAATTTGAAATCGTTAATAATTCAAAATCCAAACGTTCCTGAATAGATTCGGTAATTACTCCATATCGCTTTTCTGCGCCAACCATTGTGAGGTGTCGCAAATATTTATTTTCTCCTCGAACTCCGCCGTCAGCTTCATCTTCAACAACCACAAACTCCTGCGGAATATCAAATTTAGGAAGCAATACATCTCGGTAAAGCGAATAAATCTCCACTTTATCGACAATTTCCTGAATATTAATAATGGCTTCAGGCAAATCAGCGAAGAGTTTTTTCATCTCTTCAGATGACTTATAATAGTATTCCTGATTGGGTAATCCGTAACGATATCCACGACCACGACCAATTGGCGTTGCTTGTTTTTCTCCGTCTTTTACACACAATAAAATATCGTGCGCATTGGCGTCTTCTTTATTTAAATAATAAGTATTGTTTGTCGCAATTAATTTGACGTTGTGTTTTTGAGAAAACTCGATCAGGGTTTTGTTCACGCGATTTTCGTCTTCCTGATTGTGACGCATAACCTCTAAATAAAAATCATCGCCAAACTGTTGTTTCCACCAAATCAAAGCTTCTTCAGCTTGGTTTTCACCAACATTCAGGATTTTACTCTGGATTTCTCCGTATAAATTCCCGGACAAAACCATGATATCTTCCTTGTATTGTTCGACAATTTTTCGATCAATTCGCGGAACATAATAAAATCCTTCTGTAAAGGCAATCGACGACATTTTTGCCAGATTGTGATATCCTTTTTTATTTTTGGCCAGCAATACAACCTGATTCCCGTTGTCTTTTTTGCTTTTATCAAGATGGTTGTCGCAAACATTAAATTCGCAACCCACAATTGGTTTCATTTCGGTTTCCGTTGGTTCTTCACCAGCTTCAACCAACGCTTTATTTTTTGCAGATGCCGCTTTATTGTGGTTCATAACGGCGCTCACAAAGTGAAAAGCCCCCATCATGTTTCCGGTATCAGTCATTGCAACGGCTGGCATTCCATTTTTGGCTGTAGCCGAAACAATATTCCCAATACCTATTGTCGATTGTAAAACCGAAAACTGAGTATGATTGTGTAAATGCGCATACTTTGCAGATTTAAAATCTTCTCTGTCAGAATGTGAAACTGTAGTTTCTTTACCAACAGATTCTAAAGCTTTAAGTTGCTCTCTGATTTTATCAGAAGCTGCTTTTAAATTGATGTGTTTTAAACCAATTAAAGGGAATTCCTGAGGATTTCTATTCTGAAATTCTTTAAAATATTCTTTCGGAACATCTAATTCTTCTTTGGTAAAAACTTCTCTTCTGATTAATTCAAGAAAGCAACGCGTAGTTGCCTCAACATCGGCAGTTGCGTTGTGTGCTTCTGCGAATGGTTTATTAAAAAGATAACTGTGTAATTCTGTTAAAGTTGGAAGTTTGAATTTTCCTCCACGACCTCCCGGAAGTTGTAATAATGAAGCGGTAACTTCGGTACAAGTATCTAAAACCGGCATTGAACTCATAGGAGAATCTACACCAGCTCTGTGAAATTCGGCTCCCATAATATTAACGTCGAAACCTAAATTCTGACCAACGATAAACTTGGTTTTACTTAAAGCAATATTGAATTTCTCCAAAACTTCAGCCAAGGTAATTCCATCGGCTTCAGCCAATTCAGTCGAAATTCCGTGAATACGTTCTGCGTCATACGGAATGTTGAATCCGTCAGGTTTTACCAAATAATCCTGATGTTCTATAAGCGTTCCCATTTCGTCATGCAGCTGCCACGCAATCTGAATACAGCGAGGCCAGTTATCAGAATCAGTTATTGGAGCGTCCCAACGTTTTGGTAATCCGGTTGTTTCGGTATCGAATATTAAATACATAGAGTTAAAATAGCAAAAATTAAATTCCAAATTCCAATATAAACATCTGATTATATGGATTATAAAAAATTGCTTTTTAGAAAATGGAAGAAGTTCAAATTTACGCTTTTTTTAGAGAAATAACGAAGCGAAAGTTGTTAACAAAAGCAATAAATAAACCGTTGGCTCTCATTCGCAAAAAAAATAAACACATAGAAACACAGGCAATTGTTTTACAGAAAAGAGCGGTTGAAAATCTAGATTTTTTCACATAGTCCCTAGCTCAATCATTAAGTTAAAGCTTTAAAAAATAAAATTATTGCAGATCAAATCCGTTTTTATCCGCGTTTTTACGAAGTAAATCTGTTTTATCCGCGTCAAAATTAGACGCTGATTTTACT
>NZ_JAYSPC010000146.1:0-4823 GCF_043722275.1 Flavobacterium sp. | reverse complement strand
TGTTGACCCCCTTGCACACAAATTTCCTTGGCAATCTCCATACTGTGCAATGGATAATGACCCGATAAATAAGACCGACCCGACAGGGATGTCAGCAAGTCCAGTATATGACCAAGAGGGTACTTTACTAGGAACGGATGATCAAGGGCTGAAAGGCAAGGCCATTGTAATGGATAAAGCGAATTTTCAGCAAGGAATGAAACACGAAGATGCTTTAAAAAGTAGTCTTGGTGTAGCTGGATTTAAAGATGCTGCTGCCAAAAAGAATTTTGCAACAAGTTATAGTAGCTTACCAACTAGACCTGATTATGATGGTTATTTAACTAAATCTGAAGCCGATAATTGGTGGAAAGATAAATCAGGTAAGCCCTTATATGTTGACCAAAGTAAAATTGAATTACCGGGCATTACGACTAAAACTTTTGATAATAAAGACGGTAAATCACTTTATAATAATTTCGTTTGGGGATTGAGTAATACAGGAAAAGTTTACGGCACTCTAAAATTAACTCTTCAAAATGCAAGCACAGGCGTTATTCACATTGGAGGTCAGAAATTTTTAGATGAGTATGATTATAAAATGGATGGAAGAGCTCTGAGAGATTTTGCTACTTGGTGGGGCAGACCAGGTGGAGCAGATGACGGAAAAGATTTTTTTATACATGGATATGGACAAGCAACAATACCAATTACTAAATAAAAGCTATCATGAAAAAGTTTTTATTTATAATTATACTACTTGCATTCATAGGGTTTATTTATTTATATATCCAAGAATTATCATTCAGTCCATTGAAAGAAAAAGAATTTAAAATACTTTTTCCAAATTATAATGTAAGCGGAGAAAAAAAATGTGGTATTGATTTTCTTGGAATGAATTTTAAGGGAGAAGTATTTGAGTTTTATTTATACAAAATGAATAACGCCAAGGTTGATACAAGTTATCCTAAAATTAAAAATGAATGGGAAAATGAAGAATTAGATAGTGATGCTATTGTTTTAAAATGGAAACCTTGCCCTATTGATTCTACAACAATAGCTCAATATAAGTTCGCATTAACAGCAAACAATCTCGATGACAAAGAATGTAGTCGATTATTTAATAGTGATATAAATAACCCAAAAAATTACTACAGTTATGTTTATTTTAATGAGTTGGAACATTATTTTCTATTATATTGTCCCGATAAAGAAAGTCTTTACTACATCAGACGAAAAGGATTTTAAAACAAAAGCCACTCAATCGAGTGGCTTTTGTTTTATCCTGCATCGGCTTTAGTGAGCTTTGAGCCGTCCGCTTTAGCGGTAATAATTTTCTTGATTATTTTTAAAGTAGTGGCATCAGTAAAACTATATTGAGCCATTACAGTATTGTAGAAATCATTTGTTTGATTGATTAACCGCCCTGCATCGGCTTTGGTAAGTTTAGAGCCTGATGCAATGGCATCAATAAGTTCTTTCTTTTTCATAGTGTGGCTACATTTTTATTAAAGAAATCTTTGAATTTAGTTTTAGTGAGCATCCCATCAATAATGCGATAGACAGCGTTTTTATCTTCTTCTTCTAATTGGTCAATCAACTGCAATTTTTCATTCACTGTTTTATCCTTTATTTTAACGTCTTTAGGCATCTTTCCTTCAAAATGGATAATCTCATCCACCGTCATACCGAACAGCTTAGAAATCTTATCTAATGCCTCAATAGAGGGTTCTCGTTCGCCTTTTTCGGTTTTGTTATAGTTGGCAGGATGCAAGCCAGCGGCAGCAGCCACATCTTTTTGCAAGAGTTTTTTTTGCTCTCTTATCTTCTTTATGTTTTTACCTACGTTCATTGCTCTATGTTTTTAAATGCTATTCAATGGCAAAGATAGTCAATAAGTGAATTTTAGGCAACTAAATAAACTATATGATAAATTAAACTTGTCAATTAGTTAATCATATAGTATATTTGCACTTGTCAATAAGACTAAAAAATAATTTTATAATGGAAATACAAGAGATCAAAAGCAAGCTCACTATATCGGAAGTAATCAAGTATTACGGCTTAAAGGCGGATAAGCAGAACCGTTTAAAATGCCCATTCCACGAAGATAAAACCCCAAGTATGCAACTGTACTACAAAACGCAAACAGCGTTTTGCTTTAGCAGTAATTGCAAAATCAACGGCAAAGCCGTTGATGTGATAGATTTTATACTGCACAAAGAAAACTGCACCAAACACGAAGCCATAAAAAAAGCAGTAGAAATAATAGGAGGCGGACAAAGACAAGTTCAGCCCCCACAAACAGCAACAAGCAAAAACGATAATGTAGAAAGAGCAATGTTTTTAGAACGGATGTTTACCTACTTCAAAAATGCAGTACACAACAGCCCACCAGCAAAGGAATATTTACAAAGCAGATGTATAGATTTTAAAAATACAGAAGTAGGCTACAATGCAGGGCAGTTCCATCACGGAGCGAGAAAAGATGAAGCATTGATAAAAGAATGTTTGGAGTATGGAATATTATTAGACTTAGGATTAACAGCAAGAACAGGCGATACAGCATATAAACCTTTTGGCAAATGGTGTATTGTTTTTGCATTACGAAATAAAGCCAATGAAATAGTAAGCCTGTATTTTAGAAGCACATTAGCAGATAAAGAGCAACGGCATTTTTATTTAAGAGATAGACAAGGATTGTACCCACACTACCCACCAACAAGCACCAAAAAATTAATATTGACCGAAAGTATTATTGACTGTGTAACCTTGTTACAACAGCCCGAAATAGCTAGTAAATACAACCTATTAGCCTTGTATGGTACAAATGGATTTACGGAGGAGCATCAAAAATCAATCAAAGAATTAAAAGAGTTAGAAGAAATTATTTTCTTTTTAAATGGCGATGAGCCAGGACAAAAAGCCGTAGCCAAATATGCACCAATGTTGAAAGGGGAATATCCAAACTTAAAAATTACCAGTATAGAAGTACCGCAAAATGAAGATGTAAATAGTTTATTGCAAGGACATAGCCCAGAGATTTTAACGCATTTAATTGATACAAGAAAAGAAACACAATTTATTTTTTCATCTGAACAAGCTGTAAGTATTGATAATAATATAAGCACTCAAAACACAGAACAGATAAGTATTACAGAAGAAATAAAAAAAGAAGAGCCACAAACCACAGGACTAAATACAAACAATCCCTACAATTTAAAATACCAAGGCAACGAAGCAGCTTATCAAATAAAAGGCTTTAGAATAGACCAGTTAGATAGTTTAAAAATCACTTTACAAATTAGTTTATGATGAATAGTATAACCTTGAAATTAGACCTGTACGAATACAAACAAGTAGAAAGCACTTGTAAAATTATAGCTGAAAAATTGGGCTTACAAAAGGATATTATAGAAGCTGATTTAATGCAACTGACAAGCCTTTTAGAGCATTACAAAGAAAAACAAATACACCAAGCACAAGGTAAACAAGAAAGCAAAATACAAGTACCAACAGCAACAGTAACAAAATGTATAGAGTTTTTAAAGCGAGAAAATTTAATACAAAAAATAAATGAGTTGATAGGAAAAAGCGGAATGATAGGAGAAGAGACGAATAGGATTTTATTGTTTGTAATAGCCAGTAGTTATAAAATGCAAGATACTTTACACGGCTTAATACAAGGCAGTAGCGGAAGCGGAAAAACAAGACTACTAAAGGTTGTAAGCCATTTAATACCCGATGAAGAAGTAAAGCGATACACACGAGTAACGGACAATAGTTTTTATAATCAAGATGAATATTTTTTTGTAAATAAATTAATCTGCTTTGAAGATTTAGACGGACTGAAAGAAGATGCACAGCTTGCAGTTAGAGAATTACAGAGCAATGATATTTTACGCACCAGTACAAGTGTAAAAGATGGAAGCGGAAAAATAGGCGGAGCAGAAAGAACGGTAAGAGGCCCGATAGCTTCGCTATCCTGCACTACTAAAGGAGAAATTTATGAAGACAATGTAAGCCGTAGTTTTTTAATAGCAGTAGATGAAAGCAGAGAGCAAACACAAAAAATAATCAACTATCAAAATGAATTATCAGCAGGATTAATAGACAAAGCAGAACAAAAAAAGATAAGTGAATTTATACAAAACTGTATGCGATTATTAAAGCCGTATGAAGTCATCAATCCGTACGCCAACAAAATAAAACTACCCGAAGAAGCCCATAAAATAAGGCGATTAAACGAGTTGTACCAAAGCTTTGTAAAACAAATAACCTTACTCAATCAATACCAACGGAAGCAAGACAAACAAGGCAGATTAATAACAGAGAAAGAAGATTTAAAAATAGCTTGTGAAATATTGTTTGAAAGTATTTTATTAAAAGTAGATGAATTAGACGGTAGTTTAAGACAGTTTTTTGAACGCTTAAAAATCTTTGTAGAGAAGAAAAATAGAGAGTATGAATTTAATCGTTTTGAAGTGAGAGAAGCCACAGGCGTAAGTAAAACCCAACAACATTATTACATACAAAAATTAGTGAACTTGGAATACATCAAACAATATGGCTTTGCAAACAGAGGCTTTAAATATAAAATAGTGTATTGGGATAACATCGCAGGATTAAGAGCTAAAATAAAAGACAATCTAACCAACCAGTTAAATGAACTATAAGCGAACACCACAGAACACCAAACCGAACACCAGAACCATTGTAAATAAAGGATTAAGGCATAAAATAGGCTTGGCGTTCACCGTTCTAAAAAGTATGGATATATGGGCAGACCTTCAAACATCGTAGTAGTAAATGCAGACTACAGAAAAATAGCACAAACATTTTAC
>NZ_JAYSPC010000145.1:0-43241 GCF_043722275.1 Flavobacterium sp. | reverse complement strand
TAATCCCGCTATCCGTTTCAATCTTTTGTGGCGAACCCCGCCACAAAAGGATTTTCACTTCTATCGGGGCTAGGACAATCATTTTCATAACACTATTTTTGTATAGTTTGTCATTCCGAGGAACGAGGAATATCATGTGCTAAATCGACAAAGATTGTCGCTAATCTACGCGGAGCTACTTGATGAGATTCCTCGTTCCTCGGAATGACAAAAATGCGCACACAAAAAAATCCCATTTGCCGTAGCGAATGGGATTTATATGTTTTAGAAGTTTGAAAACTATCTAATTGTATTGTTTTGAATTAAATCGATATATAAGTTAATCTTATCTTTCAATTCTTTTCTAGGCGTGATAAAGTCAAGGAAACCGTGCTCTAAAAGGAACTCAGCGGTTTGAAAACCTTCCGGTAAATCTTTTCCTGTAGTGTCACGAACAACACGAGGACCAGCAAAACCAATCAAAGCACCTGGCTCAGAGATATTTATATCTCCTAACATTGCATATGATGCAGTTGTTCCACCAGTTGTAGGATCTGTACATAATGAGATGTACGGTAATCCTGCTTCGGCAAGTTGTGCAAGTTTTACAGATGTTTTAGCTAATTGCATTAACGAATAAGCTGCTTCCATCATACGGGCACCACCTGATTTAGAAATCATTACAAACGGTAATTTGTTTTTAATCGCGTGATTAATACCTCTTGCAATTTTTTCTCCAACAACAGCTCCCATAGATCCGCCAATAAAGGCAAAATCCATACAACAAATAACAAGTTCTTTTCCTTTAGATTTTCCCACTCCGGTACGCACAGCGTCCTTAAGGTGAGTTTTCTCCATTACATCTTTCAATCTTTCTGCATATTTTTTTGTATCCACAAAATGCAAAGGATCTTTTGATGTCATGTTTTTATCTAATTCAACAAATTCGTTATTGTCAAATAAAATTTCAAAATAGGTTGCGCTTCCAATTCTAACGTGAAAATCATCTTCCGGACTAACAAATAAGTTTCTGGCTAATTCGTCAGCGTCAATAATTTTTCCAGTAGGAGATTTGTACCACAATCCTTTCGGAACGTCCATCTTATCTTCAGTAGCAGTCGTAATCCCTTTTTCCTGTCTTTTAAACCAAGCCATATTTAATGTTTTTTTTGTTTCAGGTTTAAAGTTTAAAGTTGTGAAAACTTTAAACCTGAAACTTTAAACTTTTTGATTATAGTGTATTCACATTGTTTAAATCTGCAAAAGCTTGTTCTAGTCTTGTGTTGAATGTCACTTCACTTTCACGTACCCATTTTCTTGGGTCATAATATTTTTTGTTAGGAACTTCAGAACCTTCGGGGTTACCGATTTGTGTTTTTAAATAGTCAATGTTCTTAACCATATAATCACGAATTCCTTCAGTATATGCAAATTGTAAATCTGTATCAATGTTCATTTTGATAACTCCGTAGCTAATTCCTTCTCTGATTTCTTCAAGTGTAGAACCTGAACCTCCGTGAAAAACGAAATCTACCGGATTAGGACCAGTTTTGAATTTGTTTTGTACGAAATCCTGAGAGTTTTTTAAGATTTTTGGAGTTAATTTTACGTTTCCTGGTTTGTAAACACCGTGAACGTTTCCAAAAGCTGCTGCAATTGTAAATCTAGGGCTTATTTTAGATAATTCTTCATAAGCATAAGCAACTTCTTCTGGTTGAGTATATAATTTTGAGCTATCAACATCAGAGTTGTCAACACCATCTTCTTCACCACCTGTAATACCAAGTTCGATTTCTAATGTCATTCCCATTTTGCTCATTCTAGCCAAGTATTCTTTACAGATCTCGATGTTTTCTTCGATTGGCTCCTCAGACAAATCGATCATATGAGAACTGAATAATGGTTTTCCTGTTTCTGCAAAATGTTTTTCAGAAGCATCTAATAAACCATCAATCCAAGGTAATAATTTTTTTGCGCAGTGGTCAGTATGTAAAATTACAGTTGCACCGTAAGCTTCTGCCAAAGTATGAATATGTTTTGCTCCGGCGATTCCTCCAGCAATAGCTGATTTTTCGTTAGCGTTAGATAATCCTTTTCCAGCGTTAAATTGAGCTCCTCCGTTAGAAAATTGAATGATAACCGGTGCATTTAGTTTTGCTGCAGTTTCAAGTACTCCGTTGATTGTGCTTGAACCAGTAACATTTACTGCTGGTAAAGCAAAACCTTTTTCTTTCGCATAATTAAAAATCTCCTGTACTTGATCTCCTGTAGCTACTCCCGGTTTGATATTGTGTGCCATTGTAATTTTTTTTAGTTGTTTTTAGTTTTTAGGTTGCAAAAATAAGAATTAATTAGCATTAGAAAGGATAATTTATTCCAAAATTTAAAACCGAGTGCCCAAAATTGTATTCTTTGAACCAGCGATCTCCCTTCTCATGTCCTGGATTATAAGTCTTAAACCCTAAATCTAACCGAATAACAAAGAAGCTTAAATCGTAACGTAAACCGAATCCTGAACCTAAAGCAATTTCAGCTAAATCGTTTAAGTTGTTGAATTTTGCCTTATCATCAATCACATTATCCATCACATTCCAGATATTTCCGGCATCTGCAAAGATTGCTCCTTTGACATCGCCAAAAACTTTAAATCGAAATTCGGCACTCATTGCAATCTTCATATTTGCCTCGTTAAAATCATTTACAGCGTTCGTGCTTCCAGGACCTAAAGCATATGGTTGCCATGCGCGGTTATCATTTGAACCTCCGGAATAATAACTTCGTGAAAACGGAATATAATTTGAATTACCAAACGGAATCGCTATTCCAAAAAAGCTTCTTACGGCTAATACTTGCTCTTTTCCAAAATCCCAGTGCTTGATATAATCAAATTCGGTTTTTATATATTCTGAATATTCTAAATTGAATATATCATAGTTTCCATTAGAATTTTTAGGAAGATTTGCTATACTTGAAATAGCAGATAATAAAGTACCTGCAGATTCAATTTTAGTTTTAAACTGATAAAAAGTATTATCAGCAAGATCCTTTTTAGTGGTTTTTGTAAAAGTGTAACTCGTTGCTAAAATAAAGTCATTTTCAGTCAAACGAACCCTTCTTTCTTCGATGCTTTCTACATCTTTATATTCTGGATCTCCGGGAACTAAATCTGTTTTATTTGATAATACATCATTAGTGAAGCCAGTAGTTCCTTTTGTGATAATTAAGTTTTTAGTAGTATCCGGATTGTCGAAGTAATCATTGTTAGTATTGTGATCTTTACCAATATTATTTAATTCATTATAAGATGAAGTATAAACTTTAAAATAATTACCCGGATTTAAATTACGTACAAATTGAGCATTCAGCAATTCAAGTTTAGCCGTATTGTTTCGTTTAGGCGACCAATTGTAAGCAATTCCGCCCGTAAAATTTTCCTTATCTAAACCAATATTCCTTTGTTTAGAGAAACCTCCCGCAATACTTGTAGAAGGAATCATCCTTTTTGGGATAATTTTTTCAGTTCCAAAAGGCAATAAAATCCTCGGGAAATTCAGTTTTAAATCAATACCATATTCAGATACATTGAAGAAATTATCATTAGGATTAGCCATATCTTTAGACGATCCAATATTTAAACGAGTCGAAATTTCAAGAGTTTCAGCCCTGTTAAACACGTTTCGGATCGTTTCAGAAATACTTGCACCAATACCAAAATCCTGAATATTAGAGTGTGTAACATCAAAAGAAGCTCCAAAACTGTATTTTTTTCTTGGTGTCAGATAAACATTTGCAATTAAGGATTGTGCCGTCGAGTCGCGTTTATCAACTTCATATTGAATCGAAGGATAATTAAAAATCTTTAAATTATTTAAATATCTTGAAGAAAGCGTTGTTCTCGTGTCAGAAAAAGTACTTCCTTTATTGATAAAAATAGCATCTGTAATAGCGCGAGGCTTATATTTTAGTTTTTTATAACTGTATAAATTAAAGTTGTTGTACGTTGTACTATCGTTTACTTTGGTTTTTGCATTTGCAGGAGAATAATCCGTATAAATGTTAACATCACTAATTTTATACAACTTAAAAGGTTCAGTTCTGCTGGAATCTCTTTCCTGAATATTATTGTTGTTAATAATCAAAGTTACATCGGCTTTGCTTTTTTTACCAATTGTATCAATATCAAAAGTAACATAAGTAGGCTGGAAAAAATAAGCACCGTGGTTTCTGAAATAAGTAGTAAGACGGTTTTTTTCATCTTCAAAATCAGCCGTTTTATATTGTTTGCCGGATTTTAAAAACGAAGGCTCATTATTGGTTTTATACAATGAATCCAGCGCCGGAGTCTTAATATTAGTATTTATACTGTCTAAAATATATGCCGGTCCAGTCGTAATAAGATAATTTATTTTTGCTTTTTTTCTGGCAACACTATCAATGCTATAATCTGTTGCAACATTGAAATAGCCATTATTAAAATAATAGAATTTTAAACGCAAAAGAGATTTTTTTGTTTTTGCAGTATCAATAACTACAGGAGGTTCCCCCGTATTTTTTAAAAATTCATTAAGACCTTTGTTTAAAAAAGATTGCCCAAGTCTGTCTACTTGTTTTGCAGATAATAATTTAGACTGGCGCTCATAAAGTCCGGGATGATTTTTAAATTTAGCCTGATATGTAGAGTCAGGATTTAAGTTGGCTAAATTGTATAAATTTAAGCGTAAACGATATCCCAGTAATGTTCCGTTTGGTTTTTGGTACATTTGGTTAGAGGCAATTTCATCGTTGGTTGCCTTTCCGTTTACAAGAATAGTATTTTTTACAAGAAGGTTTTTTCCATCGGGAACTCTTTTTACAGCATTACAACCGCAAATAAATGTTGCTATTAGAATAAATGCTGTTATTTTTGTGGAATTCTTTTTCAAGTGTTCTTAAATATTTAATTCAAAAGTACATTATTTTATGGTTAGTAAAAACCAAATAAAACTTATCTCAGGTTTACATCAAAAAAAGCAGCGTTTTGCAAATCAATTATTTTTTGCCGAAGGAGTAAAAGTAATTCAAGAATTGTTGTTATCCAATTTTGAATTAGAGCATTTATATACGACTCAAAATGATTTTGAAGAAGTTCATTCTTCAAAACGAACGCTTATTTATGAGCAGGACCTAAAAAAAATCAGCGCATTATCAACTCCCAATTCATGTTTGGCGGTTTTTAAAATTCCATCCGAAAGCAAAATAATCAACTCAGGGTTAATTTTAGCTTTAGATGATATTCGCGATCCCGGAAATTTAGGAACGATTTTGCGTCTTTGTGACTGGTTTGGCATCAAACAAATTATTTGTTCAAAAGAAACAGTCGATATTTATAATCCAAAAGTAGTTCAGGCAACAATGGGTTCTATTGCGAGAGTAAATGTGAATTACGTTGATTTGAAAACATTTATTGCAGAAACGAATCTTCCTGTTTTTGGAACTTTTATGGACGGCGAAAATATTTATCAATCAAATCTGCCTCAAACCGGAATCATTATTATGGGTAATGAAGCCAATGGGATTTCAGAAGAGATTGAAGAAACGGTTACCAGCCGACTTACAATTCCAAGGTTTGGAGAGCTTCAAAAAACCGAAAGTTTAAATGTAGCTACCGCAACTGCAATTATTCTTAGTGAATTTAAACGAAATAGTTAAGAATTTGTTTTAATGAAAAGTAAAATTAATTAAAATTGCTCGTGATTTCATAGAGTCAATGTTTCCGGTCCATGGACTTGGGCCGTTTGCAGGATTGTCACGAATTAATTCATCGGTAATACCAAACATACCTCTAATAGAAGGAGAGAAAATAAAGTATTCAGAGAAAAGATCTATCCCAAAACCAAGCTCATAAGCCGCAGTCCATTGTTTAACCCTGAATTTCCCTTCAAAATTGTCGTCTTTTGATTTCGCATTACTGGATAAATTTAATGTAGTAGACATTCCTCCAACTAAATACGGACGGATGTTTCCGGTTCGCAAAGCCGAGAATTTTAATAAAAGAGGGAAGTGAATATAAGTACTGTTTACTTCTCTGAAATAATCTTTTTCTAAAGGTAAATTCGGATAATATAAATCACGCTTTGTATAGTACAAGCCTGGCTCAAAACGTAAATTAATATATTCCTGCAATCTTAAATCAGCTACAACACCTACGTTAAAACCCGTAGTTTTTTTTACCTGAATATCCGGACCGGGATTTTTATAGTCAAATTTAAAATCAAAACTATTAAATCCCAGGTAATACCCAAAATACAGGCGTTGTTTTTGCCAGTTTTCAAGATTTATAATTGGATCTTTACTAAACATGCTTTTAGCAAATTGAGAATATCCTTGTGTCGTTAAGACTAATAAAAGTAAGACTACAGTTTTTTTCATACTATTTTTTAGATGCAGAATAAATGGTTGCAACCCCAAAAGTTTGAGGTATAGCTACAACATCTATAAACCCAATTTTTATCAAAATATTGTTCAGAGCTTCTCCATATGGAAAAACAGCAGCAGATTCAGACAAGTAACCATAAGCAGAATTGTCTTTAGAAAACAATTTACCAATAATTGGAAGTATGTTTTTGCTGTAAAATTTATATCCTTGTTTATATGGTGTTTTTTCAGGAACAGAAGTCTCTAAGATCACAAAAACTCCATTTGGTTTTAAAACTCTCAAAATTTCACCAAAACCTTTCTCCAGATTTTCGAAATTCCTAACGCCAAAACCAACAGTAATTGCATCAAAATAATTGTCATCAAAAGGTATGTTTTCAGAATCACCTAAAACCATATCAATTACATTTGATAATTTTTTATCTTCGATTTTCTTTTTTCCAACTTCAAGCATTCCGGCAGAAATATCAAGACCAATTATTTTTTCGGCATTTGTTTGAGTCATCAAAATGGCTAAATCACCAGTTCCCGTTGCAATATCAAGAATGATTTTTGGTTTTTTGTCCGAAACTATTTTTAATACTTTTTTTCGCCATTTAATATCAATTCCAAATGAAATCACACGGTTTAAATTGTCGTAGTTCCCAGAAATGTTATCAAACATTTGGGCAACTTGCTCTTTTTTACCTAAAGAAGAGTCTTTATATGGGGTTATTTTTTCAGACATTTTTTTTATTTACGCAAATATAATACAATCTGACTTAACTGTAATTGAGTTTTTTAATTTGTAAAATCAAATGTTTGCGATCAAGCTTGTAATAGGCTTTTGGTATTTGATTTTGACTATTACTAAAACAGGGTATTTTTAAAAAATCCCTAAAACACGGTATTGTGCACCGTAGATTTTATAACCAACTTTGCTTCAGTTAAAAGATAAAATTTTAATGATTGATAGTAAATAAATGACTTGAATCAGATGAATGCTTTTTTTGCACTGGTAATTCATTTGTTCTTGTAAGTAGTTTTGAAAAGTGTTGTTCTTGGGGTCAATACTCTTTTAAAGTGCGAAGTACGTTCTTAGGATTAAATTTGTTTTTGGAAATTTTAATTTTCTTGCCTTTAATATCTTAGTGGTATTTGTTATTAAAGGCGCTTTTGAGACTAGTTCTCGATATATTAAATGTTATTCATTATTTCAGATGTTTTTAACATTTGTGATTTTTGTTACCAAAACTATTACTCGAATGAGTCAGATCTAAAAATCAATCGTTTCTAAAAAACATCCTCCAAAAGAGGGTGTTTTTTTATTTTTTAATGTATGTTTCGTAAGTATAATCATAAAGATGCTTTTCATCTTTAAAGTTTTCTTCACTTTCTACCAGTTGCCATTCGTCATTATTTATTTCAGGAAAAAAAGTATCAGCTTCAAAAGTATGATGAACCTTTGTTATTTCTATAATATCAGTATAAGGTAAACCCAAATTATAAATTTCACCTCCGCCTATAATATACGAATCTTCATTTTCAGGACATACAGTAATTGCTTTTTCAATGCTGTCTACAATAATACAACCTTCAGGATTGTAATCTTTTTGGCGTGTTATAACAACGTGAACCCTGTTTGGTAGTGGTTTCGGGAAGCTTTCAAAAGTTTTTCTTCCCATAATAATATGATGATTTGTAGTTAGCGATTTGAATCTTTTAAAATCATTAGGCAAGTACCAGACTAATTCATTGTTTTTTCCAAGTGCGTTATTTTCGGCAACAGCCGCTATCATTATAATCATGGCGTATAAAACTAAATTTTATTTTCAGTATCCTCATTTATTCGGGATTCTAATTGAGTAATTCTTTTTTGTTGTAAGCCAACAAGTCGGTCAATTTGTTCTCTTTCCCATTTTTTATTCATGAATCGATCTGTGATGTACACCTTTATAAAATGCAGAATAAAAATGAAAAACCAAATTGTTACACCCCAAATACACCAGTTTTGATCTGTAGTATCACCAAAACCAAAAAATCTGTTAGCAATAAATAAAAACAAACTTCCTAGTAGAAAAAGTACAAAATGAAAATACAGGATTTTTTTTTGTCTAAGTCTTCTTCTGGCGTATTCGTATTGTTCGTGCACTTCTTTTTCCATAAGATATAAATGAGGTCATAAAGTTAAAATTTATTTTGTAAACACCCCTATTTAGATTGTAGAATATTTCTGCTAAAATGAGCGGTTAGTTTGAAATTCAAAATTTTACTGGGAATTAATTATTAATACGGCTAAAAAAATATTCTCTTTTTGATATTATCACAAATCGATTCAGGGCATATCAAAAGTTCATGTGAATTTGTTTAATTTTATTGTATAAATCTAAAAACTAAATAGTTATGTCTTTAAAGAAGCAATTTGTTAAAGCCAAGCCAGTTTGTAAAGTTACATTTTCAATAGATGCTAAAGATGCAAGTTCCGCGGCTGTTGTTGGTGATTTTAATAACTGGAATGTCGAAGAAGGAACTTTGAGTAAGTTGAAAAATGGAACTTTTAAAGCCACTTATGATTTAGTTAAAGATGCAATTTACGAGTTTAAATACGTAATTGACGGAAGTTATGTTAACGATCCTGAGGCAGATTCATATAAATGGAATGATTATGCCGGAAGTGAAAATAGTGTATTAGTAGTATAATTTAAACACGAATTTCCCGAATTTCCAACAAATCTTAACGGATAGCTTAATTCGCATAATTAATTCACGAAATAATTAGTGGCAATTTGTGAAATTCGTGTTTATTTTTTTTATACAGCAACACTTCCTTTTATACCAGCGTGTGGTTCATAATCTAAAAGTGTAAAGTCATCAAAATCAAAATCAAAAATATTTTTAATCTCCGAATTCAAAATCATTTTTGGCAATGGTTTAGGATCGCGAGTTAATTGCAATTCTAACTGTTCAAAATGATTGTTGTAAATATGCGCATCTCCAAAAGTGTGAATAAATTCACCATATTCTAAATCGCAAACCTGAGCGATCATCATTGTTAATAATGCGTAAGAAGCAATATTAAACGGAACTCCTAAAAATATATCAGCGCTTCGCTGATACAATTGACAAGAAAGTTTTCCTTTAGTTTCTCCTTTTTCAGGATCAGGACTTGATACATAAAACTGAAAAAATGCGTGACAAGGAGGCAAAGCAGCTTTATTATTAGCTACATTTTCTTCGAATGATTTTTTAGTATCTGGTAAAACAGAAGGATTCCAGGCCGAAACCAACATTCTGCGGCTGTTTGGGTTTGTTTTAAGTTCGGTAATCAATTCAGATATCTGATCAATTTCTTCACTATTCCAATTGCGCCATTGATGTCCGTAAACCGGACCTAAATCGCCATTTGAATCTGCCCAGGCATCCCAGATTTTTACTCCGTTTTCCTGAAGGTATTTTATATTAGTATCGCCTTTTAAAAACCAAAGCAATTCGTAAATAATAGACTTTAAGTGTAATTTTTTAGTTGTAACCATTGGGAAACCTTCACTTAAATCAAAACGCATTTGGTAACCAAAAACACTTTTAGTTCCCGTTCCTGTTCTGTCTCCTTTTTGACAACCGTTTTCTAAAACATGTTGTACTAAATCTAAGTATTGTTTCATTGTTAGTTTATTCGGTTATTCGTTATTTGTTTAATCGGTTAAACGAATAAACAAATCCACGATTAAACAATAAGAATTTATCTTTTCGAGATTTCGTCTCTGATTTTTGCTGCTTTTTCATAATCTTCCTGAGAAACAGCCTGATCTAAAAGCTCATTTAGTTCTTGCAAACTATGTTTGGCATAAACATCACCGGATTGATTGGTTTCTTCTTCATGACCAAAAGTATCAGGATTAGAAAGTACATCGTCAATTTCCTGAGAACCCTGATCAGCATCTGCGGTATTCGATTTTAAGTAAATTCCGGCTTTGTCCAAGATGTTTTTGTAAGTAAAAATAGGAGCATTGAAACGTAAAGCCAATGCAATCGCATCAGAAGTTCTTGCATCAATAATTTCTTCGATTTTGTCTCTTTCGCAAATTAAACTGGAATAAAAAACACCATCAACAAGTTTGTGAATAATCACTTGTTTAACGACAATATCAAATCTTTCAGCGAAGTTTTTAAATAAATCGTGCGTTAATGGGCGAGGAGGTTTAATTTCTTTTTCTAAAGCAATAGCAATCGATTGGGCTTCAAAAGCACCAATAACTATTGGTAATTTTCTTTCGCCATCAACTTCGTTCAAAATTAAGGCATAAGCGCCATTTTGAGTTTGACTGTATGAAATTCCTTTTATGGATAATTTTACTAGACTCATATATGTGGGTAAAAAGGGCAATTAATGCCTCATTTTAATACTTTTTTTGATTGAAAAATAAAGGTGCAATTTTAATCAAAAAATATGGAACAAAAAAGCTACCTAAAACAAAGATACGATTATCTTGTTTTTAGGTAGCTATATTTTTATAGAGAATTTTTAAATTAAGAATGTTGGGCTTTAAAAGCTTTTAATTTTTCAGTTAATTCAGGAATAATTGTAAATGCATCTCCAACAATACCGTAATCTGCAACTTTAAAGAAAGGAGCTTCAGGATCGCTATTGATAACAACTTTTACTTTTGATGAGTTGATACCTGCAATGTGCTGAATAGCACCAGAAATCCCGATAGCAATATATAAGTTCGTTGCTACAGGTTTTCCTGTTTGTCCAACGTGTTCACTGTGAGGTCTCCATCCTAAATCCGAAACTGGTTTAGAACATGCAGTTGCAGCGCCTAAAACAGCAGCTAAATCTTCAACTAATCCCCAGTTTTCAGGACCTTTTAATCCACGTCCGCCAGAAACTACAATGTCAGCATCAGCAATAGACACTTTTCCGCTTACTTTTTCTACAGATTCTACTTTTACTCCAAAGTCATTGTCTCCAATTGTTGGGCTAAAATCTTCTTCAGTTGCAGATCCTGCGCTTTCAAAAATTCCGTAAGAATTTTTAGCTAAGCCAAGAACTTTTACATCTGTACTGATTTCAGTAATATTGAAAGCTTTGTTTGAAAAAGCATTTCTTTTTACCTGAAACGGTGAAGTACTTACTGGTAATCCCACAACATTAGATGCGAAACCAGCATTTAATGATACTGCAACTAATGATGAAAGATAAATACTATCTGTTGTAGAAGATAGTAAAACAACTTTTGTTCCTTCTTTTTCAGCAGCTTGTTTGATAACATCGGCGTAAGCCTTAGCGGTAAAACCAGCTAGTTTATCATTGGTTACTTTTAATACTTTATCAACTCCGTATTTAGATAATTCGCTTACATCACTAATGTTAACGGTTAAAGCGGTTACGGTTGTTCCTAAAGATTCTGCTATTTTTTTAGCGTAAGAAGCTAATTCAAAAGCAACTTTTTTAAATTTTCCTTCTGCAGATTCTGCATATATTAATATTGACATGATTTTTTTGTTTAAAGGTTGTTAGTTTCAGGTTTCAGGTTTCAAGTTGTAAACTGAAGTCTGAAAACCGAGACTGAAAACTGTTTACTAGATTACTTTCGCTTCGTTGTGTAATAAATTGATTAACTCATCTAAATTGTCAGGAGAAATTAATTTTACTGCTGATTTAGGAGCTGGTTTTTCAAATTTCACTGCTTTTGTATTTACAGGTGCGTCAACTGGCTCAAGAATCGTAAGTACTTTTGTTCTTGCAGTCATAATTCCTCTCATATTAGGTATACGAAGATCTTTTTCTTCAACAAGACCTTTTTGACCACCAATAATTAATGGTAAAGTAGTGCTTACAGTTTCTTTTCCGCCATCAATATCACGAACTGCTTTTACATTATTTCCATCAACAGTTAAACTTGTACAAGAGTTTAAAAAGTTAGAACCTAAAATTCCTGCAATCATTCCGGGAACCATTCCACCGTTATAATCTAAAGATTCTTTTCCTGCGATTACTAAATCGTAACCACCATTTTTAATTACTTCAGCCAATTGTTTTGCAACAAAAAAACCGTCTGTTGGATTAGCGTTAATACGAATTGCTTCGTTTGCGCCAATTGCCAATGCTTTACGCAAAGTAGGTTCAGTATCAGGTCCGCCTACATTTACTACAGTTACAGTAGCGCCTTGTTGCTCCTGAAACCAGATTGCACGTGTTAAGCCAAACTCGTCATTAGGATTAATTACATATTGAACACCATTGGTATCGAATTCTGAGTCACCATTGGAGAAGATGATTTTTGAAGTAGTATCAGGCACGTGGCTGATGCAAACTAATATTTTCATAAGTATATATTTTATAGTTCTAAAAATTCATTGTCACAAATTTAGAATATTATTTGGAATAATTATACTATGCATGCATAATATTTTTAAAAACTATTACGATTTCGGAAATTATGAAATTTTGAGCTGTTATTGCTGTAATCAAAAAGAAATAATTGATGCATTGCTGTTGATCCTTAGCAATTTCGCAAAGTACCAGATTCAAACAACTGTTAAACTGCGCTTGTTTTATACTGCTTTTTGAATTGTTGCGTTTTTAGAGAAGAATTTTATCAAAACAATATTAAACAAAAGAGCTGATATTGTTTGAAAGTGTTTATGAACGAAATAACTGTTATTATATCGATTTCGTAAATATCATAATAAATTTTAAAAAGTTAAAAAGCGCAAGAGCAGAAGAAGATCGTGTGATTTTAAATTCGATTTATGCTTTTAAGTTATTTAAAATAATTATTTTTGCTCTTCAGAAAATTCAACATACAATATAAATATGAGAACAATACAATTTAGAGAGGCCATTTGCGAAGCGATGAGCGAAGAAATGCGTCACGATGAATCCATATATTTAATGGGCGAAGAAGTTGCAGAATACAACGGAGCATACAAAGCTTCAAAAGGAATGCTTGCTGAGTTTGGCGAAAAAAGAGTAATCGATACTCCAATTGCTGAGCTTGGTTTTACAGGAATTGCAGTAGGATCAGCTATGAACGGTTGTCGTCCTATTGTGGAGTACATGACTTTCAACTTCTGTTTAGTAGGTATTGATCAAATTATAAATAACGCTGCTAAAATGCGTCAAATGACAGGAGGACAATTTAATGTACCTATCGTTTTTCGTGGACCAACTGCTTCTGCTGGTCAATTAGGAGCGACACACTCACAAGCTTTAGAAAACTGGTTTGCTAATACTCCGGGACTTAAAGTAGTCGTGCCTTCAACTCCTTATGATGCAAAAGGACTTTTAAAATCTGCAATTCGTGATAATGATCCTGTAATTTTTATGGAATCTGAGCAAATGTATGGTGATAAAGGTGAAGTGCCGGACGGAGAATACACAATTCCACTTGGAGTTGCTGATATTAAACGTGAAGGAAAAGATGTTACAATTGTTTCTTTCGGAAAAATCATTAAAGAAGCTTTTATCGCTGCTGATGAATTAGAAAAAGAAGGAATTTCATGTGAGATTATCGACTTAAGAACAGTTCGTCCTATGGATAAAGATGCTATTCTTAAATCTGTTAAAAAAACAAACCGTTTAGTAATTTTAGAAGAAGCCTGGCCATTTGCAAGTATTTCATCTGAAATCACATATATCGTTCAGGAGCAAGCTTTTGATTTTCTTGATGCGCCAATTCAACGTATTACAACTGCAGACACACCTGCACCTTACTCTCCTGTTTTACTAAAAGACTGGTTGCCAAACGCAGCTGATGTAGTAAAAGCAGTAAAGAAAGTAATGTACAAATAGTCAATAAACAATACTCTTAAAACTTCATCAGTCATATTAATTGATGAAGTTTTTTTTTGCCAGATTATGAAAAAAATAATTTTACTCAGCCTATTTTTTGTATTTGCGCTTGCAAATATTGCTACTGCACAAACGAAAGTGAGTGGAATTGTTTTGGACAAATCGAATCAGCCTGTTCCGTTTGCCAATGTTGTTTTTAAAGGGTCAAACACAGGAATAGTTTCTAATGAAGACGGTCGTTTTTATTTGGAATCTCCAACTACCTATACCGCTTTATTAATTACATCAGCAGGATTTTCAGACAAGGAAGTTCCGTTAGAAAAAGCCGTAAATTATGATTTCAAAATAGTTTTAAGCGAAGCTGAAGCACTTAATGAAGTTGTAATTTTTACCGGAAAAACATCTAAAAAGAACAATCCGGCATTAGATATATTGAGAAAAATTTGGGAACGAAAACGTAAAAACGGTTTGTACCAATTCAATCAATATCAAATGCAAAAGTACGAGAAAGTTGAGTTCGACATGAACACAATTGACAGCGCTTTTATGAAAAATAAACTCTTTAAAGGAATGGAGTTTGTGTTTCAACACGTTGATACATCTGATATTACAGGTAAAACTTATTTACCAATTTTTATCAACGAATCATTATATGATGTTTACGGAGATAATAAATTAAAGAAAACAAAAGAAAATATTACCGGAAGTAAAACCTCTGGATTCAATGGAAATCAGCAGATTTTATCTTTTGTAAAAGACCTTTATTCAGATTATAATATTTACGACAATCACCTTAAGTTTTTTGACAAGAGCTTTACAAGTCCGCTTTCAAAAACCGGAATTGATGTTTATAATTATGTCCTGAAAGACAGTGCTTACATTGATAAAAAATGGTGTTATAATATTGTTTTTTATCCAAGACGTAAAAACGAATTGACTTTTAAAGGAGATTTTTGGGTAAATGACACCACTTTTGCGATCAAGAAAATTAATATGGCAGTTACCAAAAGTGCTAATATTAACTGGGTAAAAGATATTTATATCGAACAGGAATTTGAAGTAGAAAACGACTCCGTTTTTCTATTGACCCGCGATTATATGATGTCTGATTTTGCTTTGAATAAAAAAGAAAAATCAAAAGGAGTTTACGGTAAAAGAACCACCTTATATAAAGGTCATAAATTCAATATTCAAAAACCCGAAAGTTTCTATAAACAGGAAGTCAATTATATAGACAACGCCGTTTATGACCGACCGCCCGAATTTTGGGAGGAAAATCGTTTTGAAAAATTAAACAAGGATGAAGCCGGTATTTATAAAATGCTGGACACTTTACAAACTGTCAAGCGATTTAAGCAGCTTTATAGTTTAGTTTCTATTTTAGGAAGTGGTTATGTCGAGTTTAAAAACTTTGATTTCGGACCTATATTTTCCACATTTGGTTACAATGAAGTCGAAGGTTTACGAATCCGTGCAGGAGGAAGAACCTATTTTGGACCAAATGATCCGTGGCGTATTCAGGCATATACCGCTTATGGTTTTGACGATAATAAATTTAAATATGGACTTTCCGGAAAATGGATGGTCGATAAAAAAAATCGGGTTATTATTTCCGGAGGAAACAGGCGCGATATTGAACAAATTGGAGCCAGTTTAACTACAACAAACGATATTTTAGGACGAAGTTTTGCGTCTTCGGCATTATTTACAACAGGAAGTAACGGAAAATTAACCAATATTAATTTAACCAACGTTTCGGTAGAAATGGAACCTATAAAGAACTTTGTCGTTCAGGCAGGTGTTTCATATAGAACGTTAGAATCGGCTTCACCAACTTTTAGTTTAGATTATTATACCACATTGCCAACTGCCGCAAATCCTGCCGGTGTTATTGCAAGTGCAGTAAAACAATCAGAAGCAAATATTCAGTTTGAATATATGCCAAATCGTAAAACAATTGGTTTTGGAGTAGAAAGAGATTTAGTAGATAGTCCGTTCAGCCATTTCTTTGTCAATTTTAGTTATGGACTTAAAGGAGTTATGAATAGTGATTTTGCCTACGAAAAAATACAGCTATTCTACAAACAGCCTATTATAATTGGACCATTAGGAAGATCGAATATTATTCTTGAAACCGGAAAAACCTTTGGTACAATTCCGTTAGGATTAATGAGTGTAATTCCTGGAAACCAGACTTATTTTACAATCGAAAATACGTTTAGTAACTTGAATTTCTACGAATTTATTACAGATCAATACACGACTTTACAATGGAATCATGATTTTGGAGGACGATTATTCTCCAGAATTCCATTCATGAGAAAACTAAACTGGAGAGAATTTGTAGGCGTAAAAGGAGTTTATGGAACTATTTCAAACGCAAACAGAGCCATAAATGCATCAGATCAGCCGTATAATGCACCGGAAAATGTGTATTGGGAATACAATGCCGGAATTGGGAATATCTTTAAAGTTTTCCGTATTGATTTCTCCTGGAGAGGAAGTTATTTAAACGATCCGGGCGCTAATAAATTTGCGGTAAAAGGATCTTTCGGATTCTACTTCTAATAAATTTAGATAGTCTGATTTCATATTATAATTAACAAATAAACATTTTATGAGTGAAAACCAGAATGGTAATAAAATGGCATGGACAACTAATTTAAGAGTTGTTGCAACAATCAGTGTGATTTTTTTGCATGTTTCCTCAGAAATTTTATACCAATTTGGACATATTTCTACTTTTATCTGGTGGACTGGAAATATTTATGACAGTTTAGTTCGTTTCTGCGTTCCTATATTCGTTATGCTCACAGGCGTATTAATGTTAAGCAGAACGTATGAATTAAATGATTTTTTAAGAAAAAGATTTTCAAGAATAGTTTTACCTTTCTTATTCTGGAGTATTATTTATGCAATTTTTGCCGTAAATGATAAAATTTCCGGTGGTAGCCAAATGTCTTTTTTTGCCATTATAAAATGGATAATTCATCAGCTATTAAATGGTGCTTCCTATCATCTTTGGTACATTTATATGATTATTGGCATCTATCTTTTTATTCCAATACTAAGTAAATGGGTTCAAAATGCTACCGAAAACGAGATTTTATATTTTATAATTATCTGGATATTTACCCTGGTTATTAATCAGCCAATTTTATCAGAATTCAGAATTAACATTGATCTCATTTATTTTTCAGGATTTATAGGATATGTCGTTTTAGGATATTATTTATCAATTAAGTCCTTCGCGGTTAGTAAAAGAACGATTAAGGTAATTGCTATCCTTTTAATAATTGTTGGAATTAGTATTACGATTCTTGGTACTTATTTTTTGTCACATCGTAAAAATCACTTTGTAGAATATTTTTATACTAACAATACTTTGAATGTTTTAATGGTTTCTATTGGAGTTTTTATGTTTTTTAAGAACTTCGAAATTTCTAATTTACGAATCATAAAAGCTGTAAATTTCATTAGTAAATATAGTTACGGAATTTATCTGGTACATGTTTTAGTTTTGACTTTCCTGAAGACATTCAAAATAAATTATGGCTTTATAAATCCCATATTGGCAATTCCGGTAACGACTTTACTTTGTTTATTAATATCTACCTTGATTATATATTCTCTAAATAAGTTGCCTTACGGAAAATATATAGCAGGATAAATAATAAAAAATCTGCGTGAAAACAAAACTTTTCGCCTTTGCGTCTTTGCGAGATTTTTTAATTAATTTAGGAGCAATTCCCGCTATCCGTTTCAATCTTTTATTTTTAAAAGAAAAAAACAAAAGGATTTCTCCCGAAGCCTGGGGACTATCGGGCTAAAAAACTCATAGTTATGCAAGGAGCCATAGATTTTCTATCCACAAAAAATCCCATCTTTCAGGAAATAATCGAGAAATACGGATTACCGCAAATCCCAAAACGTCCGCAGGGTTTTGAGACTTTGGTATTATTAATCCTCGAACAGCAAGTCTCTATAGATTCGGCGAAAGCCACATTTTTAAAAATCAAAGCCTATACAACCTGTTACCCTGAAACAATGTCAGTTTTATCAGACGAAGAGTTTCGCGCTTTGGGAGTAAGTCGGCAAAAAACAAAATATATTAAAATTTTGGCGGAAGCTGTTTTAAGCAAAGAACTGGATATTGAAAGTTTAGCGACAAAAACGGCAAAACAAGTCAGGGAAGAACTTATTAAATTAAAAGGAATCGGAAATTGGACGATTGATATTTACCTAATGTTTTGCCTTCAGGAACCGGATTTGATTCCGTTAGGAGATATTGCAGTTATAAATACAATCAAAGAATTGCTTAATATTCACGATAAATTAGAAATGGAAATCCATGCACAACAATGGAGTCCGTATCGATCTTATGCAACATATTTACTGTGGCATTATTATTTAAACAAACGAAATAGGAAGATTACATATTAACTACCTGTTTTTTAAAAGAAAAGTAGGTAGATTAATGTAGTTTTTTATTGTAAAAAAGGATTCTTTAGTTACTTTTGCAATCGAAATTATAGAAATAATAAAAAACGAAAATGACCGCAGACAAACTAACAACTTTCGATGTATTAATCGAAATACCAAGAGGAAGCAGAAATAAATACGAGTACGATTTTGAAATTAAAAGAATGCGTTTTGACAGAATGTTATTCTCTTCAATGATGTATCCTGCAGATTACGGATTTATTCCGGAAACTTTAGCACTTGACGGAGATCCTCTTGATGTATTGGTTTTAATAAACGAACCAACTTTTCCAGGATGTGTTATAGAAGTAAAACCAATTGGTGTTTTCCATATGGCAGATGATAAAGGACCGGATGAAAAAATTATTTGTGTACCGGTTTCTGATCCAATATGGAATTCATTAAATGATCTTTCAGATATAAATGCACACTTATTGAAAGAAATCGAGCATTTCTTCCAGGTTTACAAAGATCTTGAAAACAAACAAGTAGATGTTGAAGGTTGGGGAGACGTAAACGAAGCATTTACTATTATTGCAGAGTGTACAAAACGTTTTAACGATATTGAAAACAAACCGGCAGGATTATTTAGTATTAAATAATTTTAACCCTATTCTATTATAAAAAAAGCAATATTCCGTCAGGAGTATTGCTTTTTTGTTTAAATTCGTTTTAGTTAGTTTATTGAATATTAACCAATAACCATTATAATATTATGAACGAATTTATGATTTACTTGCCAATTGTTATGGCAATTATAGGATTGCTTTTCATGGGAATAAAAAGGACTTGGGTTTTAAAACAAGATGCTGGCGATGGCAAGATGAAAGAGATTTCAGATTACATTTACGAAGGCGCTTTAGCATTTTTAAAAGCCGAATATCGCTTACTCACTTTTTTTGTAATTGGCGCAAGTTTAGTTTTAGCCGGAATTTCTTTTATTGTTCCTACTACACATATATTAATAGTTGTGGCATTTATTTTTGGCGCATTTTTCTCGGCTTTAGCCGGAAACATGGGAATGAAAATAGCAACTAAAACAAATGTTAGAACGACTCAGGCAGCACGTACAAGTTTGCCGCAAGCCTTAAAAGTTTCTTTTGGCGGCGGAACTGTAATGGGTTTAGGCGTTGCAGGTTTAGCAGTTTTAGGACTAACAGGATTTTTTATTATTTTCTTTCAAATATTCATGCACGGAGTCTGGACTTCATCTGAAGATATGACCAAAGTTTTAGAAACTTTAGCAGGATTTTCTCTTGGTGCAGAATCAATTGCTCTTTTCGCCAGAGTTGGTGGCGGAATCTACACAAAAGCAGCTGATGTTGGTGCAGATTTAGTAGGTAAAATTGAAGCCGGAATTCCGGAAGATGATCCTCGTAATCCCGCAACAATTGCAGATAACGTAGGAGATAATGTAGGAGATGTTGCAGGAATGGGAGCCGATTTATTTGGTTCGTATGTAGCAACTGTTTTAGCAGCAATGGTTTTAGGGAATTACGTAATCAAAGATATGGGCGGAAACATTCAGGATGTTTTTGGCGGAATTGGTCCCATTTTATTACCAATGGCAATTGCCGGTTTCGGAATCTTATTTTCGATTATAGGAACTACACTTGTAAAAATTTCTGATGATAACGCCAAAGAAGCACAAGTACAAAAAGCATTGAATATAGGAAACTGGGTTTCGATTGTTTTAACAGCAATTGCGTGTTATTTTTTAGTGCAATATATGTTGCCGGAAACCATGCAAATGAGCTTTTTTGGCGAAGGTTCTAAAGATATTTCCTCAATGCGTGTTTTCTACGCTACGATAGTTGGTTTAATAGTTGGCGGAGCAATTTCATCAGTAACAGAATATTATACAGGATTAGGTACAAAACCCGTTATGGCAATTGTACAAAAATCTTCAACCGGAGCAGGAACAAATGTTATTGCGGGTTTGGCAACAGGAATGATTTCTACTTTTCCAACCGTAATTTTGTTTGCCGCTGCAATCTGGATTTCGTATGCCCTGGCAGGTTTTTACGGAGTAGCGCTGGCAGCATCAGCAATGATGGCAACAACGGCAATGCAATTAGCGATTGATGCTTTTGGACCAATATCTGACAACGCGGGAGGAATTGCTGAAATGAGCGAATTACCCAAAGAAGTTCGTACCAGAACAGATATTTTAGATTCAGTAGGAAATACAACAGCCGCAACCGGAAAAGGTTTTGCAATTGCATCTGCAGCATTAACTTCATTAGCATTATTTGCTGCTTATGTAACTTTTACAGGAATCGACGGAATCAATATTTTTAAAGCACCGGTTTTAGCGATGTTATTTGTCGGCGGAATGATTCCCGTAGTATTCTCGGCTTTAGCCATGAATTCTGTTGGAAAAGCTGCGATGGATATGGTTTATGAAGTGCGTCGTCAATTCAAGGAAATTCCGGGAATTATGGAAGGAACCGGAAAACCTGAATACGGAAAATGTGTTGAAATTTCGACAAAAGCTGCTTTACGCGAAATGATGTTGCCGGGAATTCTAACAATTGGTTTCCCTATTGCTATTGTACTTTTAGGCAAATTAGTTTACGGAGATAACAATCAATTAATTGCCGAAATGTTAGGCGGATATATGGCTGGTGTAACGGTTTCAGGAGTACTTTGGGCAGTTTTTCAAAACAATGCCGGAGGTGCGTGGGATAATGCTAAAAAATCTTTTGAAGCCGGAGTTTTAATCAACGGAGAAATGACTTATAAAGGTTCTGATGCGCATAAAGCAGCAGTAACCGGAGATACAGTTGGAGATCCGTTTAAAGATACTTCAGGACCGTCGATGAATATTTTAATTAAATTAACTTGTTTGATTGGTTTAGTAATTGCACCTATTTTAGGCGAAGGACATTCATCTTCAATAATAGCTGGAAAAGATTCCTGTTGTGCTAAAACAGAAATGCTCGCAGGTGGAGTTTCTAAATGTGGTGATTTATCCGGAATGACAAAAGATGAATGCATTAAGATGTGCAAAGAAAAAGGTTGTACTGCCGAAGAAACTGCAAAATGTTTGGCACATTATGATGCAAAAGGAAAATATGCTCATCAAAAAACAGATTGTTTTGACACAAGTAAATACGAGAAAAACCGCGTTGAAGTAAATTTATCTACTACAAACGGCGTAACCGTTGGAACCGTAACTAAAACAGAAAACGGTAAAACAACTACAGAAGTTTATGAAGGAACAGAAGCTGAAGTAAAAGCAAAAATTGAAGCTGCGAAATAAAAGAATTTTATAATTTTTTAGTTGAAAAAATAAGCGCACAAAAAAGCCACAATCATTGTCATCCCGAGGAACGAGGGATCTCCGCAAGTAGCTCGACAATTTAGGAAAAAAACTTTGCGTTAGTTTCTTGTGAAGATTCCTCGTTCCTCGGAATGACAAAAAAATGCTTAAAAAAAATGCCTCTAAAATTTTAGAGGCATTTTTATTGCTTTTAATCGGGCATTGGAATTGGATAATGTATTTCTTCATATTTCTCTATGAGTGTCACTAAAGCATCTAATTCTTTAGCCTCGTTTGTATTTGGTTTAGCCTCAAAAAGAATATTTACTCTTGATAAAGCTAAATCGTAATCCTGCTCTGTTTTAATTGATATAATTTCCATTTCTATAATTTTAAATTGTAATATCTCTATCCCTTCATTGCCCCCATTGCGCTGCGCATTCCCATACCGTATAACAAAATACCTGCAAAGAAAAGAGTCAGTAAAAGTGCAATGATTAAATTAATCAATGCTATAATCCATGTTTTTTTAATTTTTGTTTTTCTACTTAAATAAAAAACATAACATTGAATAAGGAAATAAACAAACAATGGAATCCAATAATACATTTCAAACGCGCGATTGTCAGTTATAAAAACGGCTATGGTTACAGCAATAATACAAGATACAAGGCTGATAACAAATATTCTGGTTTTAGTTATGGACATAAATAATATTGTTTAAAATAAAAAATCCCGACAGAATCAGGATTTTTGAGTTATATGTTTTTTAAGAATTAAGGATTAGTTTCTAAAACAATCCATTTAATTCCGCATCAATTCTATTAATGATGTTTCCTAAATCTTCAGGATTATCAACGAAATTAATGTTATCAACATCAATAATTAATAATTTTCCTTTAGTATAAGTCTGAACCCAGGCTTCGTATCTTTCATTCAAACGGCTTAAATATTCGATCGAAATTGAATTTTCATATTCACGTCCGCGTTTGTGAATTTGCCCGACAAGATTAGGAATAGAACTTCTTAAATAAATCAATAAATCAGGCGCTTTGACCAATGATTCCATTAATTCAAAAAGAGAAGTATAATTTTCGAAATCTCGACTTGTCATTAAACCCATTGAATATAAGTTGGGAGCAAAAATATAAGCATCTTCATAAATCGTTCGATCCTGAATAATTTTCTTACCGCTTTCACGAATCTGCAATACCTGACGGAAACGGCTGTTCAGGAAATAAATCTGCAAATTAAACGACCAACGTTCCATTTGATGGTAAAAATCATCTAAATAAGGATTGTCAACGACATCTTCATAATGAGGTTCCCATTTAAAATGTTTGGCTAATAATTTAGTCAGAGTTGTTTTTCCAGCTCCTATATTTCCTGCTATTGCTATGTGCATTACGGTGTTACGATTTTATAATTTGTTATTTCTTTGGCTGTAAAAATAGATAAAATTTGGTCTTTGTAGCAGAATTTATCAAACGATTTTTCTAAAATTTCAATTTGAGAAAATGCATTTGAATTTGTACTTGTAATGTCTTTAAAATACAACAAATAGCTTTGCTGAAAAGATATTGATGGTTGTTAATTATCTCGATTGAATCAAAATCAGCAACATTTCCTAAAGCAGTTGTTTTTCCGAAAATATCACAGGAAAACCAATTGTTTTTTTTATCAATCCAATAAAAAGTATTGAAATCAGTCTGGTAATATTTTATAGGTTCAATTAAAGGCGTAGAAACCGTTTTGTACTCATTTTTTAAATAATCAAAAAGACTAATTTGCTGGTTTAAAGCATTGTAAATCCATAGCTGATTTTGTGTTGACATTCCGATTGCCGAAACTACAATTGGCGTATTATCTAAGGAAAAATTAATTTCGGTGATTTTATTCAGTTGATTGTCTAATAAAACTACGGTATTAAAATCTTCGTAAAATAAAACAATTTTAAGTGGATTTTGTAAATCGACTTTAGTAATATTTCCTAATGACACATTTTTATATTCAAAAACCTCTTTTCCTTTAATTTTACTAAAGACATTGTTTTTAATCTGATAAGAAAATCCAAAAGAATCATATCCCAAAAATTCATCGGCATCAATTGTAAAATGAGAAACGGAAGGCGCTGTTATTCTTTGACTTTGCGAAAATAAAGCCGAAAAAGAGCAGCAAATAAAAAGAATATAAAAAATAAAAGACGCAGTTTTACTCATTAGAATTGGGTTTCTGAAGAGCCAAATTACAAAAAACTAAAGTAGTAATCGCGAAATGCCAGAGATTAAGTCGTGAATCTATCTATATCGTAATAGTCTAAGTAATAGCGGGTTTTGTCTATATCTTATAAGGATTGATATATTTAACTTTCGGGATTTTAAAATAAACAATACATTTGAGTGTAAGTTTTATTGGATTAACTCAATTTTAAAGAAAACGCAATGAAAAAAATAATCTATTATATGTCCTCAATGCTTGTATTTACTCAAATGCAGGCACAAAAAGACTTTCAGGGAATGGCTGTTTATGAATCAAAAACCCAGCCGCCAAAGTTTGAAGGCATGCGGGGAAATCGTGATATCACGCCGGAAATGCAGAAAAATATGGAAGAGCGAATGAAAAAAATGCTCGAAAAAACGTTTATTCTCAATTTTGATAAATCGGCTTCAATCTATAAGGAAGAAGAAAAACTGGAAGCTCCCGGACAACAAAATGGCGGAATGCGCGTCATGATGAACTCATTTATGGGCGGCGGCGGAACTTTTTATAAAGATGTAAAAACAAAATCATATACAGTTGATAAGGAATTTATGGGAAAAGAATTTCTTGTGATAGATTCTTTGCCAAAACTAAACTGGAAAATGGAATCTGAAACCAAACAAATTGGCGGTTATACTTGTTATAAAGCAACGGCGGTGAAAGAAGCCAGTAAAACTGATTTCAGAAACTTCAGACCTAAAAATAATGACGATAAAAAGCCGGAAGAGAAAAAGGATGACGCAAAGAAAACTTCGGGAGAAACGAAAACCAACTTCGAGGATAATTTTGAAATGCCAAAAGAAGTAACAATTACCGCTTGGTATTCGCCGGAGATTCCGGTCAATCAGGGACCGGAAAATTATTGGGGATTACCAGGTTTAATTTTGGAAGTAAATGATGGAAGAACAACCATTTTATGTTCAAAAATTGTTTTGAATGCAAAAGAAAAAGTCGAGATAAAACCCTCTAAAAAAGGCAAAGTGATTTCTCAAAAAGATTATGATGATACCGTAATTAAAAAAATGGAAGAATTTAGAGAAATGAATCGTGGTCGTGCAGACGGACCGCCTCCAATGATGGGAAGATAAGAATTCATAAAATTCCAATTTTCAAATTCCAAATTCCAAATTTCAATTGCTTCGCCTGTTCGCTATCGCTCGGGTTCAAATTCCAACATTTTTATAATGAACAAAATACTTTGTGTCGTAACCTTTTTATTGACTTCTGTTTCCTTTTCTCAAAGTATTCGTTTTGATGGTTTTATTCAGGACGAGCAAAAAAATCCGTTGGAAATGGCCAATATTATGGCGGTAAACAATGAGACAAAAGCAATGGATTCGTACGGAATCACTAATGATAAAGGAAAATTTCAGTTAACCTTAAAATCTAATACTTCTTACTCGATCAAAGTAAGTTATCTGGGTATGAAATCGAAAGAAATTGCGGTTGCTACACAAACTGCAAATATCGTTCAGAACATCGTTATGGATGATACCGGAATTGAACTTGAAGGCGTTGAGATTGTTCGTGAAATGCCCGTGTCTATAAAAGGAGATACTATTGTATATAATGCCGATTCGTTTAAATCCGGAACGGAAAAAAAACTGGAAGATATACTGAAAAAATTGCCCGGCGTTGAGGTAAATGCCGATGGAGAAATTGAAGTTGAAGGTAAAAAAGTGAGTAAATTAATGGTTGAAGGCAAGGATTTTTTTGACGGAGATACAAAACTTGGCGTTAAAAATATTCCTGCTGATGCGATTGATAAAATTCAGGTTCTAAGAAATTATAATGAAGTTGGCGCATTAAAAGGTTTAGAAAACGATCAGGATAATGTGGCGATGAATATTAAACTGAAAGATGGTAAAAAGAACTTTTGGTTTGGGGATGTAACCGCCGGAACCGGAGTTGGAGAACTTGACAGCCGTTATATTATTAACCCAAAATTGTTTTATTACAGTCCAAAATACAGCATTAATTTAATTACAAATTTCAACAATATTGGTGAATTACCACTTACGGCTCAGGATTATTTTAAGTTCACGGGAGGATTTAAAAATATGATGAAAAAAGGCGGAAGTAATTTTAATGTTTCATCAAATGATTTAGGGATTTCGATTTTAAGAAATAATCGCGCGAAGGAAATCGAAACGAAATTTGGCGCAACAAACTTTGCTTATTCGGTTACTAAAAAATGGAATATTAGCGGTTTTGGAATATTATCTACTTCAAAAACGGATCTGGAAACAAAATCTCAAACTACGATTTTAGATTCCGGAGATCAGCAAAAAAGAGACGAAGAAACCCGTCAAAAAAACAATTTAGGACTTTTTAAATTAAGTTCGACTTATAAACCTAATGACAAATTTCAGTTTGATTATGACATCTTAACAAAACTGTCCAAACAAAATGAAGACACAGAATTGTTGCGTGAATCTGTTGTGAGTAATGTTTCGAGTTTAGAAACAATTTTGACTAATAAAAAACAAGATCCAACATCGATAAATCAAAACCTTAGTTTGTATTATACACAAAGCGCCAAGAATATTTTTGCTTTTGAAATGCAGCATTTGTATCAGGATGAAAATCCATTTTATAATGCCAATTTGCGTACACAGCCTTTTAGTTTGTTGGGTTATACTTCCGGACAAGAAAGAAATGACCTGAATCAGGATCGATTTGTAAAAACAAATAAGGTAGATGCTAAATTGGATTACTATTATATGGTAACGCCAAAAAGTAACATCAATATTACGTTAGGAAATACATATTCATATCAGGATTTTAATTCTCATATTTTTCAAATGTTGGATAACGGAGATAAAAATGACCTGAATAATGCCGAAAATAACAACAATGTCAATTATAATTTTAATGATGTGTTTTTAGGATTTCATTACAAAATTTTATCGGGAAAATTTACTTTAACTCCTGGTGTCAGCGTGCATTCGTATACGATGAAAAACACACAATTAGGAACAGATTATTCTCAGAATTTCACGAAAGTATTACCTGATTTTTTTGCTTTATATCAAATCAAGAAAGCTGAAACGCTAACTTATAATTTTTCATTGTCCAATGATTTTACAGATATTAATCAATTGGCTGCGGGTTATGTTTTATCAGATTACAGCAGTTTGTTTCGCGGAAATCGTTTGCTGGAAAATGCAACTTCGCAAGTACATTCACTTCGTTATTTTAAATATAATATGTTCAATTTTGAGAACATTTTTGCCAATGCAACTTATACTAAAAAAGTGGACGCAATTAAAACCAAAGCCGATTTTGAAGGAATTAATCAGTCTTCATCACCTTATAATTCAAATCTGGCAGATGAAACTTTTACCGGAATGGGAAATTACGGTCGTTCGTTTTTAAAGAATTATAAAGCTTCGGTTAATGCGACTTTCAATTGGTCAAAATTCAATAATATTCAAAATGAAGTATTGGCAACCACAGAAAGTTTTAGTCAGAGTTACACCGTAAAAGCTTCAACAAATTATAAAGGATTGCCTAATATTGAGTTTGGTTATAACGTTTTGATTAACAAATATAGCGGTTCAACTTATTATACAGATAAACCTTTTGCAAGATTAGATTATTACTTTCTGGATAGCTTTTCGTTTGTTTCAGAATATGAGTTTTACCATTATTACAATGGCAATAAAACAGTCAATAACGAATATGATTTTTTAAGTGCGAGTTTAATTTATCAAAAAAAGGACAGCAAATGGGAATACAAAATAGCGGCTACAAACTTGCTAAATACTAAATATCTTAATGATGACAGTTTCTCACAGTTCTCAACAAGAGTTTCTCAGTATACCGTGCAGCCCCGCTACATCATGTTTTCGATGAAATATAATTTATAGTATATATTAAGTATCTATTTCAAATTTTAAGAGACTTGGTTTCCATAATAATCAAATATCTTTACGCTTAATATTAACAAGCCAAAATTTATATTATGCGCAATTATATATGGAGTTTCTTAGCGTTCTTTTGTTTAATATCCGTTTCCTTTTCTCAAACAAAAAATATTGAAAAAGGATCTTATTTGTCTACAAACAAAGGTCAGAAAATCAAGTTAAATTTATTGGATGATAATAAATACGAGTTGGTTTTTTATTCAGGTAATTATGAGATTAAAGGCGATTCATTATTGTTTACTTCAAGTGCAAAGACAGAAAGTGGTTTTGAACTTGCCTTTAAAAATGATAAAAAAGCAAAAAAAATAAAACTAAAATTCTCAGATGCTGTTTACTATTATTCTTTTTATGTAGGAACTCAAAACGGTTCGGGCAATGTTGAATATCAAAGATTATCAGATATTAAGGATAAAGTAAATCCTCAAGATGATAAAACCGATGTAGATTTTGAAATTGAAAAAGCCGATTATCTGTATTTAGTTTACGAAGAATTTGGAGGAAGCAGTAAAGTTTCGAAATTTGCTTTACCAAAAGATGTTTCAGAAGTTACCATCAAATATCTGATGGATATTGCCGGGGATTTGAATATTTCAGGGTTTTATGATCAAAAGACAAAAGAATTGATGATTGCTGAACAATCAGGAAAAAGTCCGTTGGTTTTTCGTAATGCAAAAGATACTCAGCCGGAAAAACCATCTCAGGTAACTCCATTAGAAAATAAAACAATTCCTAACTGGACATATCCCGGAAAAGAAGCTTTGGTAAGTGAGGATTTTGGTACCGCTGTTGATTCTACCGTTGTGGAAACTGATCCTGTTCCTGCAACATATGATTTTAAATTAAAAATCGAAAATAATTTAAAAAGCGCTCTTTCATCTAATAAAACAGCTAAAAATAAATATTTAATAGTTGCGGTTGACAGCAAAAACACTTCGGCGAAAGCTGATTTTGATACTTTTATTAAAGATCAGCAAACACAAATAGGGTATACAATGTACGATTCCTATCATCCTGAATATGACTTGTACAATTTTTATTTGGCTACAGCCGATGATAAAAAATGGTTGAAAACAAATAAAATTACAGATTCTCCAAGTGTAGTTATTTTAAATAATAACGGAGATGTTTTGGCTGTTGCAAAATCTAATTTGACAGATAAACAATATCAGTTCAATTATTATGACGGACTTTATAAAAAATTACAAAGAATAGAAAGATTCTCTGCTTTTAATAAAACAATAAAAAACAAAAAAGCTACGGATGCTGATTTAATTCAGGCTTTTAATAAAGTTGCGGTTCTTGAAATAACTTATGATTATGAAACAGAAGTAAATGATGAAAATCCAACTGAATTTAAGTTTGTAAATACTGCTTTGGATAAAAAAGAAGTGAATCAAACGTGGAAAAATCTAATTACAGCACATCAAAAAGACGCAAAACCAAATATGTATCTGGTTGAAACTATCTTGAAAGAAATTAAAAATCAGGGATTCTCTAAACAGTTTTTTAAAGATGAAAAAGTTTTAAACGACACTGATTTTCTTTCGATAGATTATTTAATCAAACATTATGACGCTATAGATGCGGAACGCGTAGCATTTAATGCAAAAGAAGGCGAAACGCACTTAATAGGAAGTTTGAATACTGAAATTGCGAGCGCATTACAGCAAAATAAATATGTATCTGAAAATAATATTGCAGCAGATAAAAATGAAAGCAAAACAATTTCGGTTTATAAAAAGTTAATCGCTGGCGGAAAAGGAAACTTTGAGGCTTATCAAAATTACTTTGAATTTCTGGAAGGAACGCAAGATAAAGATGGTTCTAATACCACTTATTTAAAAGAGTTCAGCACTTATTTTAATTCGAATCTGGCAACGGATAAAGGAAGTGCGATCGAAAAATTAGACGATATGTTTACGTCATTAGATCCTAACTCTGATTATTCGTATAACGGATGGAATTCATTTAAGGAATATCATTCTAATTTGGCTAATTCAGCAGCGTGGATCGTAGTTTCAAAACCCGGAAATAATGGTTTTATAAAATCGGCAATTACATGGTCAGAATATAGTTTAGTGGTAGCAAAAAACAATCCTTATTATTTAGATACGCTGGCACAATTATATTATAAAGACGGACAAAAGCAAAAAGCAATTGAAACACAAACTCTGGCGGTTAAATATTTAACCGCTGAGGTAGAAGAAGAAACAGCAATTGAAATAAAAGAAACGTTAAGCAAAATGCAAAACGGAACGTATTAAAATTAGAAAGCCTTTGAATTATTTTCAAAGGCTTTTTTTTTAGTTTTTGATTTTTACCAGAACTTTTATATTGTAGTTGTTTAATACTTTTTTATTGTTTACAATTTTACCATTAGCATTCATATAAGTTATCACTATTTTATACTTTGGAGTTTCTACATTCTGAATCATTTTTTTATTTTGATTAGAGTTTCTGTTAAACTCAGGATTTTTATTCACAAAATAGGTAATTGGAAGCGGAATAATCTCCTGGTTAATTTGTAACGTAAATCCAGAATCAACAACTGTAGATTTTAGGGTATAACTTTTATTTTCAATTGTTAAGCAATCTTTACATTCAAAATTTTTCTCGTATGAAGAAAGAGTAAACGACATATCATATCCGTGAATATTTTCTATAGCATTTTGATCATTATCATAATAATAGTAATAAAAGTCGTTTTTGTTTTTATCTTCTCTGTCATATGAAGCTCTGTATTCGTAACCCAAAGCTTCCATAATTTTATAATCGCCGGGATTTTTATCTTTTTTAAGAAGTGCATCTAATTTATTTTTCGCATACGGAATCATAATTTCTACACCATAATTATTTTCTAAAAAAGAAACAATACTGCTTAAATCCTGCTCTTCTTTAAAAGAAAGTTTTTTATGATTTGTGTTTTGCATAAAAGTTTCAAAACGCGATAACTGGCTGATTTTCGAAATAGAATTGGCACTTTGCGGACCAACAATTGAAAACAATCCTGCCAAACACATACTTATTGGGATAAACTTGATTTTTGGCTGTTTTTGGATTAAAAAATAAGCGACAACAATCGATAACCAAATCGATAATAATAATACGTAATAACGTTCATGCGTAAATCCGTAAAGATTGATTCGGTACAAAATTGCCCAAAAAAGTAATCCCAATAAAGGAATTAAAAGAAAATAAAACCAACGATTGAATGTTCGCATCCATAAATTATTAGTTTCAGCCGCAATAGGATGAACCAATAAAAAAGAAAGGATTCCGAAAATGGCAAATACCAAAACAAGGTAAGAAACCCAGCCAACAGGCAAAGAAAGTGTTACCAGAATTTTAGCTTCGTAACATATTAAAATCACCAAATACAGACTTATAAGTGGTAATAAAACATATTGTGTAAAGTTTTTAAGTCCTTTAGGATAATTTAAAACCAAAGGATCTTCGCTGTTATTAGTTTCGGGAACTCCGTTTAAGAAGAAAATAGTATTAAAGATTCCTGCAATTACAAAAAACACATGCAAATAAATATGATCGTAAAATTCAACCTTAAATAATTTATCAACCGCCAATATTGCCAATGCTAAACCGGAATAAAGTACAACGCTGTATAATCCGGCTGTTAAAATCCTGAGAAAAAGTTGTTTATTGAATTCCCAAAATTCATCCTGATTATAAGTTCTGGGTATAAAACCGGCAAAAGAAACTAATAAATGCAGTGAAATATTCAGAACAAAGAATAGTTGGATTTCGAGATCTGTGACGTTTTTGTGAAAATTAAAAATAAAGAGAACAATAAGGCTTCCAAGTACTAAACTAGTCAGGAAACGCAACAGATTATTTCTTTTTGAAGCTAAGAAATACAAACTCACAGAAAGAAATAAAACCAAACATAAAGAACAACTCATTAAAGCCTTTTCGTAAAGCTCTTTATTGGGATCGTTGTATTCTTTTTCGTTAAGAATAATGGCGATAATAGTTCCTAAAATTGCGGTTATGGTTTCTAACGGAAATCTTAAAACTGTTTTTAGTGTTGCGTTTAGAACGTTTTGTAACGAAGGAAGTCGGCTCATTTTTTAATCAGTTATATTGTACTAAGAAAGGTAAATTGTGAGAGATAACCAAATAAAAGTAATAATCATAAAAAATTGTTCAAAGCATTTTATTGAATTAACATTTCAGTACTATTTCAATTATAAACAGACGTTTTTTTCTCTATAAATTAGTAAGTTTGGGTTACTAAATTAAAACGTATGAAAAATAAAATGATCCTCGTTTTACTTGCTTGTGGAGGTGTAGTTTTTTCGCAGGCAATTAAAAAACCGCTAGTTTCAGCAATTACAGATAAAGACCTTAAAACCGATATGTACCAGATGGCTGGCGATCATTTTAATGGCCGTGAAGCAGGAACTTTAGATGAGTTAAAGGTATCGATGTGGCTGGCAGATAAAGCCAAAGAAGCAGGAATGGCTCCGGCAGGTGATGATGGAACTTATTTTCAGTTTTTTGATATGTACAGGCATCAGGTAACTTCAAACACAAAATTTAAAATTGGACAAAAAGAATTTAAATTGTGGAAAGATGTTCTGGTAGCAGAAACAACAAATATAAAAGTGGATGCATCTTTAATTTATTTAGGAGCTGCAACAAAAGAGGAAATTGAAAAAGCAGATATCAAAGGAAAAGCAGTTGTTATTTTAGCTTCAAAACAAGGAATTGCAGATGATATTTCGTTGTTTGACAGACGTTATCCTGGTCTTGTCAGAAGCAAGTATTACGATCTTGTAGCTAAAAAAGGCGCAGGGGCATTAATTATTGTGGCGGATGCATTAGCAGAAGAAAGCTGGTCGCAGGTTGAACCGCAAATGACAAGAGGTGTTTACGGAATTGAAGGATTTAGAGATAAAATTGGCGCAACAATTCCGGTTTTCTGGGTTCATAACGATCAACTGGAATATTTAAAAAACACAAAAGATCTTTTGTCTGCCGAAGTTATTTCTGAAACTTATAAATATCCTTCAGTAAATATTGTGGGTACAATTGCAGGAACTGATGCTAAATTAAAAAATGAATATGTTCTTTTTAGCGGACATCAGGATCACGATGGTGTAAGACAAAAATACGGAAAAGACTCTATTTATAACGGAGCTGATGATAATGCAAGTACTTGTGTAGCAATGTTAGCGATTGCAAGAGCCTACAAAAAACAACCCGGAAAAAGAACCGCTTTATTTGTATTTCACGGTTCAGAAGAGCGTGGATTGTTAGGTTCAAGATGGTATGCGTCGCACTCAACAGTTCCTGAAAAAGATATTATTGCAGTATTAAACGGCGATATGATTGGCAGAAATAATGTAAACCAGGCAGCACTTTTAGGTTCTAGTTCTCCTCACGAAAACTCATCAGATTTAGTGGCTATTGCCAAAAGAGCAAATGATGAAGGTCCAAAATTTGACTTGGATAAACTTTGGGACAGACCGGAACATCCTGAGTATTTTTACTTCCGTTCAGATCATTTACCTTATGCAAAAAGAGGAATTCCATCTGTTTTCTACACCAGTGTTTTGCACAGTCAATACCACACACCAATGGATGAATCTGAAAATATTGATTTCGTAAAATTACACAAAATGACAGAATGGATGTATCGCACAGGCTGGATTTTATCTAACGATGCAGGTCGTCCTAAAACATTACCAAATGTACAATTAGAGCGATAACCTACAGGTTTAAAAGAAAGAAGTTTTTTTATCCATCTCGAATTATGACGCGGATGAAACGGATTTTTTCTTAAACTGGTGGAATAAAACTAATGCTTTAATTATAGTATATCTTCATTAAATAAAATCCGTTTTTATCCGCGTCTTCGCGATAGCGAATCCGTTTAATCAGCGTCGAGTTAAGTCACAGATAAAAATACAAAAAATAAAAATGGCTGTCTAAATGAATAGACAGCCATTTTTTTATATAAAATGTTTTCAGATTGGATTACAATCCAAATTCAGCTTTTACTTTGTCAACAAAATCAAGTTTTTCCCAAGTAAACAACTCAACAGTAACAGTTTTTACGTGTCCTCCCGGAGCCGAAAAAGTTTTAGTTACAACTTCTGGTGTACGTCCCATGTGTCCGTAAGCAGCAGTTTCGCTATAAATAGGATTTCTTAATTTCAAACGTTGCTCGATAAAGTAAGGACGCATATCAAAGATAGCTTCTACTTTTTTAGCGATTTCACCGTTAGTCAAGTTTACTTTTGCAGTTCCATAAGTATCAATAAAGATTCCCATTGGTTCAGCAACACCAATTGCGTAAGAAACCTGAACTAAAATCTCGTCAGCAACACCAGCAGCAACTAAGTTTTTAGCGATATGACGTGTAGCATAAGCAGCACTTCTATCCACTTTACTTGGATCTTTTCCAGAGAATGCACCACCACCGTGAGCACCTTTTCCACCGTAAGTATCAACAATGATTTTTCTTCCTGTTAAACCAGTATCTCCGTGAGGTCCTCCAATAACGAATTTTCCTGTTGGGTTAATATGGTAGTTGATTTTATCATTGAATAAATGCGCGTGAGTTGGATTTTTAGCAATGATTCTTGGAATCAAAATATCGATAATATCCTTTTTGATTTTAGCAAGCATTGTAGCTTCTTCATCAAAATCATCGTGTTGCGTTGAAATTACAATCGCATCAATACGAGTTGGTTTATTATCATCGCTGTACTCTAAAGTTACCTGCGATTTTGCATCAGGACGTAAATAAGTGATTTCACTGTTTTCACGTCTTAAAATTGCTAATTCCTGTAATAATTTATGGGATAAATCAAGTGCCAAAGGCATGTAGTTTTCAGTTTCGTTAGTTGCGTAACCAAACATCATTCCCTGGTCTCCTGCACCTTGCTCTTCTGGCTTAGCTCTGTCAACACCCTGATTAATATCTGCTGATTGCTCATGAATTGCAGAAAGAATCCCACAAGAATTTGCTTCAAACATATACTCGCTTTTTGTATATCCAATTTTACGGATTACATCGCGCGCAATTTGCTGCACATCAAGATAGGTATTCGATTTTACTTCACCAGCTAAAATTACCTGACCTGTAGTAACAAGAGTTTCACAAGCTACTTTTGAGTCAGCATCAAATGCCAAAAAGTTATCAATTAATGCATCCGAAATTTGATCTGCAACTTTGTCTGGATGCCCTTCACTAACAGATTCTGACGTAAATAAATAAGCCATAATAATTTATTAAATTAAAATTAAGTGAGGAAAAAAATTGCTTAAAAAGGGCTAAAGGAGAATATCTGCTTTAGCATTTTTTACTACTGAAATTAAATTCTTCAGTATTCATAACGAACCATTTCATTATGAAGAGGTTGCAATCAGTTCAAATTTTTCCTCTGTATTAGGGTGCAAAGGTATAAAACCATTTTGATTTGCAAATTAAAGTTCCCTTTTTTTTAATTTTATATGCAGAAATTTAACATAACATACTATTTCGATAGGGTAATAGAAATTATTTCAGTTTTTGTTTGGTCGATTAAAAAATAGTTTGCAAATTTGCCCCATCAAAATAAAAGAAAAGATGAAATTAACTATTTGCAATATGTCTTGTATGATGCCGGAGCCTTCCGCAGAGACGCTGTTGTAGTTTTTTTTCAAAAATATATATAGAGCCTCTGCCAACCGCAGAGGCTTTTTTATTTGCAAAAAACTCAAAATAACGAATCACTTTTCAAACCAAAATAATAATCAATCAGAAAAAAGCAATGAAAAAAAATGTATTACTAGCATTAAGTTTTTTGACAATTTCGGGCGTTTATGCCCAGGAAAATAAAAAAGAGCAAGACAGCTTAAAAAATAACGAATTATCAGAAGTTACCATAGTGGGATCCAGAAGTAAAAACCGCGTAAAAACCGATGTTCCAGTTCCGGTAGATGTTTTTAATATCTCTGAAATTCACAAAAGGTTCTCCGCAAACAAGCGTTACCCAGATCTTAAATTATGTTGCACCATCTTTTACAAGTAATGCAACTTCAACCGCAGATGCTACAGATCACGTTGATCCTGCACAATTAAGAGGATTAGGACCAGATCAGGTTTTGATTTTGGTAAACGGAAAACGAAGACATTCAAGTGCGTTAGTAAACATTAACGGATCGCCGGGAAGAGGATCTGTAGGAACAGATTTAAATGCAATTCCGTCATTTGCAATCGAAAGAATCGAGGTTTTGCGTGACGGCGCAGCAGCCCAATACGGTTCTGATGCGATTGCGGGAGTTATTAATATTGTACTGAAAAAGAACGCTAATTTTATTTCAGGAGGAATTCAGTACGGAACTAATTTATCTTCAGGATCAAATAATTTCAAAGGCGGAGCCGATGGACAAACTTTACAAGTAGATCTTAATTACGGAACATCATTAGGTAAAGCAGGAAGTTTCCTGAATGTTACCGGAAGCGCCGTAACCAGACAAGCAACAAGTCGTGCCGGAATTAGAAACAATGGTATTTTTAATGCTTATAACGCAGTCGAAAACAGAGCGGCTCAAAATGGAGTTGCAATCAATTCATTGTTTAGCAATATTAATAACACACCAAATTCGGCACAAATTATAAGTTCATTGCAACAATATGCGCCACAGGTTAGCTACTTTACACCGGCACAACAAACTGCAATTTCATCGGCTACGACACTTACGCAAATGCAAACCGCTTTGAATTTTGATGTAACCAATAATGAAATCGCTTACAGAGGACAAGAAAGAAGCGATTATAATATGAGCGTTGGTCAGTCAGAACTGGCATCTGGGCAATTGTATTATAATACAAAATATCCTTTGACCGAAACTACCGCTTTGTACTCTTTTGGAGGAGTTTCGTATAGAAATGGTAAATCATATGCTTTTAACAGATTGCCAAATGGTTCAGGAACTTTCACGCAAGTGTATCAAAACGGATTTTTGCCGGAAATACAATCTAATATTTTAGATGCTTCATCTGCGGTTGGAGTTACAACAGAATTATTTGGTTTTGATACTGATATTAGTACAAATCTTGGAACAAACTCTTTTCAATATGATGTAAATAATACGATCAATGCAACTTTAGGAACTAATTCTCCTTCAAGTTTTGATGCAGGTAAAGTTTCGTTTTTGCAAAGTACAACCAATTTAGATTTCAGTAAAAAGCTGGATGTTTTAGAAGGATTAAACGTTGCTTTTGGAGGAGAATTCAGATATGAAAATTATCAGATCAAACAAGGAGAAGAAGCTTCGTACGGATTATATGACACAAATGGAAATGTAGTTCCGGGATTGTTGCCAAGTACATCTCCATTAATTGTTACCGACTTTTTTGGCAATAAACGTGGAGCAGGAGCACAAGGTTTTTCAGGTTTTCAACCAACAGATGCTAAAGAAAAAGACAGAAAAAGCGGCGCTGCTTATGTAGATTTAGAATTAAATGCGACTAAAAACTGGCTTATAAACGGAGCAGTTCGTTATGAGAATTATTCAGATTTCGGGAGCACCGTTATTTTTAAACCTGCATCTCTTGTAAAAATAAATGACAATATTAATTGGAGAATTTCTGGACAAACCGGTTTTAGAGCACCATCGTTACAACAAAAATACTTTGAAGCAAGTTCGACTCAGTTCATCAACGGATCTCCTTATCAGGTAGGTTATTTTACAAATGATTCGCAAGCGGCAAAAAGTATTGGAGTGGAAAATTTAAAACCTGAAAAATCAAAAAGTATCAGTACAGGATTTACATTTAAAATTCCTGAAGCAAATATCACTATTGCAACCGATGCTTATTTTACAAGAATCGACGACAGAGTAGTTTTAACAGGACAATATTCAAGACCAACAGATGCGCAAATAACCGGAGCAACATCGCCGGCACAAGGAGAAGCTTTGACATTGTTTCAACAAGCCTTTGATTTAAAAGGAGTAGAAAGAGCTTCGTTCTGGACTAACGGAATCAACTCTGAAACAAAAGGGATTGATATTGTAATTTCTCAAAAATACGATGTTATTCAGGATTTTACTATCAGAAACGATTTCGCTTTAAGCTACAATACAACCAAAAGAGTTGGAGATTTAAATGTTCCTCAATCTATTATTGATGCTGGTGGAGACGCTTATAAATATTCATTTTTTCCGGAGTCAAGCCGAATTTATTTAGAAGAAGCAATTCCGAAATTGAAAGCGAATTTAATGACAACTTTCAATATCAAGAAACTGGATATTTATTTAAGAAACAGTTATTTTGGAGAAGTTACAGATCCGGGAGCAACAGATGTAAATTTAGACGGATCATCATCCGTTTACGAACATCCTGTTTACAGCGCAAAATTGGTTACTGATTTATCTTTCGGATATCAAATCAATGAGAAATTCAGATTAACAGTTGGATTTAATAATATAGGAGATGTTTATCCGGACAGAAATAATCCTGCAACTCCTGCATTTACAAATACAACTCCAACATTGTCGCCGGCACCAAGCGCAGATTTAACAAATGCGAATCAGTTTGCTTATTCAAGAGCAGTTTCACAATTTGGATTAAACGGAAGATTTGGCTTTGCCAGATTAAGTTTCAAATTTTAAAAAATTGCCCACAGATTAAAACGGATTGAACAGATTCGCACAGATTTTTTTAGTCATTTTAATGCTAGAGAAAAGGCTAATGTTAAATAGATACAGGAAGATAAAATAACCTGTGTAAACCAGTTCAAACCCGTGCAATCAGTGGGTAAAATTTAAAGAAATACATCACTGTTTACAGGCTAATAAAACTTTTTAATGTTAAATGTCAGTTTTTGATTTGGTAGATCTGAAAATAGTTTATATATTTACTCTATCAAATTAGTCGAGTTTAAAAAGAGAATTAATTTAAAATAAAATGAAAATGAAAACAATAGCGAATAATATGATTATATGTTGTGAGATGATGCAAATGTGCATCCCAAATCGCTGTTGCCAAAAGTGAAAGAGTAAATCTTTGTTATAGTTAGACTATAAGCCCTTTTGGTAGCCATCCGAAAGGGCTTTTTTTTTCCACACTTTTAAAATTCAAATTATGAAAACATTAAATTCAATCGCAATAGAATATTTATTGAGAAACGATTCTAAAAAAAACAATAATACATCCGAAGAGATAACAAGAGAAGTTACCAGAATAAATGCAGAGCAGAATACCAAAATTCAAAAATCATTACTGTTTCAAATGTATGATCTTGAAGAAGAAGCAGAAGATTTTTTTGCATAAAACAGTCAATTACAATTTCAAAAATCAATTACAATAACAGTATCAATTGCAATTTTAAATTTCAATTACACAATATAAAGTATTAACAATATCTAAAAAAAACTAAGATCATGAGCACACAAAAATTCGCAACAAACGCACTACACGCAGGACACGATGTTACTAAAAATGCTGGAACAAGAGCAGTGCCTATTTACCAGACATCATCATATGTATTTAACGATTCAGATCATGCTGCCAATTTATTTGGTCTTGCCGAAGCAGGATTTATCTACACAAGATTAAATAACCCAACAAATGATGTTTTAGAACAACGTCTTGCAGCGCTTGAGGGCGGAATTGGAGCTGTTGTAACAGCATCAGGAGCATCGGCAATTTCGACCACTTTTTTGACTTTGCTAAAAGCGGGCGATCATATTGTAGCTTCAAATAGTTTGTACGGAGGAACTTATAATTTACTAAATGTAACTTTGCCTCGTTTAGGAATTACAACCACTTTTGTAGATCCGTCTCAACCGGAAAATTTCACTAAAGCCGCCAAAGAAAATACAAGAGCCTTTTTTGTAGAATCTCTGGGAAATCCAAAATTAGATGTATTAGACCTGAAAGGAATTTCGGCAGAAGCCAAAAACTTCAAAGTACCTTTTATTGTAGATAATACGGTTGCTACACCTTATTTATTGAACCCAATTCAATACGGAGCAGATATTGTAATTCACTCCTTAACCAAATATATTTCAGGAAACGGAACTTCATTAGGAGGCGTTATTATTGATGCAGGAAATTTTGACTGGTCAAACGGAAAATTCCCTGAATTTACAGAACCTTCAGCAGGATATCACGGATTGGTATATCATGAAGCTTTAGGAAATGCGGCTTTTATTGCAAAAGCAAGAATCGAAGGATTACGTGATTTTGGCGCAGCTTTGAGTCCGTTTAATGCTTTTCAGATTATTCAGGGATTAGAAACATTACCAATTAGAATCCAGAAACACAGCGAAAATGCTTTGGCTTTAGCTTCTTGGCTAGAACAGCAAGATGAGGTTGTTTGGGTAAATTATCCGGGATTAAAAACCAATAAATATTATGACTTAGCGCAGCAATATTTACCTAAAGGACAAAGCGGAGTAGTGACTTTTGGCCTAAAAGGAGGTTTTGATGCTGCTAAAAAAGTAGTAGATCAAACGAAATTATTCTCTCTTTTAGCGAATATTGGTGATACAAAATCATTGATTATTCATCCTGCAAGTACAACACACCAACAATTATCTGATGCGGATCAATTAGAAACAGGAGTTTCAAAAGATTTAGTCCGGCTTTCTGTTGGAATTGAAGATATCGAAGATTTAATAGCTGATTTGCAAGCCGCTTTCGCAAGCGTTACCCAATCGCAATACAGCGTTAATAAAAATTAGGTTTTTTTGTTTTTTGTTTGAAAAATTGCCTTTAGCAGCGTGAGTTCTGCTAGAGGTGATTTTTTATAAAAACACAGCATATATTTTTTACCATATAAGTGATATAAGTTCATTTTTAGTAGAGGCGTACAGCTTAGCTTAGTAGAGACGCACAGCAGTGCGTCTAAATATAGGAACAGCAGTGTAACAAAATATAGGAACAGTAGTTCGTCTAAATATAAACGTTCATAATATTAAATGAACTTATATCTCTTATATGGTTTAATTAACCCCCAATAAATTAAAAATTATGTCAAAGCTTAAAATAAATATCATCCTTTTTGGAATTGGAAATATCGGAAGTACTTTGATCAATCAAATTATAGAAAGTCAGGAGTTTTTTCTTGAAAGTAAAAATGTCGATTTTCATTTTCCGATTATTACAAATTCAACAGTAGCTTTTTTCGAGAAAGAAGGCGTAGGATATGCCTGGGAAACCAATTTTTTGGAATTGGCAGTTCCGTTTAAAGTGCAGGATATTATTGAATTTGCCAAAGAAAATGAATTTGAGAATCTAATCGCGGTTGATGCAACGGCAAGTGACCAACTAATTCATCATTATAATACTTTGATCGAAAACGGATTTAATATTGTGGCGGTAAATAAAAAAGCCAATACATTACCAATTGATTTGTATAAAGAAATCAGGTCGAATTTAAAAAAACACGACAAAGAGTTTTTGTATGAAACATCAGTAGATACGGGATTTCCGGTATTGCAGACTTTAAGAGATTTGTATTATTCGGGCGAAAAAATCACTAAGATACGAGGTGTTTTTTCAGATAATCTAAGTTATGTCTTTAACAGGTTTGCCCATGAAGAAGCTACTTTTTCCTCTCTTTTAAAAGATGCCAGTTTACTCGGATTAATGCGTTCGACATTTAAGGAAGACTTATCCGGAAATGATACAGCAAGAAAATTACTCATTTTGACCAGAGAAATTGGGAAGGATTTTGATCTTTCGGATATTAAAATCAATTCTCTAATTACAGAAGAACATCTGGAGAAAAACGGAATCCTGAACAAGGATGCAATTGATAGATCATTTAAAATTGCTAAAATTACCCAGAAAGATAATCACGTATTAAGATATGTGGGAGAATTTGATGTAGAGAAAAGCACCTTAGAAGTCAAATTAGTTTCAGAACCCATAACATCGGCAATTGGTCAATTGAAAGGTTCAGATACTATTTTTGAAATCTACACACAATCTTACGCAGATGTTCCAATTGCAATTCAAAGTGCTTCGGCATGCAAACAAGCCATTTCAAGAGGGATAATAACTGACATTTTGAAAGTAGCTGAAAAAATTAAAAATAAAGAAGCAGTTTGGTTGTAAGTGGTTTCAAATAGTAGTGAGTTGTTCTTTGATATAATGAAACAGGAAAGTTCGTTGAGTTATTTTTTGTAGGTTTTAGCTTTCAAATTTATAATTGCTAATTTTGTAAGATGTTTTTTAACGTTTAAATCGTGTTTTTTAACGATTTTTATGATTAATGTGTTGATCATCACTTGCATAATTGAAAAAATATTCGCACATTTGTAATACCTCAAACTGCAAAAACATAAAACTTAACTTTTTAACATTAGTTATGTGAATTGAAACAAAAGTTGATACAGCTTTATTTCTTTTTTGATTTTTGAAAGAAGGATAAGATTTAAAATTTCAACAGTTTCGAGAAGCTTATTAAAATAAAACAAATGCAAGAATTTTTTAAAATAGCAAGTAAATCACAGATGAATAAATCCCTACAGATGAACAAGATGTTTAACGTCGCACGTATTTGTGTGCGCGTCTGTTGATACTAAAAGTATATATGAGTTGTAAAACTTAAACCCTTTTGGTATTCGCGTCCAAAAGGGTTTTTTTATTCCATTTGGTTGCCATAACAAAAAATTAAACAAACAATAAAGATTATAAAACGCAAACTAACATAAACTTAAATATTATGAGCACATTAAACTACTTCACAAAAACTTTTTCTTCATTGAAAAACTTGAGAACTAAAAGAAACAATCCGCCACCGCCAACAAATGAATTGGTACATCCAAGATTTGGTATCAGCGAGGCAGATAAAACAGCAGAAAAAAAAGAGTCAAACTCATTATTGTTTTTGATGTATTCAAAAGAAAATGAAACACTTTTTATCTAAATCAAAAAGTATCATAAAATAGGGAATACCTGCTTAAATTTACTGGGCTAATTGTTCGGTAATTTTTTGCGTGCAAGAGTTTGTGTTTGAATTATCTTTAAGAAAATGATGAATCAGTTTCGATAAAATTTGTTTGTTTAAGAAATTAGTAGTTAATTTGCACCTTTAAGTTCAAAAACGTATTGAAATGTTATAAAGAAAGGACGAGGGATTAGACCCGATGAATCCTTAGCAACCCTTCG
>NZ_JAYSPC010000144.1:0-2886 GCF_043722275.1 Flavobacterium sp. | reverse complement strand
ATAGAACTTAAAGATGAGATTTATTTTCAGAGTAACCTGAGTGAATAAATACCATTTTGTTGATGTCAACAAAATGGTCTAAAACTTTTTTTAAGGTCTCTTGCAAACCAATACTCAACACAATCTGATTCATTAACAGCTAATTCAAAACTGCTGTGCAGTTGTGATATGATTTCATTTTTCATTGTTAAAATATGTTGAGATAAAGGTAGAAAAAATGATAAAGAATATACTCAAATAATTTAGGTTCCGTATGTAGGTAAATAAAAAATAAATGAACCATAGTTTCCTTTCACCTCCATTTTGGTAAAGCCCGTGTAAGCAGTATGTGGCTTCTTCTCGTGGTTATTTTAGCCTTGCTATTTCAGCAGTAATTTCGTCAAGCACTTCTTTGTTTTTCACTTCCTTTTTGTTACCAACTTTTGAAGAGAAAATTATAAATACTTTGCCGCCATATTTTTCTTCAAAAGATTCAAAGTTTGCTTGCATTCTTTCTGTCAGTTTGTAATTGCCAAAGTTTGCATTTGCAGTTACAGGTTTTATTTGAATACCAAAAGCTTTGTCGCCCACTTTGCCGATATAATCTACATCGCCCGAATGGTCTAAATCAGCATCAGATTCTTCAAATATGACTTCTGGAAATTGTTTTGCAAGAAAGTCGTTGATAATAGATTTTTCAGTTATGAAACCGTCAAAAGTTCGAGGTACGGTAACTTCATAAACATAATCGTAGCAATCTTGTTTTGTAATTTGTCTGAATGCTTCTGTCCATTCAGGAATAACAACCTCGGTGATTTTATCATAAAGGCGGTCTCCTAATTCTTCAACAATCTTAGGGTTTCGTGCTATTATATCTTGTATCAAATTATCCATTAGTCAAGGTATTTAAAATTAAGATTTAATCTGTTTTTCTTTAATTGTAAATCTAAACTGAAGATATTATTTATCTCTATCCCCAATGGTGTTAAATAAATTTTATCATATTTAGTTGTGGTCTTAATCTTATCAACTAAACCTAATTCCATACACCAATTACAAGCGAAGTTTAAAAATTCATACATGGTTCTTGACAAATAATTAACGTTAAAAAGGCCGTTTACTAAATCAAGTTTATGCTTTTCAAAATCTTTAATATTGGGTAGCCATTCTCCATTAGTTACCTCCAAAAATCTCAGGAACCAATAAATATTTACTTTATGAGCAGACCAATTACCGTTTGTTATTACTCTAAGCAAAATTTTCTTTTGTTCATTGGTTAAATCAATAGAAGATAAGTTTGAAGCAGTATCAATATCAAGATTGTAATTTTGAATATATTCAACTCCATCTGTAGAGATTGAATACCCATTTTTATTTAGAGTTATCATTTCAAAATCTAATGCAAGCCTTAGATAGCATTTAAAATTTGTTGAATTTGGTGAAGTAAAATAGTAAGCTAAATCCTTTTCACTAAGGCTTGTTTTTTCAAAATCCTTGAAAGGTTTTAATATTTTATTTAGCCATCTTAAAAAGCAAATGGTATAATTGGCCGGCTTGGGCATAGACAAACCAAAACTCAAACTTAATCTTTCAACAGTTGAAGTATATAATTTTTTTACATCATTGATTGAATATGTTTTTATTAAAACTTCATTTTCTTTTCCGAAATCATTGATAATAGATTTTGCTTTTTGATTGGTTTCATTTGCATAGAGAATGCAATAAGTTGTTTTATCTGAATAGCTAACGTTTTTGTAATTCAATACCTGATTAAAACAATAATCTCTTTTATTTTTAGTGTCAAGTACAGTTTCTAATTCAACTATTAACTGACTTTTCTGGTAGTTTTCAAGAATGAAATCTATTCTTCCGAAATCGGTAGTTATTTCTTGGCCTTTCTTAACTGCTATTTGAAAATCAAGAGATTTTGAAAGAAAATCTAAGTTTTGTAACAATGTCCATTGGACTAAATTTTCTTTCATACGTTAAGCTGCGTTAGGGATTGAAGTGGAAATCTTTTTTTGAGAAACGAAAAAAGATTGGAATGTAAAGCCCGACCCGACAGGGGAACGTCCCAATTATCCGTATTAAAATTTGTTCCGTTTAAATCCTGTTGATGTACTGCTAATTTATCTTTTATAAAAGGAATAGGAATTACTTTGTAGCGTCCATAATAAACAGCCCTTGCAAATTGGTCACCAATATTCACACACAACCTGCAACCATTGTGAAGCGTTCTATAGCATTCTTTCCAAACTAAATTAAGATTGTTAATGTAATTTTCATAACTGTCGTGGAAACCAATTTGGTTGTCTGTCCCGTAGTCTTTGAGTTGCCAATAAGGTGGTGAAGTGATTGCCAAATGAACAGAATTATCAGACAATAATGTCATTTGTCTGCTGTCGCCATTAATTATTTTATGATGAGTTTTCAAGCTATAATTTTGATTTGTCCAAAGTTAACAAAAAATGCTCGTTTAGATAAGTAACTCTTGAATTTGCAGGGCCTTTTTCCATTACAGCCTAATTTTGTATTCACTAAAATACAACCAAAATACTTTCACTCCTCCAACTCTTTCAGTTTAATATATGATAGCCTCGAAGCCTTGCCGCCATGAAAAAATAATGTACAAGAGTGTCCCGATAGCTATCGGGGCCACCGAAGCCAAATTGAAATACCTCAGCCTGGCTCAAAAAAAAAATTACTAAACAAAACCCGTTTCTTAAAATAAGAAACGGGTTTTGTATTTATAAAAAAGTATAAAATTATATTTTAAACCTCGCCAGCTCCTTGCCCGATTTTACATCATGTGCATGCACCGTGCAAACCAAACAACTATCGAACGAACGGGCAACGATGCCCACTTCCACGGGGTCGTTTACATCTTCAATTTCCAAACCGGTGAGG
>NZ_JAYSPC010000143.1:0-3950 GCF_043722275.1 Flavobacterium sp. | reverse complement strand
GCCATTGCAACGCATTTCCAGAACCATGTCTTTTCCAAGATTTGGAATATAAATAACTTCTCCTTCTACAAGTCCCAAAGCTTTTAGTGTTGGCACCGCCTCACGATAGGTTTTCTCTATTAAATCAGGAATTCTCACTGACGAAAATCCAGATGCATTTATCTTAATATATACTTTTCTACCTTCTTTTACTTTGGCGCCAGGCAAAGGATCTTGCTCTACAACGCTAAACTTTGGATAATCACTATTATAATCCACGCTGTCCAGAAGCACATAATCTAAGTCTAATTCATTTAATTTTGCTTCTACTTGCTCCTCTGTTAATTTGGCAAGATTAGGCACCGTAATTTCATTGCCATGATCCGTGGTAAAGGTCAACCAATGCACAAACAAATAACCCAAAACAGCAATAATGGCAAGCGCTAGAAATGCTTGACCAAAAAACACGCGACTCGTAAGGTATTTACGTAAACTCATAAATTTATTTTTATATGCTACAAAGATAAAGCTATTTAGTTTCAAAAAAAATGATAATTTTGTTTAATGATAATTTGGAGCTTTTTCCTGCTATTCGTTGCAAACAAAGTTCACTGAACTCCTATGAAAATAAGAATTAAGTGAAGTAATCTCCCGAAAAAATCTGGAGGATTTCCACTTCAAACGAAGTTCACTGAACTCGGCTGAAAATAGAAATTAAGTGAAGTAATCAGGGCTAGAGCATCCGTTTAACAATAACATTTTATGTTACCCAAAACCCAGAACCTAACACCCAAGACCTAAAATATGAAAAACATTGCCATCATTATGGGAGGCTATTCCAGCGAGTACAAAATCTCACTCATCAGCGGAAACGTGGTTTACCAATATCTTGATAAAACTAAATTCAACGGATTTCGAATCCATGTTTTCAAGCAAAAATGGGTGTATGTCGACGACAATAACACCGAATTCCCTATCGATAAAAACGATTTTTCAACTACTGTAAACGGAACTAAAATAACTTTCGACTGCGTATTCAACGCCATTCACGGAACTCCAGGCGAAGACGGATTAATGCAAGCCTATTTTGAATTAATTGGAATGCCACAATCTTCCTGCGATTATTATCAATCAGCATTAACGTTCAACAAGCGTGATATGCTTTCGGTATTGAAGCCTTACGGAATCAAAACCGCCATTTCATACTATTTAAACAAAGGCGACAAAATTGACACTTCCGAAATCGTGAAAACCGTAGGTTTACCGTGTTTTGTAAAACCAAATAAATCGGGTTCTAGTTTTGGAATTTCCAAAGTAAAAACAGCTAACGAATTGCCAATCGCGATTGAAGTAGCTTACCAAGAAGACAACGAAATCATCATCGAAAGTTTCCTAGACGGCATCGAAGTTTCTGTAGGAGTTATTAATTACAAAGGAACAATTACCGTTTTGCCCATCACCGAAATAGTTTCCGAGAATGATTTCTTCGATTATGAAGCCAAATACCAAGGTAAATCACAGGAAATTACGCCTGCGAGAATCTCGGAAGAAATGACTCAAAAAGTGAGCGAAGTGGCAAAACGCACTTACGAAGTTTTAAAAATGAAAGGCTTTTCTCGTAGCGAATTCATCTTTGTGGACGGTGAACCTTATATGCTCGAAATGAACACCATTCCTGGCTTAACAACCGAAAGTTTGATTCCGCAACAAGCCAAAGCTGCTGGAATATCATTGGAAGATTTGTTTAGCAATGCTATTGAATTGGCATTAAATTAATTTTTTTGCCACAGATTCACAGATTAAAAGGATTTTTACGGATTAATTTGTAAATTATCAAGAAAAAAATCTGTCGATTTTTTGCACAATAGAATTGATTTCGATTAATACTTTTTTAAATTGCCGTTGGTTTTAACCAACGGATATAATGAAATGGTTTTATTGGCTTTAGCCAAAATTAATTTATGTTTTGGCTAAAGCCAATTTTATATTAAAATTTCTAAACCGTTGGTTAAAACCAACGGCAATTGATTTCAGCACATTAAAAACCTTATGAAATTTAAACTATGAACAAAAACAGACTCGAAGCCTTTAGTGATGGCGTATTAGCGATTATCATCACCATCATGATTTTGGAAATAAAAGTGCCAGAAGACAACAGTTTTGAATCTTTGAAACCGCTAATTCCAGTCATTTTGAGTTATGTTTTGAGTTTTGTTTATGTTGGCATTTATTGGAACAACCATCATCATATGTTGCAAGTGGTTAAGAAAGTAAATGGTTCCGTTTTATGGGGAAATTTATTTTTATTATTTTGGTTATCACTAATTCCTTTTGCTACCAGTTGGATTGGGTCACAACATTTTTCCGCCGTTCCAATGAGCGTTTACGGGTTTATTTTGCTAATGTGTGCCATTTCATATACCTTACTTCAAAATAAAATTATAAAACTCGAGGGCAAAGATTCCATCTTATACAAAGCTGTCGAAAAAGATAAAAAAGGTAAAATATCATTGGTTTGTTATATCTTGGCAGTTCCGTTGGCGTTTGTTTCGCCTTGGATTTCTGGATTACTTTATACTACAGTAGCCCTAATTTGGGTTATTCCCGATGCGAGAATTGAAAAACAAATAAATAAAAATTAAGATGAGAAAAGCAATTTTTCCAGGTTCTTTCGACCCAATAACTTTAGGTCACGAAGATATTATCAGAAGAGGAATTCCGCTATTTGACGAAATTGTAATTGCCATTGGCGTTAATGCAGAGAAAAAATATATGTTTTCACTAGAAGAAAGGAAATGCTTTATTGAAGAAACTTTCAAAGATGAACCAAAGGTTTCCATCCTTGTTTATGAAGGACTAACGATTGATTTGTGTCATAAAATCAAAGCCAATTTTATCCTGCGTGGGCTTCGAAATCCAGCAGATTTTGAGTTCGAAAAAGCTATTGCTCACACCAACAGACGATTATCAAAAATTGAAACCGTGTTTTTATTGACCGCTGCAAAAACATCTTTTATCAGTTCCAGCATTGTGAGAGACGTACTTCGCAACGGTGGTGAATATGAATTGCTTGTTCCTGATTCCGTGAGAGTAAAAAAATAGTATCCCTAATAAATTTACTTCGTCCGTTCGCTAACGCTCGGGTGGAAAAAGACTTCATTTAGTATTACTTTCGCAAAAAAATTGACAATAATATAGGAAATGGAAAGAACATTAAATAAACGCAGCGGTTCGCAATGTGAGCTATGCACAGCAACCGAAAACCTAAAAATATATACCGTTTTACCAACAAAAAAAGGCGGATTAGACGAAAATATTTTGGCTTGCAGTACTTGCATTAACCAAATAGAAAACCCTGCAAATGTAGATTTAAACCACTGGAGATGCTTAAATGATAGTATGTGGAGCGAACACACAGCAGTACAAGTAGTTGCGTGGAGAATGTTGAAACGTATGGGGAATAACGAACTAGTAGAACAAATGTACCTTGAGGATGAAACATTAATTTGGGCACAAGCCACCGGCGAAGGCGAAGATGATGAAAACAAAGTGATTCACCGCGACAGTAACGGAGTGATTCTTGCCACTGGAGATTCAGTAGTTTTGATTAAAGATTTGAAAGTAAAAGGTTCAAGTATGGTAGCCAAGCAAGGAACTGCGGTTCGTAACATCAGACTAGACCACGAAAATGCAGAATATATTGAAGGTAGAGTTGATGGTCAGACGATTGTAATTATTACTCAATACGTGAAGAAAATATGATTTGAAGTTAGCAGTTAGCAGTTAGCAGTTAGCAGTTAGCAGTTAGCAGTTAGCAGTTAGCAGTTAGCAGTAAAAAAACGAAAACGTTTCGAGAAATCAGGACATTTTCGTTTTTTTATGGAGATGTTTAACACTCTTAATCTGAAATCTGAAATCTGAAATCTGAAATCTGAAATCTGAAATCTGAAATCTGAAATCTGAAATCTGAA
>NZ_JAYSPC010000142.1:0-2212 GCF_043722275.1 Flavobacterium sp. | reverse complement strand
ACCGATAGCGCGGATTTGCAATCCGTGCCCGCAAAGTGATTTAAAATATTACGCTTTTAAGATTTTGTCATATCGTTGTGGGCACGGATTGCAAATCCGCGCTATCGGAACCGGTAAAAAATTTTAAGTTCGTGTTTTTATATCTTTCAAGATTACGCAATTCTGAATTCAAAATCAATAATCGTCAGAAAAATTGTATTTTTGAAACGTGGAAATTAATTTGTAAAATGTATCTCACAAAGATCATCTTGTTTTCTACCGAAACCGAAAATGTAACACAATTTTAAATATCTTTGAATTATGAGCACAACAAAACCAAAACATATTGGGCGAAATATTAGCCGAATAAGAGAGCTTAGAGATATGAAACAAGACGCACTTGCGATTGCAATAGGAACGACGCAACAATCTATTTCTATTATTGAAGGAAGCGAAAGCGTTGACGACGAAAAACTCAAAGCAATTGCCGAAGCTTTAGGAGTTCCTGCTGAAGTAATAAGAAACTTTTCTGAAGAAGCTGTTTTTAATATTATCAGTAATACCATAGATATAGAAACCGTAGATAATAATTCTACTGGAATTGGTTTTGGTTGTACTTTTAATCCGTTAGATAAACTTCTTGAATCTATTGAACAGAGTACAAACCTTTATGAAAGATTAATTCAAGCCGAAAAAGACAAAGTTGCTTTTTTAGAAAAGTTACTAAGCGAAAAATAATTTAAGCAAAACCAATTCTGCTAAACGATATACACCTTTGTCAAAGTTTTAAACTTTGACAAAGGTTTTTTTGTGCGCAATATTCTAATTTCAACTGATTAAAATCTTCCTTTGAAAAGTAACTACAATCTTGTCATTTCGTCCGTTCGCGAAACCCGACAGGTTTTAAAAACCTGTCGGGTTTACTGTGCGTAAAGGTGGTGTGATTAATCCGTCTTTCGCAAAGTAACCAATGACAAAGTTTGCGAATAAGTCTACGTTCGCGAAACCCGACAGGTTTTTAAAACCTGTCGGGTTTACTATGTGTAAAGGTTGAGATTTGATTTTTACAGAAATAATAAAAAAACTAAATTTCTCATCAAACCAAGTTCGCGTTAGGGATAGAAGTGAAAAGCCCACAGCCTGACGAAGGAAGTGCGAGGACTTGCAGCGAATAGCCCGACCCGAAGGGAAACGCCCAAGAAATTATTTGTATCAAGTTTCATATCTTTGTAAACGTAAATTAAAAGCAAAAATCATGGCAAAAGGTCCCGAAAAAAACACCAAAAACAAGGCTTTGCATACTAAATTGCTGAATAAGAAAAAAGCCAAAATTCAAGAGGAGAAAAAAGCTCATGCATTGCGTTTAAAGGCTTTGGTTACAAAAATGAATCAGAAAAAGAATAGCGACGAATCTGATGTTATTTAAATCAGATTGTATTTCTTTTCTGTTTTAATTTAACTGAAATTTGCAAATCAATATCTAAAAAAAACAAAAATGGAGGAATTCGGTAGAATAATAATTTCTGAAACGGCAATGAATAGTGAAAATCTTCAGGATGTGATTCACTCTAATATTTCGGTAATCAATTTAATGCGTGAGGAAGGTGTCGATGATGAATTTATTCACGAAGATGCCTTGATGAGTTATTATCTTGATTATTACTATTCGCAATATGCCGAAGGAAATTTTGCTCAGTTTGTGCATAAATCCGGTTGGAATAAGGAATTAAACGAACTTATCGAAGAAGGTTTGGCTTTAATTGGCGCCGAAAAACATCTTGAATTGTTTCAGCAATTAAGCAAAAAAGTGAAATTAATGAGCAGCGTTAAGCTGAATAAATTTCTTACCGGGAAACTTGAAGGCGTAAACCCAACCAGAGATTTACTTAACAATGATACTTTCTACGAAATAGAAGAAAATCTTGTTACACTAAATGCTGATTTCCTTAAGAATCATCCTGATTTTGAAGTGCTTTCGGTAGATGATATGTTTGCTGTTTTAGAGGAATATGTTGGGCATGAGATTAAGAGGGCTTAGTTTTTAAGGTTCAAAGAGGCAGAGGTTCAAAGGCGCAAAGGTTTTTAGAAAGAGCCTTCGGCTCGATTTATATTGTAGGGATGGATTTTAATCCATTAGCGCAAAGATTAAGCGCGCATAATTTTTAGGTTTTAGAAATTCTAAGTTTTTTGTCTCAATATCGTCAGGCTGAGCGGAGTCGAAGCCACGCAAAGT
>NZ_JAYSPC010000141.1:0-1662 GCF_043722275.1 Flavobacterium sp. | reverse complement strand
AAAAAATCAACAGCTCTCAGTAACCATTAGTAATATTATATCTCATTAAGTTCTTACAATTATTGCCACGCAAAAGGGGTGGGTCAACATCACCGGAATCATGGGTCAACATCACCGGAATTTACACTTTCATAATACTTTACAAAGTTTCGGGCTATCAAGAACTCCTTTTTTATTATTCTTTTTTCTTTTGCTAACTCTTTAACTCTTTCTGCTGTAGAAAGTGCCGGTTTAAATTTTTGTTCGAAGTAATCTCCTAATCTAAAATCTCTAAATTGAAAATACTCTGCCACTCTATCAGCAAGCCACGGAAAAGCTTTTGATTTTTCTTCTATGAGTATATTTATTTCCTTTTGAATTGTCTTTATTTCTTCTAAAGTTTGTGTTACAGCCTTGGAAAGCTGATGCATTTCAACATTTAGCTCGTCAATATCTGAAAGCTTATCTAAAAGATTTTTATGTTTTTGAATAAGCATACTTAAAACTATTGCTTTTTGTTTTTAGAGATTAATTTTCTCCATTGGTTATCGCCTACTATTAAATCCTCAACAATGTTGTCTGCTTTATATTGAAAGGTGTTCTTGAAATCACTATTTAAGTCCAACGTTTGTTCTTCGAATGATTTCTTAAGAGCTTGATTGCCTGCTCTCAATTTTTCTAAATCAAAGTCTTTTACCTGGGTAAATATTTTTTTGAACTTGCGATTGTATCTAATTATTTCTTTATCTCGATTGAAATAATTATATAATGCAACAGCGGTTGGAATAAATAAGATTAAGGCAATGACTTCAAGTATATCTTTCATTTGATGTCGATTTTATAATTCGCTCCATGATGAACAAGCCGTACAAGTGTGCGACGCAACAATGCTCAATAGTACCACTCCCGCTTAGTACATAAAAACTCTCCTCCATCAACAACTCCAAACCCAGCACCACCACTACATTTCAGGGGATTGCTTCGTTCCTCGCAATGACGGGTGCTAATGGTCATTCAACGGCAAACCGAGCCTTTGATAGTCTTTCCAGTTGACGTACCCGGGGGCTACGCGGTACACTTGCATGGTGATGCAATCGGTGACGGGGCAGATTTCATTTCATGTAATTATCAAGAAAGTCTTTCGCATTCATAACTGGCAAGGCAGGAATTTCAAGCTTCTTGAAATCTTTTATATCGTTTGTAATAAAAAAATCAACCGACGAATGCAAAGCTGCGGTGTAAAGAATGGCATCTTCCACATCATTTATTGTTCGTTGAACCCCGTTGGTATAAATAAGCGTAGTTACAGGAATGAGTTCAACAAAAGCCAACAGGTGATTAAATAGCTGCCGGAGTTTTGCAGGAGGATAATCTTTTCTTATAAGATAGGCAGTTGTGTTTAAAACACTTTCCGTAACATACGCATAGCCATCATGGGCCTCTGCAAGGTTGATCACACTTACAGCATAAGGATGATTGGTTCTTTTATTATCAAGAAGATCAATCAGGATATTAATGTCAAGAAAGATCTTATATGCCATACTTCTCCTTTAAATATTCATCCTTAGCTACATTAATATCAGGTATATGATGTGTAAGGGTTCCGGCATACGTAGCTGCAAAAGTTTTGCCTTTTGCTTTAGGCTTCTTCGTTAATTTGTCAAACTGATCTTCTGCAAGTTT
>NZ_JAYSPC010000140.1:0-15111 GCF_043722275.1 Flavobacterium sp. | reverse complement strand
TTTATATTTTTAAACTACTTTTTAGACACCTTTTTGAGTTCATTTATACTGCTCACTTTTATCCAGAATTAGGTGCTCACTTTATCCAGAATATCCAATCTAATGGCATTGCAGAAGACATTATTTAGATTTTTAAATAAAATTACTCAAATATAATAAACAAAGTTATAAGCTAGACTTTAGAATGAGATTGTAAAATGGATGGAAGCTTATAGATTTTGGAAACAGGTTAGACAAGCATTTATTTTATTAGCAACTTCGATATCCTCTTATACAGGTGTTGTCAACTTAGATATTTTCACCATCTCGATTCGAATATAACTTAATAATAAGTACAGGAAATCTAGTATTTGTTTTGCCTGTTCTACAGTTGTCTAATGCCATTCCTTTTCAATGTTTTTATTGCCTGATTAACAGAAATTTTTCTATCTGAGAAAACTCTGGGTTTATTATTAATAGCGTTGGTGTTTAGAAAATTACTGCTGGTAATATATTGACCGCTAAATAAAATTATTTTAGATATAGCCAGATTTATCCTAAGGAGATTTACTTTTCTTGTTGCTGGGTCGAACGAAATAGGTGTAAATAATTCGATAATATATCGTTTACCAGCTATATCTTGATTTTTATACAATGTTAAACATTGTTTACTCTATCTTTAGTATAAGTTCCCTCTGAGACCAGCTGCTTTGTAAATGGATAAATGGATGCCGTGCTCTCAAGATAAATAATCTACTGGCGAACATCTTCGGATGAAGCCCATGTGCAAAGGCTCTTAGGTGTTTTATATTGTCTTTGAAGTTTTACCGTTGACTCCAAAAAAGTTTCCCATTGCATGACAATCGGTAGCTGTTATCTATTAATTTATTTAAAGAAAAGTCATAAACTGCTTGGTCAATTCCTTTAGCAACTAAATTCCAATCTCTTTTAATAATTTCTCCATTGTTTTATTAGTCCAACGCTGTCTCTTTATATGGAAATATAAATATCAGAATTTTTGAATTATTCCTCTTCTGGTTTTGTGCCTGATCAACAATTGCTTCGTCAACACCAAAATTAGAATTCATTTAAATATTAATGTGAATCAAAAAGAATGAAATTTGTTTTAACGTATTTTATTAAAGAATTAACAGTTACCCAATAGCACTACTCAATTGAAACATAGGTAAATACATTGCCACTAGTAAAACAGCCACCAAAACTCCTACGAAAAGAATTATAAAAGGTTCTAAAATTGTTGTCATGATTTTAGATTGCTGGACAACCTCTTGATTGTATTGCTCACTAAGTTGTTTGAAGACATATTCAGTTTGGTTTGTTTCTTCGGCTACTTTTACAAGCGTTATGATTCGGTTATCAAAAAGCGGTGTATTTTTTAAGCTGGAGCTTAAACTATTTCCTTTTAAAATACTTTGCTCTACTTTCTCTAATGCTTCTTGTAATGGTACAAAATGAATCATTTTTTTTACCATTTGTATGCTATTTAATAATGGGACTTTAGCGGTAGTAAGTAATGTAACAGCTTGCGTAAATTGTGCCAGATAAACTTTGGTCATAAAAGCTCCCAGCACAGGAATTTTAATTAAAAAATAATGTAGAGTCCGCTTATATTTTAAATTGTCTTTAAAGAATCGCGTAGAGAAAACGAAAATAATAGTTGCCAACAAAAAATAAACTCCAAATGTTTTAGTCCAAACGGATAATTTGACAATTACCTGAGTCAGAAAAGGCAATTGCATATTGTTTTGTTTGAAGATATCCTGAAACATTGGAACTACATAACTCAACATAAAAACTACAACAAGTACAGCTGTACTTAATACAATAGATGGATAGGTTAACGCTGCGACAATTATTCGTTTTTGTTCGTTTTTGCGTTCAAAAAAATATCCTAATTCATTACAAACTTGTGCTGTAGTTCCCGTTTCTTCACCAATCTGAATAGAATAATATTCATATTCAGTAAATGATTTAGAATTGGCCAAAGCTTCAGAAAATGGTTTTCCGTTAACTACTTGGTTTAGTATAGTTTGAATCAGTTCTTTATCAGTATTCTTTTTTAACGATTCAACTATTAGGAATAATCCTTCTTTAAAGCTAACTCCGGCTTTTAATAAAATGGCCAATTCCTGATAAAAAGCTTGTTTCTTTTTATTATTAAAACTATTACCAAAAAGAGAAATTTCTTTTTTTAGCAGATTTTCAATATTACTGGAACTTTTTACCTGAGTCTTTTTTTTAATTGTGGTATTTTCTATTTTAAAGGCCATTTTCGAGATTCATAAATGAGGTTACATCATTTTTTTTGGATACAAAAATTTGATAATCCGGTAATTCTGTTTCAGCAAATAACGTTATTGCATCAATAGTTCCTGATTCTAGTTCTTTTCCTTTAAAAAAGGTTTTATTTGGGGTGATTTTTAATTTGATAGTATCAAGATTTCGCATTGTGAATTTTTCCTGAAATAAATATGTCACAGTGTCTATTTCTGATGTCATTATTAAAATTTGTTTATTAGCATCATAAATTATCGTGTGTGGCTCATTGAAATCCTGCCATAACTTTTGCTCAAAAAGAGACAAGGTACTTGTCTTTTCAAAATTGGTTTGAATAGCGTAAATTTGTTTTTGCACTAGACGAAGTATACTAAAAGCCATACCTACAACGATAGCTGTAATAATCATAACCACTAATAATTCGGCCAATGTAAATGATTTTAATTTTCTTGCAACCATAATATTTGTTGTTTTGAAATTTCTTTTTTAGAACTGCTATTTATTGCTAAAATAGAAATTATATTTTTTGTCGAAATTGTTTCCAGACTAATGCTAATCTCCCAACCTTTATAGCTTTCCTGATATGGTAATTTTATGATATTGTTCTGAATTCTATATTCAAGTTCATTTATTCTGTTTTCGACAGCATGTGTATTTTTAGAAAAAGTGTTTAAAATTAAATTATTAAGTACCAAACTTGCAATTACAAATATGATCACAATTAATACTGTAGCGACAAGAGCTTCAATCAAGGTTGCCGATTTTATTTTTTTTAATACAACCATTTCAAAACTGTTTTAGGTTCTTGTTCGAGAGGTATTCCTCCATAAATTGCAGGTACGCTTTCGTTTTCAATGGTTCCATTATAAATATGATTCACAAAAATAGATCCCGATTGATTTGCCACAAATTGATTGGTATAAACAGATCCTGACACAGTACCTCTCAATTCAAAATTGCCATTACAATATACTTGGCCTTTTATTTTTGCATCTTTTTCTAAAACAATCTGAGTTTGGAAATCTGGAATTTCTTTGGTTTGAATATAACATACACTTCCTTTTATAATACTTTTTGTATCTATAAAAATTTGATTATCAAAAGAAATGTTCAGATTTTTATTAGGCGTGTCTTTATTGTCCTGAAAGAGTAATAATACAGATGGATAACTTAAATTGCAGTTTTTACCAAGTGTAATTTTATTCGAAGCTATAGCTTGAAAACAGCCTTGGCTTTCATCTTCTATTTCTATAATTGGAGCTATTAATATTACATCTTTTAGTAAGGCTGTTTTTTTTACTTTGATTGCTGTTTCGGATTTAATAATTATATTACCTGAGATTAGTTTATTTTCTAAAACAATAGGATACTCAGAATAATATCCTTTTGTTTTAGATTTAAATGAATTAATAATTCTTGAACTGGAATTTAAATTTATAAAATCCTCTTGGTTGCTTATCCTATATTCTTTAAGATAATATTGAACAGCATCTAAAACTGTTTTCTCTGGTTTAGGTAATTCCTTTGCGCTTTTTTTAATCGATCCGTAAATAAGCCGTGAACCATAATAACTGTTACCGGCTATATAACCAGAATTAACGCCTTGAAGAGGTAAGTAAGCAATTCCTCGTATGCTCGTAGTACCAACAAGAGTTAAGGCATTATGGGTTTCTTTTAAAAAAAGAGTAGGAGACTCAGTTGCATTAATACGGGAACCAATTATAGCAACTTTTATAAACTTCTTTTTTCGAAATTGAGTAACGGTAATACCTTTATGGAATATTCCCCAATGAGATAAGTGAATTTTTATTATTTGATTTTCTTTTTTGACAAAATCAACCTGAACAGTATCTGTATTAAATTCTTTCTGCACTAATAATGTTTGAATCCCTATATCAGCAAACTGAATGTTTTCTATAGCTCCTTTTGACTGTTCTTTCATGTAAATAAAAGTATAGGCATACAAAATAAGCCCTGTTAAAAGAAGAGCAATTAATACCGCTACAAAAACAGTAAATTGTAAGGCACCAGATTTAATTTTTAGTATTAGTTTCAATCTTGCAGCATTATCAGATTTAAATTGCCTTTGTATTTTACGTATACAGATTCCTTATCTCCACTTTTTAATAAAACCTCATTTTCAGTATTACCAATTTTCATATAATAGTTTTTATTGTCTATAATAATCATAAAAATTTTGGTTTTGTCTTTAGTATCAGATATCAAACCCTTGTACAAAATAGTAGGCCAAACTAAAGTTTCCTTTGGTTTCAATGGTTTTCTTATTGTAGAACTATTTATTTTCGGTACTGCTTGCACAGCATACATTTTGCCTAAAAAAGGATCTCTGTAATTAACGTCAATAGTAAAAGATTGTCTTTGATTAAATTTGAGAGGCTTTATCGTTAGTTCTGAATTATTATTCACTATTATTTCATCAGAGTTAGTAAAAGAAAACAGTTGAAACAAAACAGCTCCCCAAACAAATAATACAATTGGTAAAAGTATGTAGATGTTTTTTTTATTTTTCATTATTTTTACTTAACGGGCTTTCAATTTTATAAACTCTCAAAAGCTAATTGTTTTTTTTTTATTTTGATCGATGCTGTAAAAGTGAGTTTCGCAATCTTCTGTAACAATTTAGCAATACCATTAGAGTTTTTAGAAGAATTATATAAATTTACTAGGGTTCCATTAATCTCTTGAAAAAATGAAGTGAATGTTGTAAAAAGTAAAATAAATATAGGGGCTAATTTAGTTTTCATTTTTAGGAGATAATAATTGTTCAAGGGATAATATTCTCTCGTTTTGTTTTTCCATTTTTTTATTCTGATCAATCATATACAAAGTTAACTCTTCAATTTTCTGTAACAATTTAATATTCATTTCAGATAAGTTAATTCCTTCTTTTTGCATTTTGTTTGCAGAAGCAATTTCAGGCAAGTGTTTGTTTTCTTTAATAAATTTATAGACAGATTCTAATGGAGGCAAGTTGTAATCATTTTCAAAAACAAAATCAGCTCCCGCATCAACTGTTACTTTTACTTCGCGTGAAGAAATGTTTCCTGCAACGGTAAGTTTCGATGTTGGATTTGTAGTTCCAATACCCACATTTGCAAGGAAATATGCATTTCTGTTTTGATACGTTCCGGTTGTAGTTGCATATTCTTCAATTACTGTTTTAAAGCTATGGGCAGGACCATTAACTTCATTATAAGGTAGTGTATTTTGAACTCCATCATAAACTACAGGATTAACCGGGTAGTTAGATTGGTAATTGTAAGTGGTTCCTCCTCCGCGAAGCCATATAATAATATTACGTTCACTATTTGATATCGATGCATCTTTCCAGGCAGCAATAAAATTAGTGTAAGATCCAAATGTTGAATTTGCAGGTTTAATATTTGCATCAATAAATTCTGAGTTATTTCCCCATATACTTACGTGAAAACTAAAAGTAGCAATAAGTGAACCCCTCCAATTAGAATCTGCGTGAACATTACTTCTTCCTAATGTTAAGTTTGTAGGGCTATGATGTTCCCATCCTCCATCGTAAAATGTTACAGGATAAAATTTGTTGATATCTCCACCAACTATAAAACTAGTTGATACTTGAGAATTGATAATTCCTGAGATAAATATTAGGAGAGTCAGAAAAAATAATTTTTTCATAATGTTATTTTTTTAGTTTTAGGTTTAAAATATCTTTTTTTATTTCTTGGTTTTCTTTTTTGATGAGATCATTTTCTTTTTTCATCTCAATCATATACAAAGTCATTTCTTCCATCTTCTTCAATAAGTTCATGTTCATTTCTGCGAGCATTAATCCATTTTTTTCAATTTCATAAGCGGATGGAATTTCCGGTAAATGTTTGTTTTTCTTAATGAAATCTTCGACATCTTGTAACGATCTAAGTTTGTAATCATTTGCAAAAACGTAATCAGGAACTGATCCTGCATCAACTGTTACTTTTACTTCTCGTGAAGCAATATTTCCGGCAACTGTTAATTTTGATGTTGGATTTGTAGTTCCAATTCCAAAATTTCCATTTTTTATATAATGATTACCCGCTCCACTAACTTTTAAATTACCACTTGAGGTTAAATCATAATTTAATTCATTCGATACTGAAAAGTCAGGAATATTTATTGCAACTGGGTTTTGATTGATTTTAATCTGATTGATGTCCGTAACTACGTCTACTTTATCTTGTAAGTAAGTAATCTTGATTTTATAGTTCGCGTAATACCTAACATCAAAATATATTGGTAATTGTTTGTTGATATAGCCACCAATACTTGTAGTTAAATTAGTTGGAGTTCCTAGAATAATTTTGCAGGAATGAAATGCGCCTTGTGATTCGATAAGTTTAACTACTGGTGAACCGGAGTTTGCTCCTTGAAGATAACCGTTTTCAACAACATATCTTTCATAGCCAGTCCCATAAGAAATCTGGTATAGTTCTATTATAATAAGTCCACCTACTTGCCAATGCTGGGAATTATAACCTATAGAAACAATTTCATATCGACTGGCTTGTTCTCCCTGTGCTAATAAACCCGATATAACGGTTGTTTTTAGGCCATTTTGGTTTATATCATTTTGTGCAAAAATAAATGTTGTAAATAAGAGAATTAATAGTGTTATGTTTTTTTTATTGAAACTTATATTCATCATAATTGTTTTTATTGCAGGTTATCGTGTAGTAGAAAATATTATCTTTTTGTAAGTGCGTGTATTTCTTTATTCTGTAATTGAATTTGATCGTTTTGTAATTTAATTGTTTTACTCTGGTTAATCATATATAATATCATTTCCTCCGTTTTTCGCAAAAGTTTGATATTCATTTCAGATAAATTGGTACCATCTTTTTGTATTCTTTTGCAGAAGCTATTTCCGGTAAATGTTTGTTTCTTTAATGAATTTTTAACTTCTTGTAATCTTCTAAGTTTGTAATCATTTATCTAAATAATAATGATGAAAGTTGATTTCTGATTTAAGGAGAAAAAACTATTAAATAAGTTTTAATTTATTGTAAAATTAAAAACATTACTTCTTGGACTTTCATTTCCAGCTTCGTCAAACGATTTTATAAACCAATAATAAGTACCCTTTACCAGTGTTTTATTGTATGGGTTTGTTGCTTTATCTTTGAAATTTAAATTTGTTAAGGCACTTTCTGTATATACATAAATACTGTCTTTTTCGGTACTTCCAATGATAGGATTTCTGCTCCATTGAAAATTAATGCTTGTATTTGTTGTAGTGCTTGCATTAACCGGAATGGATAGGGTAGGAGTATTAGGAGCTTTAGTATCTACTAAAATGGAACGGGCTGTATATAATGTTTGTTCAGTACCATTACTTGCTCTTACTTTCCATATATATTTTCCTTCATCAAAAGTAAAATTTATTAAAGTTGCATCTGAGTTTTGTTCTTTTACTAAAGTATTATTTTCATCTAATATTTGAAGCTGATATGAACTTGCACCAATTATTGCATCCCAAGATAATTTTTGTATTGCAGTTTTAGTAATTAAATTGTTAGTTGGCGTAAGTAAGATTATAGTATTATTTTGAAAATCATCATTATTTAAAATTTCAAAACTACGTTTAGTATAAATGGTTTCATAACCGCTATTTACTGCTTTTACACGCCATTCATATTTGCCAATGTTTAATTGTTGTGTAAATGAATTTTTTGAAACTAAGGTATCAAGAACCATTTGTTGCGGAGCATCAAAATTTGGTATTGCAATTTGTAGTTCATATTTCTCAGAATTTTCCACAGAATTCCAGGATAATGTTACTCCAGATGATGATAGCATAATATTGTTGCCTGGAGCTACAAGTACAACTTCATCTTTAGAGATATCCGGAACAAGTAATATTTCTTCGCAAGAAACAAAACTTAAGATTATTAAAAACAAGAAAAAGAAAGTTAATGAAATTTTATTCATAATAGAATTATATATTTTTAAAAATCTAATAGGATATGGATTGTAAACAGGCTATTTTACATATCAAATAAATTTTTATTTTTTTTCTTTGTAGTTATTCTTTTTTCAGTTATTCCTTTGCAGTTAGAATATTCATTTACAATATCTGCGATATACCATTTTCCTCTGTCAGATGCTGCCCAACAGAATGAGCTTACTCGATAAGCAACAATGGTTTCCGGATTTATATCTATGTTGTCTGTTTTTTTTCCTGATTTGAATAAAGCAATGGTGTATTTTTTATTTTGATTGTTTATAATGTAGAAAGCATCAGATTGCCTGATTTTTGCAATCTCGTCATTAGATAAGCTTACAGCCAGACTTGAAATTAATTTTGAAGTTTGAGTATTGACTAAAAGATCTAAAATCTCAGTATTGTAGTCGGAATTTATTTCATGAACCAAACCCGCAATATCCAGAATTCTAATAGTTACCAGCTCTGGTTTTACAGGTAAGCTATCAATAAACGCTACCTTAGTCTGATTTTGGTTGTACTTTGCTTTTGATTTGTAAATTTTATTTAATTTTCTATTATAAGGAACAATACCAATTTCGACGCGAATGTTATTTTTGAGTGTAGGTAAAGCTTTTGTTTCAAATATATTCTGATTATATGTTAACTTCGATTCGCCGATACTTCCTAATTCAATAATCGAAGTTGAAAATTTGTAGTCTTCATTTTTAATTTTGGTTGTTTGGCATGCAGTACAAATTAGTAGAGCCAAAACAACAATTTTTTTTAACATAACTCTGATTTTTAATAAGATAGAACAGTTTATTTTGATTCAAATAAACATTTTTTCATCAATTGGATTTTATTAATATTTTCTTAACAAATCTACTAAAATTGATGTAAATGACTGTTAAAGTTTTGTATTTATTTTGTAAAATTTAATAATTAAAATTTATTTCTTTAAAAAGCTTCTTGTTTGATCTTTACCAATTCTTTTTTGCTGGCACGGAAAGAATTTCCGCCCTATCGTTGAGCATATCCGAGCGATCGGGTACTATATTCAAAATCGCCCGAACCTTAGAAGTTCCACTTAGCGAGTTGTTTAATTTTGAATTACCACCATTCTCAAACGAATAAACTTTTGATTTTAATATAAATGCAAAAAGCCATTCCGTTATAGAATGGCTCTTTAATCTATTATTGGTGTGATTATTTTTTCCAATTGTCACTTATTGTGTCAATTTGTATTAGTACTATTTTTTTGTTTTTAATCTGATATCTATATAGTGGTGGAAAATCTTCTCTTAAAGAATTATGACTTATGAAATTGTTTACGTCTTCTCTCTTTATCTGATAATAACTCATTCCTAATTTATTTTTGTCTATAATAGCTAAAGGCTTGAGAACTTCGTCTTGATATATCCCTGAAACACTATCATATATAGAAATATTGGGACATCTGATAAGATTAAACAGAGTATCATTTCCTTTTTTTTGAAAATTAACGACATATAGATATTTATCCGTATCTGAATTTTTTACTTCAGGCAGAGGGACCCTATTTTGATATTCAATAATGACTTTTTTAAAATCTACGTTTAATTCGTCTTTTTTACATGACACCAACAATATTGTCAAGAGCAAACCAAATATTATTCTTTTCATTTTTAATTTTTTAAATCTTTATGATTATTAATTTGTTTTATATAATTAATTGTAGTCGGAGTAACATTATATAATCTCGATGAGTTTGGAAAATATATATAATTATAATTCCGTTTTTGGTAAAAAGAATGACCATAATCACTATCTCCAGTATTTCCTTGAATACTGAATTTTTCAACGGAAGGATTTGTTCTTATACTTGGGTGACTATGCCATCTATTAATTACATCTGAATTTTTTATCCCAAATCCTATAGGGGCGGTTACAGCTCCTTCATCTGCATTTGTGGATAATTGTATCATTTTTTTTCCATTACTATTATAAGTATGCATACCGAATTCAGAGGTTGAATTATCAGATGCAAACTTAAAAATATTTAAATAATTGTTTTCATTTTGTTCACTATATTCACTTTTTGAAGAATAATAATCTTTACCATCTATTTTTCCAGAGCTATTTATCATTTGTCCGATAATTCCAGATTTTACTTTTATTCCATCTTTTTCACTGAACTTCCCAGCCCCATCATAATCTTTAACAGTAAAAAACGAAGGCTTAAGTGTTTTCTTTCCGTCTTTTGCAAATACATCACTGATATCATCATTTTTAACAGCGTACATAGTATCTTCTGTTTTGTCTTTCTCTTTTAAAGCAAGTATCGTTCTTCCTGATTCTGTAAGTAGATATATATCCATACCATCAGGGACACGAGGTAGCATTTTCGCTCATTTTAGTTCTTTTAAGGCAATATTAAAACAAAAAAGATGAGCAGTACTGCTCATCTTTAACTTATTTTTTGCTAAAAATAATTCTATTTCAACATATTAGTAATTTAAATTCTCATATCACTAACTCTGAAACACTACCGATTATCTAAAGTATTAATCAGATATAAACCACTTAATGATTCGCTTGTATATACATTATATTCTTTGTCGCTGTACCAAACAATCCTTCCTTCAATTGCAAAAGAATATTTTTGTCCTAAAATAATCTTTTTTGAATTGTAAGTTTTTAATTTAAATAAATATCGCTTACCTGCCTTTATTTTTGTACCATTTATTTCTGTTTTATTTTTTGGAGATACTATTATTCCTTTTTTTAACCAATGTTTTATCGATATAAAATAAAAGTTCTCTGTTGAATCAACATCAATTATTCGATATTTTTTTTGAGCTGAAACGTTATTCATTGAAATTAGAAATAAAACAAACAGAACTTGGTTAAGCAATATATATATTTTCTTTATCATGGTTTATATTCTTTATCCCTTGTTATTTATTTTGTTCTGTATATAAAACCGTTTTTTCACCTGTACTTTTTACTGTAACATTTACTGTTGTTGTCCCATTTTTCACATCAGCTGCCACACTAAGTTTATCTTGAATAACTGCACCTCTAGGATCCGTTTTGTTTGCAAGATCATGAGCTTTATCAAAACCATTCCCTCCTTTTGTTGAAGCTTTTGCTCCAGGTGAAAATCTTGCTCCTTGATAAGCTTCTATCGTTTCATGCATCGCGATAGTCCCTGTTGGTGCTTCCGCAAGCTTTTCTAAAACTTCTGTTTGATCAGGATTTACAACTTGCGTAGCGGTTTTAGTTCCATCATCATTTACTGTGTTTCCGAGAAATGCACCACCTACTATGAAACCTTCCTCTATTTGATTTGCTTTGGTAGCATCAATATTTACGGTTACTCTATCATCATTAATGGCTTTTAACAACGTCTCATCTGCACCTGTGTTTGCTGTTCCCTCAGCTCTTAATTTTCCTGTTTTTTCATCTCTTGAAATAGTTAAACTTGTACCTGCACTTAATTGTTTAACAAACTTATCCGCATTTTCGCCATTAACTATAACATCATTTGGAGCCATTCCATCAGGATCGGTAAAACGCATTGGATTATCAAAACAATAATTATAAGGACTATATCTTCTCATTTTTTCCGCTAATGGATCAATATTACCCCATCCTGCTCTTGCAGGGTCATATAATCTTGAACCATAGTCGTACATGTTAAGCCCCAGCTCGTCTTGGAGTTCCTTTCCATTGTACTTATACTTGTTTTCTACACCAATTTTTACAATATTATACCCTTCGTGTTTTAACCCAAACGGATAATAGTTGTTTTCTTCCTGAATAACCAGATTCTTATCATAGCTCAAACGAATATTGCCTAAATGGTCTTTGTACTGGTATACATATTTATAAGAACTTCCTGAAGGCTCAACATAACCTTCACTTGTAGGGAAAAATTTAAGGGTACTGTTGTTGTATTGGTAAGCGCCCAAATAATCCGTGGTTATGGCAGGTTTTCCTGTTTCATTAACCACTTTCTGTACTTTTTGCCCACTTGCATTGTAAATATACACAATATTTCCTGTAGCTGCAAAGGTTATCAGGGTGGGTAAATTCAGGTGGTTGTAGGTAATACCGATGATATTTTTATTGTTGTCTCTGGTCATATTGCCATTGGCATCATAGCTGTAATCATCAACGCTGTTGGAGGCGCTGTCCACAAATCCGTTTGCTTTGGAAGCTGCCGGAGCATTGTCCACCACTTTCATTAGCTGGTTGGCTGTATTGTTACTGGCATAAGTGTATACCAGATCATCAATTTGTGTGGCATTCTCGCTGCTTCCGTTACGGGCAAGTCCCATGATATTTCCGTTTTTGTCGTAAGACAAAGTCTCATTATAGGCATTGGTTTGCGTTGCTGCTTTTTTGAAGATCCCTTCTTTTAATCGGTTCAGTTTATCGTATTTATAACCGTAAGATCTTATTACTCCTGCTTCCGGACCAGAGTTGGTAGCCCAATAGGTCTCCGAGATGTTTCCGTTGTATAATGGATCTACACCTGCAATTGCAGATGTTGGAGTATTGTAATTGATCCTAAAGGCAAACAAATCCACTGGATCACCAGCCTGATTAAGAGCATTTACATTATTGATGTCCTTGAGCCATCCACGAACATTATAGGCATAATTGATGTTCTGGCTGTTGTTGCCTGTTTTCTTAGAGATCAGCTGTCCCAACTCATCATACGTATTGTTTGTGATGGTTTCAACTGTACCGCCATTGATTTGGTGCGTTTGGGTTAACAAGCGATCCTGTGGGGAGTAGCTAAAAGCATCTTTTGTTATCAGTTCGGGATCAGAGGCTGTTCTTTTGTGTCTGGTAATGCTGTATTGCAATTGACCTGAAAAAGAATCAAGTTTACTGTCCGTATAGGTATAACCGCTCAAATGGTTCTGTGTAACCATTCGCACAGGCCTTGACTTGCCTTCATAAAAAGTAGCACTGGTTTCCCCTGTTATATTGCCACTTGTGGTGAGTACCCTTGTCCAGGAAGCAGTGGCCAAGCCTTTAACCTGATCGGTGGTTAAGGCTGTTTGTCCCTCTACACTTGCAGGTATGGTAATGGCCGGTGTACTGGGAAAAGTATAATTGTCGTAATAATTCACCGACAGCAGTTTGAAAGCAACCGGGGCTACCACATTGCTGTAATAAGCCGCAATACCATCAAGGTTTCCACTGGTTTGTTTGCTCTCGTTAATAACGGTAAGTGCAGGATCATTCTGCGCCGCCTGCAAAGCTTTTCTTCCTGCCGTGGTTGCAGGGGCAGCAGTTATCCAGCCGGTATACACAGGACGGCTAAAGGCATCGTATTTGGTAATCAGCCATCCAACAGAAGTTATATCCTGGAATGGGGAATTGGCAGGTCCCGTAGCCACAGGCCTGTCGAGTTTATCATAGACGATAAATTCCCATTGTTTGCCGGGCAGTTTTTTCTCCACCAGCCTGTTGCGGTAATCGTATTTGTACTGGTAGCATAAAATATCCAGGACATTCTGTGTCCCATTGTCTATAACGGCGCTAAAAGTACTTCCCGCCTGTGCATGGAATCCCGGTAATAGCCTAATTGAATTTGTAGCGGTGAGCGCTAATGAAGTTCCCGGGGTTACTGTGGCTGTCGAAGTAAGGTCAGCCTGCAGAGCTGTTGTAGCACCAATCAGGTCTACGGCTTTTGGCGGAATCACATAGGTGAGGTTTCCGTAAATATCATAAACATAATAGGTATCATGTTTTTCGTTGGCAGTTGCGGTTCCAACAGTTCCATAAGTTCTTTTAAGGACAATTTGCCCTTCCTTGTTTTTAAATTCCACCGTTGATCCATTGGCTTCAGAAAGCGGAGCTATGGTATTCTCATCATAGGTCGCTGTTTTGTAAAGCTCGTTGGCAAGGTAGTAGCCGTTGTTTGAAAATGAAATAGCATACAATCCTGATCCCGGATCCCAGGAGGTATTGGCGGTGAATAGTTTTACTTCCTCAACACCATTGGCCAGGTAATCCATTTTGATCTCATGACCTGAGTCTAACTGCCATCCGTTTCCCGGAGCTGCCTGTCTCAGGACACGGTTAAGGGGAGAGGCCTCTATATCTTTTTGGCTGAAAGGAAACGATGTGGCTTCCATGGCAGGATTGCCGCTAACAGCAGGATTTGGGCTTGCGTAATAGGACAAAACATTTGCCAGGGCAGCGGGATCAAAAGCCATATTGGTATTGGAGGATTTAAAAGGCAGGTATTCTTGTGTCTGTCTTCCAAAACCATCATAGGTAATGTGCGTAATAATGTCTTTTCCTGAAGCAGACTGCTGTCCTGCAATTTGCTGGATGGCTCTTCCCAGTCCGTCAAAATAGGTGGTGCTTTGTGAAGCCTGAGAAGGTGCAGGGGTAAGGATTGCAACAGGACTGGCTACTTTATAGGTTGTGGTCTTAATATAATTTTCGGTTTGTGTCTGGCCCATTACCATAACCGGGCATAAAACCAAAAGAAGTTTTAATATATTTTTCATGATGCTTTTGGTTTATTGTTTGTAATTGTACTGGTTTTCAGAAAAGATGTTGTCGTTTTTGTCTTTTACAAACTGCAGTCTTCCAAAAGAATCATAGCTATAGGTGATTTTATCGCCTTTAGGATCTGTGATGGTACTTACCCCAACCAACGGAATATGTGTATAGGTGGTAATCATGCAATTAGCAAAAGAGGCATTATTGCGCAAAGTATTAATTGCATCCAAATTGGTCTCATTCAGGGCACTTACATCTGAAACTCCTAAGGCAACTGCTACCTGCCCATTTGTTGCATTTTCTATCTTGGCTATCGGTAAGGCTTTATTATATCCCCAGATAATCGTTACAGGTGTACCGTTTTC
>NZ_JAYSPC010000139.1:0-8347 GCF_043722275.1 Flavobacterium sp. | reverse complement strand
AGCGGATGGCAGGAATGTCTGGTCTTGAAACAACTGAAAATTTCTGCTTCAAAAAAAAATAACCGAAAAGTTCAGGGAAGAGACTTCGACTTCGCTCAGCCTGACATATGGGGACTTAAAATCCCGGTAATCTTAGCAACTCAGTATCTTTAAAACAAAAAAAGCACCAATCTTTCGATTGATGCTTTGATATTTGATTTGAAAAAAATTATTTTTTCTTTCCTTTTACAGGAGCTTTTGCAGCTTTTGCAGCTTCTTGAGCAGCTTTCATAGCAGCACGAGAAATTCTTACCTGAGCAACAACTGTGTTTTCCGGGTGCATAACTTTGTAATCCGGAGTACCAACTTTAGTAACATATAATTTGTTACCCATTTCAAGTGGAGTAATATCAGCTTCAACAAAATCAGGAAGATTTTTAGGTAAAGCTTTTACTTTTAATTTACGAGTGTTTAAACGTAAAACACCACCCGCAAGAACACCTTTTGAGACACCAACAACTTTTACAGGAACTTCCATAGTGATTTCTTTGTCATCAAATAATTGAAAGAAGTCAATGTGTAAAATTTTGTCAGATACTGGGTGAACCTGAATGTCTTGCAAAATTGCATTAAATGTTTTTCCTTTTCCAAGCTCTATCACAACTGTGTGTGCGTTTGGAGTGTAAACCAAGGTTTTGAACGCTGCAGCGTCTGCTGAGAAGTGTACTGCCTGATTTCCTCCGTATAACACGCAAGGAACCGCTCCAGCATTACGTAAGGCTTTAGTTGACACTTTTCCCACGCTTTCTCTTTCTGATCCTTTAATTGTAATCGATTTCATTGTAAAAAAATATAGTTATTAATAAATATTCTAATTTGTTTAAGCTTTAAGCACTTGGCTTATGCTAACTTTCGTAATAAATGTATTGACATTTTTTAGTGCTTAAAGCTTACAGCCTAAAGCATATTGCCATTTATTACATTATAAATTTTCCACTTATGGAATTATTGTGGTGTACCATGTGCATTACTTCAGCAAAAAGAGGTGCACAACTCACTACTCTGATTTTCTTTGATTCTTTCTTTAACGGAATTGAATCGGTCACTATTAACTCGCTTAATTTTGAGTTTTCGATTTTTTCGTATGCGTCACCTGATAAAATGGCGTGTGTACAAATTGCTCTAACGCTTAATGCTCCTTTTTCGATCATTAAATCTGCTGCTTTTGCAAGTGTTCCACCAGTATCGATCATGTCGTCTACTAATATTACGTTTCGTCCTTTTACTTCACCAATTAGTTCCATAGTGTCGATAACGTTGGCTGTTTTTCTTTGTTTGTAACAGATTACTACATCTGATTCCAGAAACTTAGAGTAAGCATATGCTCTTTTTGAACCTCCCATATCTGGAGATGCAATGGTTAAATTGTCTAAATTTAAACTTTTTACGTATGGTAAAAAGATTGTAGATGCAAACAAATGATCTACCGGTTTTTCGAAAAACCCCTGAATTTGATCTGCGTGCAAATCCATTGTCATAACTCTTGTCGCTCCTGCAGCATCTAATAAATTAGCTACTAGTTTCGCTCCAATCGGAACTCTTGGTTTGTCTTTTCTGTCTTGTCTTGCCCAACCAAAATAAGGCATAACAGCTGTAATGTGTCTGGCTGATGCACGTTTTGCGGCATCAATCATTAGTAACAATTCCATCAAATTATCAGCAGTTGGAAAAGTCGAACACACGATAAAAACGCGTAATCCTCTAATTGATTCTTCGTAAGATGGTTGAAATTCTCCATCACTATACGTTGACATCGTTACTCTTCCTAACGGAATTCCGTATTGCTCTGCAATTTTCTCTGCAAGATAAACACTTTGTGAACAAGCAAAAATTTTAGCTTCTGGTTCTAGGTGCGACATTATAATTTGTTGTTTTGTAGTTAGTTGTGTGTGCTTCGTTTTAACGAGGTGCAAATTTAGAAAATTTATTGGACACTGAAAGGAAAAATTTAAGTATTTTTAGTAGAACATTTAATTTTATTTTTTACATTTGCACCGTGTTAAAGGAATATGCACAGTTATGACATCATAATTAACTTATTCTATTGCGTTAAAATAATTGATTTATTAGTTATTTTTTCGTCTGCTAAGCCCGGATGGCGGAATTGGTAGACGCGCTGGTCTCAAACACCTGTGGGAAACCGTGCCGGTTCGACTCCGGCTCCGGGTACTTTAAAAACTCCTAAATCCTTATTTTAAAGGCATTTAGGAGTTTTTTGTTTGAAATTTTGCCGAAATTTTGCCGAAAACTGACGGCTTTTTAAATTTTGGATTCAATAATTTTTATAGTGTTCTTCTTATTTAAGTGTAGGTTTAAGATTTTTCCAGATTACACCGACTATAGCACGGTGTTAACAACTATAAAAATGATAAATCATTGAGGGACAGAATTTAGTGTATAATTAGAAGAAGTTAAAGTTAATAATTATAAAAGTATACAGATAAAAACCTTTTACAATTTTAAATAAAAATTGATAAAACAGAAATACTAAATGCGTATTGATCGCCACCGGCGATTATTACCTTTAATTATTTTATATTTGTTTTTGAAAATCTCTAAAATTATGAGCAAAAACTTCACAAGCATCTCAATAAAATTAATCATATTAGCATATTTTATTGTTACTATTTTGATTATTAAAGAAAGTTATTTTGACAGTACGGTAATCAAGGATATCTCATTAATAACAAGCTCTTTTTGTACTCTGATAATTGCTATATTACTTTTTGACCGTTTTGACTATAGAAAAAAAATATTTGATAAAAAATTAGATATTGTTTTATCGCTCTTAGAAGATTTAAAAAGCACTTCAATAATGTTATTATATGTTAACAAACCTAAAGAAATATGGTATGCGGCGGGAAGCAGAATAATAGATAAAAAACAATTAAACATTAAGCATTTAAAGGAAACTATTGATTTTTCATGTTGTGTTCTAATTCAACCAAGTAATTTTGCTAAATACCTTAGAAAAATTGAATTATATAAGGCAAATCCTTTTATGCCGAAAGAAATTGTAAAATCATTAAATTTCATCTCACATTGCCCATTACATGCAATAGAGGACGATACAAAATATAATAGTCATTATATCCAAGTATCATTTAACGATAGAGATAATAAAAATTATTCTCTTGATTCATGGTACAGAACTGCAGATTCAATGACTTTTGAAATATTAATAATGGGCTATATTAATTGTTTGGATAACATCGAAAAATGGATAAATATACATTCTAATTATGATGCAGACTTAAACCTATAGCAAAAGAGACAATTAAACTGTCTCTTTTTGCCTTTGACTTATGTATATGTATGTGTATGTGTTTTAAAATTGGGTGTTTTGGCTTTAACTTATTTATGATTGCCTCTGGCAATTTTTTTTGATAATTATACCCAGTATACCATCATAAGATATTAAATATTTATAATTAAAAAATGCTAGTTTTTTATTATGAAATCTGATATCGTAAATGATGTTCTAACTAAATCTACTAATGCTAATATTGATAGGGAAAAAATAGTCAACAATATCGAATTTTTAATATCTATCATTTTAATATTTAAACAACAATTATAAAATTCAATTTTCATAATCGATTTATCCAAAACAGCTATCAATACCACAAAAACTAACACATATATAAGAAATACAATATTATCCTTAATTTCATTATGAAGTTTTGGTAATAAATCTAATTTAGAATCACGAGTAGGAACATCATTAGCATATTTAGTCCTTATTATCTTTTTCATATTTTCAAACATTGATGTCAAATACGTATATAAGGTAAGTGCAAAACCGATAAATACCCCTAAGAATGTGAACAAAAAATCTGTTTTTGTAAAGTCCTCATACGATACAATATTGTTCAATACTACATAATAACTAATTAACAAAAAGATCAATATGAGTAAAATCAATTTAAATATCCTCATCTCTATTTATATTTTCAATTTCTTCAAAACGATCCTCCAAGGATTCTTGTGTTTCATCTACAATGTTTGGAATGTCAATTCTAGAATGTGATTGAGTCTTTTTAGTAAAGACGTAATCTACACCATCTTTTATTCCTTCGATAATATAGTTCCCTGCACCTTGAGAAATTCTTTGAATATGTTCTTTGAAATTTTCATATTGAAATTTCAAACCTTCCTTCTTATTTCTCAGCACAATTTTGAATTTGTCAAAATTTGTTTCTTCATAAACATCTTTTACGAGTCTATCAGCCATATTTTTTCCACCAAAAAAATTCGGTGGTTCATATTCTAACTCTACTTTCTGAACTATGTCAAAGTCTTCTATTTGTTGCCAAAAATCTCTATGATTAGTAATTTCGGACAAATTACAATAGACACTATCTTGTAACATCTCTTCTGTAAATACTTTTGTCAGCTTATCTTTTACCGACTCAATAGTTTGAAAAACCGTTGTGTTTTTTTCTATCAAAATTATCTGTTTTTCAAGATGTACGATAAAGTAGATATTTGGATATCTAACATCTTTGATATCTTCAATTTTACCGTGCTCTAATGTCGGTTTATCAAATTGTTGCTTTTTGGCTAGCTTGATTAAATAAATGTTTTCACCTAGCTTATTTTCAAAAATTAAAACATGTTCACCATAATCGTTAAACTTAATAGTTTGTTCATTTTCAATTTTTTGAAATAAATCAATAAGAGAATCCTTTTTTGATTTAAATTCAAATTTAATTTGTGAATTTGGTATATCTTGATTTAGAAAAATTCTGTAAGCGTAAAAGTGTTTCATAAATTTAAATGTTATGGGTAATCAAATATACGCACAAAATAATCCAAAGCTGTCTAACAATAAATGCATTGCATTTAATTGATCAATACATCATTAGAAAATTAACAGTTGTTATGTATACATTTGAAGGCTAATTATAGGAATCTGTAAAAATCTTCTTCTATTATTATTTATCTAAAATAACACCTAATAATGTTAACTTTATTAGGTGTTATTTTTTTCATCATTTTCTTTTTGCAAGTCCATAACCTTTCCTAAAATTAGTAGACACCTAGTAATTGTCAATATTATAATTGTAAAACCAAAAATATTAAAATAGAAAGTATTAGTTTTTAAAGATTCAGGAGAAAATATCTTTATAGTAAAACCAATAATAGCTACAAAAATTAATGATTTGATACAGTTTTTTAAATGCCTAACAGTTTCATGATATAGTCTTGTTACGAAAAATAGGTCAAATAGAGGCTCTTTACTATCAACTTCAATTTTTGTAATCTTAGAACCACCTTTAAAAGTTATTAATACTGTTAAAAGAGTCAAAATAAAACCTGACATAGTCAAGCTAATATTAGTAACATCAGTTATTATCGTTATAGAATCATTTGCTATGGGTTTAAAAATGATATTTTTATCGACTAAAATAAACCCTAAAAAAGATAAAAATAGCCCAATAATAAAGTCCCAAATAAGTGGTCGCTTAAAATACGTATCTAAAATCATAATGTAGCCATTAGAGCATTAAAGTCTTCTTCAATCAGAGAATACCAATCTTTAGACTTTGTAATTTTCTTCAAATCAACGGGAATGACAAATTCTCGCTTACTGTTCAATAAATTAAAGACTTCCTCAACTCCTTCTTTATCTTCATATTTAACTACAAATGAATCAAATGCATCAATATTAAATGAACGTCCTTTGAATCTTTCAAGCATGTCAATAAACATCTTATTAGCTTCTTTATTCAATTCTGTACTTTTAATACCTTTTCCAGGTGTTTGAAAGAACGTTTCAATTTTAATATACTTCGGTTTTAAAGTATTTGCAATATTGTTCATTCCAGTAAAATACCTCCCTTGAATATCAACATCAAGTTGTGGTAGATTCTTTGGTTGAACTTTAATATCCATATTTAATACATTTTTCAAATTACTTAAAGCTTTATCTATTGAAACATCCATATATAAGTTTACTTCAGTTGCTTTACTTTGCTTAAGAACTTTTTGAGCAACATTTCTAAAGTAATACTCAATATCTGACAAACGTGGACCAAAATGCTGATATTCTATACATATAACAGAAAATCCTTTACTATAATCTATAAAAAAATGTGTTTCTTCGGCAATACTACCAAGAGCATTCATTGATACCAATCTAAATTGCTCTCTAGGCTTAAGCAATGGTTCTCTTCCACTTCTTAATAATGCCATAGAACATCTAATTCTCTTCTCTTTAGGAAGAAAAACAGCTCTATTCATAAAAAGTTCTCTCATGCTATTAGGTCTTCCCTCATGTCTATCGATTAGATGTCCCTCCTTATCATCTTGAAGTTTTCTTGATATATAAGTAACAACATTTCTCATAATGTCGTTGCTATCAAATTTATCTTTTAAATGATTTAGAGGTGTGAATTTTAAAGAAAAATATTGGAATTTGACTTCTGTAAGATTATCTTGAGTAATGTTCATTTGTATAATAATAGCTGTTTTTACATTTCCTTATAATACAAATAAAGTCATTTTTTGTGAGATTTTTAATTCTTTAAGCTTTAAAGACAATAAGTTTTTTTCCACTGAAACAAAATCACAAAAAGACGTATCACTCTCTCTATGATTATCTTAGTAATTGCCCTATAAGCGTAGGAGAGTTTTTTCAAGTCCTCAACAAATAATTTGGCACTTCAACATTCAACGGTTACATAAAAATAACAGATTCGGATAGCATATTTGCCTAATAAAATAGTTGTAATTGAAAAACAATCTAAGACAGTTCTTAGTTAAAAAGGTTTTGATCTTTACAACTTCCTTAAAAAGCTTTATTTTACTTCATTGACAGTTAAAAAAAACTCAGAAAACAAAATGTAGATTTATGTTGAGAAATTTTCAAGCTTTAGTATTTCCTGGCGCGCAATAAAATCTACTTTTTTAACAGAAAAAAATAAAAGCTTAGAAATCTTAAACGGGCAAAATCGCAAACCTACAAACCTACACAACCTACACGCTTTGTAAATCAACAAGTTAACTTCAAAAAAAAGCTAAATTGTGTAGGTTTGTGTAGGTTTACGATTTTTCGAAAATACACCGACCTACACAAACCTACACTTATACTACACCTAATTATATATTTATCAAACTTAACATACTGACTATAAACACAATAATAGCTAATACAATATGTGTAGGTTGTGTAGGTTGAGAAAAACGAATTTTTCAAAAAAGTATAGGCAATAGGCAAAAAAACCTTTTATTTTTCCTGTTTTCAATTTTATGGAATAGTATTCATATAATGAACCGCTTCATTTATTTCGTTAAAATTGCTCAATTTGCTAAAATCTACAACAAAAGCCGAAGTTACCGAGCCGTCTCTTCCTGCTCGAAAACGGTAGCTACTTTTGATTTCAATAAATGCACTTTCTTTTTTTACTGTGTCCTGCATTGTTGCTTTGCTCGGAATCATTTCTTTATACTGATTGTACCATTGTCTTTGTATTTTGTCATAAGTGTTAGAAAAATTAAAATACAATGTTGTTCCCTCCACTTTTATATCTCTTTCGTAATCTAATTTGTTATCTCCATTGGTTCTTATACAAACCAAAAAACAATCCCACCATTTATTTGATGCACTTGCAGAATTAATTTTATTCATTTGGAATTCACTTATTTTTACAAAGTGATCCATCATTTCAGCATAGGTAAAAGGAAAGACGATAGTGTCTTTGAAAATTTCATAACTAGCACCCAAAACCGCAAAATTTGTAGAAAACCTACTTGGAGAACCAACAGGCATTTTTGCGGATATACTTGTTTTATAGAGCCTGAATTTAGTTTTAAAATCCGTAAAAAATCTTTTTCTTTCTTTTAATAAATCGTCCGTAAATGAACTGATCCCTTTTTCTGTCATATCTGCAAGTTCATCATACTTTTTTACTTCATCATCTGTAAAAGTATTTTTACTCATGTCTAACCACAGTAAACGAGTTATCAAAGCTTCATCATCCGGCGAATGATTTCCAGTTAAGATTAATGATGATAATATAGGCACGGTTTCAGTACTTACATGACTGTCTAATGTTCCTCTTTTATATCCGTTTCTATCCCAAATACCTTTTAATATTCCATCGAGTTGCTTGTCTCCGTTTTTGTATTCCGAAAATTGACAAATTATATTAACAAACTGCGCAAACTCTCTAATATGAGCCTTTAAAGTGGATGCACCACCCTCTATGGATATTCTGGATAAAGTGAGCACCTAATTCTGGATAAAAGTGAGCAGTATAAATGAACTCAAAAAGGTGTCTAAAAAGTAGTTTAAAAATATAAA
>NZ_JAYSPC010000138.1:0-46036 GCF_043722275.1 Flavobacterium sp. | reverse complement strand
GCTCTCTTTTACCGGAATGGGGTGCTCACTTTTACCAGAATTTGCAGTATCACTCCATTCATTAAATTTTACAGTTAGCCCCGTTCGTGATTTTTGATCTATTCTATTGCTATCCCAAAACCTAACATAAATGCTGGATAATTCAGATTTGCCTTTTATAATAAAATATCGAATTTTCATAGAGTTAATTGTTATCATACGAAGATAACATTTTGCCGAAATATTGCCGAAAATATCTTAATTTATCCTACTTTGCCTTAATCTGTCTTAATTTTTTTGTAAGAACAAAACACACAATCCTATTAAATCAAAGGGTTTCGCAATGGTTTCTCTAATTTCTTTTATTCTTACAAATTAAGAGGGTTGTAAAACGGCTCCGGGTACAAAAACCTCTTCTTAACGGAAGAGGTTTTTTTGGTTTTAGGTATCTCAAAGCAGCTAAACTCGCATCCGTTTAATAACGTACAAAATCATAATAAAATCTATTAACTTTGTACATTAACTACTTTCCATTATAACAAAAAAATATTGCATGAAAAAAAGCAATATTTTAAAGAACTAATTTCAAATTATAATTCTTTTACGTTTATAATCATTCCTTAAAATAATTCTTTAGTAAGCTTAACTAAATAAAACAATTAAAAGCCCATTGAGGAATCTGCATTTTAATCTTCTTTTGCATTCATTATTATTTATTCTTAATTAAAATCCCTCTATAAATAAATCGATAGTTATAAGAAAATATTGTAAGAAAATAGTTAAAAAATAGAAATTTTCTAATAACTTAAACAAAATGCATATATTTGGATTTTTAAGAAAAAACTGTATTTTTTAAGATTTATCAACATGCTTTATTGAAAATTAATCTAATGAATAATATAATCCCTAAAATAAATGTGGAAGCTATTCGAGAAGTTTTGTCCAAGTAACTGTAATTATTTGGGCCCACATTAAAATACACTCGAAAAATTCATATTAAATTAAAAAAATAAAAATGACAAAAATTAAACATTCAGTTTTAGCACTAATGGTAGCCCTTTTTGCAACAGTTTCATGTTCAAAAGAAAGTGTTACTGATGAAAGTGAAAGTGCAATTAATAAAAGTGAACATCTACTTTTAAAGCAGGTATACGGCTTTGAAAATATTACTCAAAATATCAACGTATCAAATGTAGAAGCATTTAAATCATATAATTTAAAAAAATTCACAAATAAATCAACTAGTTCAGAAGAACTTAATTACAAAATATAACAGAGATAGACTGGGGCAGTAATAAGATATCTTATTTAATACCGTTTGTTAATAATCCAAAGAAAACTATTATTATTTTAGTAGATAATAATATTAATATTCAATATATTGATTTTGGCAAAGGAACAATTGTAGAAAACAACTTAAATCCAACCACCGGAAATGGAAATATTATAATAACCACTCAAGAGGGAACAGTAAAAAAATCTTTTGCAGATGGTGTTTTAATAGTAAACCTAACATCAAAAACTTTTAGACAGTGCTTCGATGATGCATATAATGCAATTTGCGATGGAGCAATTGGATGTGCTTCTTGGTATTCAAGCCCTCTTCCTGCATTAACATCTATTGCATATTGTGCGGCTACGGCAACAGAGAAAAATAGTCCAGCGTTACCAAAACTTCCATTAGATGATCAGCCTTTGCCAACAATGCCTGATGAAAATGAGCCATTGCCAACAATACCTGGTGGTTATGAACCGTTGCCAACATTTCCGGGAGATTATCCATTACCAAAATTACCGACATTACCACCAACTGATATGTCAGATAGTCCACTTAGAAAAGTAAAACCATAAATTATATCATCATGAAAAAGAATAATAAATTATTTTTAGTAATAGCAATTATAGGTTTAATTGCAGGTACTCTAGTTAAACTAACAGGAAATAAAACCTTAGGAGATATTTTTCTTGGATTGTCGACCTTACTTTGGTTATATATGATAATACCTGTAGTTTACAAAATTATGACTCGAAAACTAAGATCGTAATTTATAATCTACATTAACTTAAAAGGCATTTTAGAAATTCTAAGATGCCTTTTCTGAATAGTATAGACAATCTTTTCCTCTTTTTCAAACCCCATTAAATTATTCGTAACAAACAATTTATATCAAAATTATTTTTTTTATATTTACAAGTGTAAATAAAACACTTAACTATGAAAAAACTATTATTACTAACCATTTTTGGAATATTTACCAATTCCTTTGCTCAAAAAAAACCAAATTCATTTTTCACAAATTCCCAGAAGACTATAAAAGTAGACTTCGAAATGAATGCGAAAAACACTCCAACCTATTCCATTTCTTACAATGGAAAACCCGTCCTAAATGCTTCTGAATTGGGAATTATCCGCGAAGACGCTAATTTCTATTCCGATTTAAAGGTGATTAAAATCTCTGACGCTAAAAAAGTAACTGACCACTACTCGATGCTTCAGGGAAAACGAAAAGATATTTCTTATTCAGCAAATCAATATATAGTAAGTCTTCAAAATTCTAAAGGTGAATCAATGGAAATTATTTTCCAACTTTCAAAAGATGGTGTTGCACTTCGATATAACTTTCCTTCAACATCAAAAGATCTTAAACGAATCGTCGAAGAAAAAACCACTTATAACTTCGATTCTTCGGCGAAAGCCTGGTTACAACCTATGTCGAAAGCAAAAACAGGTTGGAAAGAAACCAATCCGGCATATGAGGAACATTATGCAATGGGCGTTCCTGTAAACACAAAACCTGCAATGGGCGAGGGTTGGGTTTATCCTGCACTTTTTGAAACCAACAACAATTGGGTTTTGATTACCGAAACTGGTTTGCATAATAAATACTGCGGAACACGATTACTTTATAATGAAAATTCAAAAGCGATGCAGGTAACTTTTCCTCAAAAAGAAGAAATTTTCCCAAATGGTGCTTTAAATCCAGAATCAAAATTGCCTTGGATTACTCCGTGGCGAATTATAACGATTGGATCTTTGAACACGATTACCGAAAGCACTTTAGGAACTGACTTGGCTGATCCTTCAATAAAAATGGATACTTCTTTTATTAAAGGCGGACTTTCGTCATGGAGTTGGGTTTTATTAAAAGATGATTCGGTAAACTATGAAACCACGCACCAGTTTATTGAATATGCATCGAAAATGAATTGGACTTATTGCTTAATTGATGCCGATTGGGATACAAGAATTGGTGACGAAAAAATGAAGGAATTGGTAGCTTTTGGAAAAACTAAAAATGTAAAATTATTGGTTTGGTACAATTCTTCCGGTCCTTGGAACAGCACTGAATATCATCCGAAAAATAAATTACTAACACATGAAAACAGAGCTTTCGAATTTAAAAGACTGAATGATTTAGGCATTGCCGGAATTAAAGTTGATTTCTTTGGCGGTGACGGACAATCAATGATTGCCTATTATCATGATATGCTGAAAGATGCAGCAGATTATAAACTAATGATTAATCTACACGGCGCAACTTTGCCTCGTGGATGGCAACGTACATATCCAAATTTACTAACTACCGAAGCCGTAAAAGGCTACGAATATATTACGTTTTTCCAAGATATTGCCGACTTAGAACCGAGTCATTGTGCAATGTTGCCGTTTGCCAGAAATGCTTTTGATCCAATGGATTTTACTCCGATGGCTCTCGATAAGATTCCGAATATTAATAGAAAAACAACTCCTGCTTTCGAATTGGCTTTACCTGTTTTATTTTTATCGGGGATTCAACACATTGCAGAAATTCCAGAAGGAATGGCCAAGATGCCTGCTTATGTGGTTGATTATTTAAAAGATATTCCAACGAATTGGGACGATTCTAAATTCATTGCAGGTTTTCCGGGGAAATATATTGTAATGGCGAGAAGAAGCGGAAACATCTGGCACATTGTTGGAATTAATGGCGAAAATTCTCCAAAAGAAATCGAAGTGGATTTATCTTTTGTGAAGAACAAAAAAGGTTTTATTATTCTGGAAGATGAAAATGGTTTTAAACAAGAAACTATTTCTAAAAATCAAAAACTGACTGTGAAGATGAAACCTAACGGTGGATTTGTGGTTAAGATATAAATTCCAATATTTTAAAATTCAAAATTCCAATGATGTTAGCTATCTATTGGAATTTGGAATTTTTTTGTTTTGGAATTTAATTTATATTTCACAACTCGCATTATGCAAAATAGGAAAATTGCACGAGTTCGCGATAAAACACAATTGATTTGCTTTTGTGTGCAATTCTATTGCTAATTCTATTTTATTAGGATTTGAAATCTTTACTCTCGGATTTAACTGAACTTCTGTAAAGCGCCCGCTTCCGTCAGGAGAAACTTCGAGAGTTGCTTCGGCATTGTCTGAATATTCCACAACTTCTATTCCGTTTTGAGAACAAACGTATAAGTATGACATCATGTGGCAGGAAACCAAACTGCTTAACAATAAATCTTCAGGATTGTATAATTCAGGATCGCCTTTGAACGCTTTTGCTGCTGAAATATTTAAAGCTGGTTTTCCTTCAATTTTAATTTGATGACTTTTACTATAAAATCTCTTTGCTGAATCTTCTTGATTTTGTTGGGAAGTCCAATTTGCTTCTACTTTGAATAGATGTCTCATTGAATGTTTAGTTTTTATTGTTGCTAAATTAAGATTTTTATAAGATGCAAATGATTAATCTCGCAAAGTCGCAGAGGCGCAAAGTTTAAACACAATTTTGTCATTTCGACTGGAGGGAGAAATCACACTTGCAATTCGACAAAGATTGGAGGCTTTTCTGTGCGGAGTTACTAGTGTGATTTCTCGCTCCGGTCGAAATGACAAAAATTCGTGAAATTGATGGCGACTTAACCCCATAAAAAAACCTCGAAAGCATAACTTTCGAGGTTTCTTAGAGAATTACTAAACTAATAAACAAATTCTAAAACTATTTTTTTACAGAAAACTTAAAAACAGTTTTAGTTTTATAATTTTCTCCCGGGTTTAAAACCGTTGTCGGGAAGTTTTTTTGGTTTGGAGAATCCGGATAATGTTCTGTTTCTAAACAAAGTCCTGTTCTGTGTGCGTAAGTTCCGCCGTTAGGCATTGGTAAAGTTCCATCAAGGAAATTTCCGGAGTAAAACTGAATTCCAGGTTCGTCAGTTGTCATTTCCATAATTCTTCCGCTTGCTGCGTGATATACTTTTGCTATGATTGTTTTTCCTTTTTCAGGATTGTTCAATACCCAGCAATGATCGTAACCTTTTCCTCTTTCTAATTGTTCGTTTTTCACTTCGATGTCTTTCCCAATTAATTTTGGCGTTCTGAAATCGAAAGGTGTATTGGCAACATCATCTAATTTTCCTGTTGGAATAAGAGTCGCATCAACCGGAACCAATTTATCAGCATTCAAAGTCAATTCGTGATCTAAGATTGTTTTTGTAAAATCTCCCGACAAATTGAAATATGAATGTTGCGTCAAATTCACAACCGTTTTCTTGTCTGTTGTTGCTTCATAAAGAACCTCTAATTCGTTATGATTTGTTAAAGTATAAGTCACAAAAACTTGTAAATTTCCAGGATAACCTTCTTCCATATCTTTACTTAAATAAGATAATTTCAAGGTAGCTTCTGCTCCGGATTTTGCTTCTTCAGCTTTCCAAACCACGTTAAAATATCCTTGTGGTCCACCGTGCAAAGCATTTGGTGCATTATTGATGGCTAGTTGATATTCTTTTCCGTCAAGCGAAAATTTCCCTTTAGCAATTCGGTTTCCGTATCTTCCGATCAAAGCTCCGAAAAATGGATTTTCTTTTTCGTATTGTGCCAAAGAATTAAATCCAATTACTACATTTTCCGAAACACCGTCTTTATTGGGTACTTTCAAATCTGTAATTCTTCCACCAAAAGTGATGATATCAACTTCCATCCCTTTTTGGTTTTTCAGCTTATAACTATCAACCTTTTCTCCTTTAGCAGTTGTCCCGTAAGAAGATTTTTCGATTGAAACTGTAGCTTTTTTATTTGAAACAATTTTTTCTGTATCTGATTTTTTATCGCTTTTGCATTGAATTGAAACCGTAGCCAAACTCAAAAGGCTTATTCCGAAAACGCAACGTTTTAATACATTCATAAATGATAATTTTGTGGTTATTGTGAAATGTTAGATGTTAAAGTAATCTGTTAGACATAATAAAAAATGCTATATTTTGACGCGGATTAGACAGATTCGTTTCACGAAGACGCGGATTTACACAGATTTTTTAATATCTAAAATCCGTTTTCATCTGCGCTTTTGCCAGCAAATCCGTTTTATCTGCGTTTTATTTTCACAAAGTGAATTTATTACCACAACAAGTTAAAAGTAACAAAAACTTAGAAGCTTAGCAACTTAGAACCTCAGCATCTCAAATTACAGTCCGTGTTGAAACAAATGATAATACGCTTCATTCGCATTGATCTTATCTTTAAAATCTCTTACTGTCGTTTTTTCGTCGATAACCAATAATTCAATTCCGGCGATATCTGCAAAATCTTCCATGTATTCTGTTGTGATTGCCTGACTGTAAACGGTGTGATGTGCTCCACCGGCTAAAATCCAGGCAGTTGCTGCAATATCAAGGTTTGGTTTACAATCCCATAAAACTCTTGCAACCGGTAATTTTGGTAAATCTGCCAATGGTTTAATAGCTTCAACTTCGTTTACAATCAAACGGAAACGATTTCCCATATCAACCAACGAAACATTAATTGCATCTCCCGCAGGCGAATTAAATACCAAACGTGCAGGATCTTCTTTTCCTCCAATTCCTAATGGATGCACTTCGCAAGAAGGTTTTGCATCTGCAATTGATGGACAAATTTCTAACATATGAGAACCTAAAACATATGATTTTTGTGGTGTAAAATGATACGTATAATCTTCCATGAAAGAAGTTCCTCCTTCAAGACCTACATTCATAACTTTTAAGGCACGAACCATTGCAGCGGTTTTCCAGTCGCCTTCGCCACCAAAACCGTAACCATCCGCCATTAATCTTTGTGTTGCAATTCCAGGAAGTTGTTTCCAAACTCCAAGGTTTTCAAATGTATCTGTAAATGCTCCAAAACCTCCTTCTTCAAGGAAAGCTCTTAAACCTAATTCTATTTTTGCTGCTTCTACTAATGAACTTCTTTGTGCTCCGCCTTCTTTTAAAGAATCAGTCAAAGAATAAGAAGATTCGTAAACTGCTAATAAATCATTTAATTGTTGGTCTGTAACTTTCTCAATATGTTTGGTAACATCTGATGAATCATATCCGTTAACAGACATTCCGAAACGAATTTGAGCCTCCACTTTATCACCTTCTGTAACGGCAACTTCACGCATATTGTCTCCAATACGGGCTACTTTTAAGTTTTGAAGTTCATCCCAACCAAGAGCTACTCTTGTCCAAACACCTAATTTGTTCAAAACGCGAGGATCTTCCCAATGTCCTACTACTACTTTACGCTTTTTACGCATTCTTGACATGATAAAACCAAACTCACGATCTCCGTGTGCCGATTGATTCAGGTTCATGAAATCCATGTCGATAGTTCCCCACGGAATTTCAGCGTTGTATTGTGTATGCAAATGACACAATGGTTTCTTTAAAATACTCAATCCGCCAATCCACATTTTTGCAGGAGAAAATGTATGCATCCAGGCAATAATTCCAATACAGTTTTTAGCTGAATTTGCTTCTAAACATACATCTAAGATTTGAGAAGGAGATTTTACAACATCTTTATAAACCACTTTTACAGGAATTTGAGATGACATTCCTAATCCTTTTGCGATTATTTGAGAATGTTCCGCAACTTTTCTTAAAGTTTCTTCACCGTATAATTCCTGGCTTCCTACTACAAACCAAACTTCTTTTTGAGATATATCTATCATGTCTTTATTTTGTTTCAAGTTTTCTTTGTTTCAAGTTTGCTTCGCCTGTTCGAGCAGAGCTCTCGAGTCAAGTTTTGAAATGTCGAAAATCTTTGTTATTTATCTTTTTGTTATTGTTGTTTCAAGTTTTTCTTTGTTTCACGTTTCTGGTTTCACGTTCCAACAACTTGAAAGAAAAAAACCTGAAACCTGAAACTAAATTTTCTACTGTCCGTAATACGAGTCTTTGCCGTGTTTACGATTGTAATGTTTCTTTATTAGGGAATCTTTTAATCTTAGTGCGTTTGGGTTTATTTGTAAAGTCAGGTACGCCATTTCGGCAACCACTTCTAAAACCTTGCTATTGTATACTGCTTTTGCTGCATTTTTTCCCCAGGCGAATGGACCGTGGTTTCCGATCAAAACCATTTCTACTTCTTCGTAAGAAAGATTTTTTTCTTTGAAACAATCCAAAATCTGAATTCCGGTATTGTGTTCATAGTTTCCTTCGATAAGCGAATCTGCCATCGGTGGCGCACACGGAATATCAGCTGTTAAATGGTCGGCATGCGTAGTTCCAAAGATTGGAATATCACGTTGCGATTGTGCCCAAGCTACCGAATATGTTGCGTGTGTATGTGCAACGCCTCCAATATTTGGCCAGTTTTTGTATAAGTATGCATGCGTTTTAGTGTCAGATGATGGACGCATGGAACCTTCAATGATATTGTTATCAAAATCGACAATTACAATATCTTCCGGTTTTAAATCTTCGTAAGGAACGCCGCTTGGTTTGATAGCAAAAACACTATTTTTTCTGTCCACTGCACTTACATTTCCAAAAGTATATACGACCAAATTCAATGCATTTAACTGCATATTGGCTTCGTAACATTCTTGTTTTAAATCTTTATAAAGAGAACTCATGTTGTGATGTTTTTATGGTTGGATCTTCAAAAGCACTTAATTGATCGTAAGCGATTAACAATTTGTTATATGCTGCTACTTTATCTAATTGAGGGAAATATTCTCCGTCAAAATCACTTCCTATTTTTTGACTTGCTTCGATTACGTTCGGATAAATTCCGGCTGCAACGGCTGCGTAAATCGCTGCTCCTAAAGCCGGAGTTTGGTCCGAAGCTGCAATTTTAATCGGTTTGTTTAAAACATTAGCCAAAGTTTGCATGATGAAAGGAGATTTACGGGCAACGCCGCCAATTCCGATAACGCTGTCGATTTTTACACCTTCTTCTTCAAAACGATCCACAATTTTCTTTGCTCCAAAACAGATTGCGTTTACTAAAGCTTTGAAAATATGCGGTGCTTTTGTTCCTAATGATAAATTCGAAATTGCACTTTTTAATTCCTGATTGGCATCTGGAGTTCTTCTTCCGTTAATCCAGTCTAAGGCAATTGGAAGGCTTTCTGAAACCGGAATTTTCTCTGCTTCGTTTGTTAATTCTACAATTAATTTATCATTGAATTCTTCTCTTAATTGTTCTTTTTGAGCAGCTGTTAAAACAGAAGATGAAGTCAATAAATGATCGGTTGGCCAAAGTAATAATTCTTTGTACCAAGCCAGTAAATCTCCAAAAGCAGATTGTCCCGCTTCTAAACCAATGAAGCCCGGAATTACAGATCCGTCAACTTGTCCGCAGATTCCGCGTACTGTTTTTGTTCCAACTTCATCATAAGAACCTACCAAAATATCACAGGTTGAAGTTCCCATAACGCGAACTAAAGTGTTCTCTCCAATTTTTGCTCCAACAGCTCCGGAATGTGCATCGAAAGTTCCTACGGCTACAACTGTATCTGTAGAAAGTCCTAAACGATCTGCCCATTCTTTGCTTAAATTTCCGGCAACTAAATCAGATGTATACGTTTCATCATATAAATTCCCACGAAGCGTTGCCAAATACGGATGCAGTTTTCCTAAAAATTCTGCCGGTGGCAAACCATTCCAGTCTTCGTGCCACATCGCTTTATGACCCGCGGCGCAACGGCTTCTTTTAAAGGTTTTTAAATCTTTATCTTCAATCAATAAATACGTCATTAAATCGCAATGCTCCATCCAGGTGTGCGCTGCATTTCGAACGGCTTCATCTTCTCTGGCAATGTGCAGGATTTTTGCCCAAAACCATTCTGATGAATAAATTCCGCCTACATATTTTGTTACGTTTTCTCCGCCCCAGCTTACTGCCAGTTCGTTGATTTCGTTTGCTTCATTTATAGAAGTATGATCTTTCCAAAGTACCATCATCGCATTCGGATTTTCCTCAAAACCTTTTGTCAATGCCAGCGGAATTCCTTCTTTCGTTACAGGCACAGGAGAAGATCCAGTTGTATCAATACAAATTCCTCGAACTTGCGAAGGATCAACTTTACTCTCTTTTATAACGGTTTGAATCGTGATTTCTAATCCTTCAATATGATCTAATGGATGCTGACGAAACTGGTTTATCGATGCGTCACAATATTGCTTGTTTTTCCATCTTTTATAATGAGAAACATTGGATGCCAACTCTTGTCCATTTTCAGTATCTATTAGCATCGCCCGAACAGAATCTGTTCCGTAGTCCAATCCTATAACGTAATTTTTCATTCGAAATTCATTTTATGATAATGACAAATATAATTATAAATAATTTATAAGTGTATAAAAAACACTTAATAAAAATAAGTACTCGAATTTTTGCAAATAATGCATCAAAACAGGAATTTAGGATCAAAACAAAAAACAAACGTTGGTATTACATTTATTCTGTTGCGATTATTTCAACTTAATTTTCAAAACAGTAACTGAGTACGCCGGAAAATCATATTGAACCTTGTTTCCGTTTACTTTAAATTCGCTTTCTTTCGGACTAATTTTAGTTGGAGCTTCAAAAGAATTCTCATCATTTATTCCGTCTCCTTTTAAAGTTATAGCTGTTCCTTTTGAATCTAATTTGGCTCCTTTTACATCAATTGAAACATTTTGAGATGTCGCAGCGGCGTTTACAATTTTCAGGATTACTTCTTTAGAATTCACATCTTTTACTGCCGATGCAAACAAATCATTTTGTCCTGTAACTGCTTTTCCGTCTTTTGTAATATTGATTAAATCGGTTCCTTTATTGTTGGAGAATAATTTCTGAACATAATAATTTGGTGTTCCATAAGATTGTAAATTGTTGAACCAAATCATGTCCGGCGTCCATTGCCAGCCTTCTACGTGAGCCAATAACGGTGCATAAGAAGTCAAGTGAACTACGGCAGCATTACGTTCCATTCCCATCATAAAAGCCGCTTCAGAGAAAGCACATTCCCAGTTGTTTTTATTGTCCGGACTTGCAATTGCCACACTTTGCGCTGCGTATTCTCCAGCAAAAATCTTTGGTCCTTTACGGTCGTAATTATCGTAACGGGTTACATTTTTACGGAACCAAGCCGGATCTTTATAATAATGTTCGTCGACAATTTCTGCGTTCAGTTTTTTAAGTTCCGTCATACCGTAATCAAAATAATCTCCGTCAGGAAAAGGTCCGGTTCCGGAAACAATGATAATGTTTGGGTATTTATCTTTAATGGCTTTTTGAAATACTTTGAAACGCTCGATATAATCGGGTCCCCATTGCTCATTTCCAACTCCGATATGTTTTAAATTAAAAGGTTTTGGATGTCCCATATCGGCTCTGACTTTTCCCCAAGCTGTCGTTTGATCACCGTTTGCAAATTCAATTAAATCTAAAGCATCTTGTACATAAGGATCAATTTGATCCATCGGAACTAATTCTCCGGTGTTGAACTGACAAGCCATTCCGCAACTTAAAATTGGTAACGGTGAAGCTCCGATATCTTCAGCAAGTTGAAAATATTCGAAGAATCCTAAACCAAAACTCTGGAAATAATCCGGTGCCAGTTTATGTGCAAATTCGGTATTCCAACGGTTGATCATCGTTTCTCTGTCCTCAACATTTCCAATTGATTTTTTCCATTGGTAACGCAAAGCCAAAGTTTTTCCTTCGACAATACATCCTCCCGGAAAACGTAAAAATCCTGGTTTCAAATCGTATAATAATTGTACTAAATCTGCACGCATTCCGTTCTTTCTTCCTTTCCAGGTATCTTCCGGAAACAGCGAAATGGCATCTAGATCTATTACTCCTGTTCCTTCAAAAGTGATTCTGATTTGTGCTTTTGCTTCTGTTGCCGTTGCAGTTAATTGTGCGGTGTAATTCGTCCAGTTTTTGGCTGTTGGCGTAATCGAAGTTTCGCCTAAAATCTTTTTATTTTTATCAATGAATTGAATTTTAATCTTAGAAATATCTCCTGATAATTTTGAAGCTTTCAAGGATAAATTATATTTCAAATCTTTCTTGATTCCCATTCCTCTGAAACCTTCGTTGATCATTTCATAACCGTTTGCATCGTTAACCGTAACGCGGCAATAATTATGATTTGTGCCTTTTTGAGAATACTGAATAATATTGGCTATTCCGGATTGTAGGTTTAGTTTGTGTCGGTCGCTGTTGGGCTCGTTCCATCCCATCATTGGGGTTTCGAATTCGAATGATCTGTTTTTGATCATTTCGGCATATAAACCTCCATCTGCAGCAAAATTGATATCTTCAAAAAACACTCCGTACATCGTCGGTTCGATTTTAGTTATTGTTTTTGCAGCGTCAACCTGAAAATTATTTTTTTGTGCCGAAGCATAAAAGCCGTTCAGCAATAAACCACAAAGGGTAATTTTGGTAATTAAATTGGACTTCATTTTTATTTTGTTTGTGTTTTAATGGCACGCGGATTACACTGATTCACTAAAGTGAAAAGGCGGATTAAAACGGATTTTTATTTTTTTTGTTCTCCTGCAAGGTTTCCAAAACCTTGTAGGTATTATTAAGTCCCTAAAGTTTAAAAATTAAACCTACAAGGTTTTGGAAACCTTGCAGGAATAGAATCCTAATTCTTTATTCTATTCTCTTAATTCTCATAATCCAACCAAACTTTCATCTTCCCAACGCCTCTGTTTGACCAAGAATAATATGGTATTGCTTTGAATTTTGAATTTTCGATGACGTTTACGCCTTGCAATAAATTAGCTTCTTTTTTTACTTTGAAAGTGTCTCCGGCGGCTACATCTATTTTGTCAAAATTGGTTTTGTTGTCGATTTCTTCTACGGCATAAACGATTGGTCCGTATTCTAAAGAGACTTTATTTTTATTGGTTTCAACTTTAACATTTGTTTCTACTTCCTGAACTTCCATTGGGAAATTAAGGTTGATTTTATCGCCTTTTTTCCAATTTCTGGTAATCGTGAAATAACCGTCTTGTGGCTGAATGGCTAAAGTTTCTCCATTTAAATTAATGGTTGCTTTTTGAGTGGATGCTTTTTTATACGAATATAAATTGCTTGGTAAAACTTCATTTCTTGCCCAACCCGGAACTCTAAGTTTGATGGTGAATTGGCTTTCTTTTTTCGGGTTAACTGAGATTGCTATTTTTCCGTTCCAAGGATATCCGGTTTGTTGCGAAATCTGTAAATCGGTTTTTCCTAAAGTCAAAGAGGCGTTGTTTGAAGCATACAAATTCACATACAAAACATCTTTTGATTTCGAATAAATAAGTCCCGGAATCGAAGGCACAAATCGGATTAAGTTTGTTGGACAACAAGAACAGTCAAACCAAGCCTGACGTGTGCAAGATCCTCTATTCGATTTAAAAACACCATCCGATTCTAAGGCATTTGGGTAGAAAAATTCTTTTCCGTCTAAGGATATTCCCGAGATTAATCCGTTATACATTGTTCTTTCGATCACATCAAAATATTGTGATTTTCCGGTTAAATTATGCAATCTGTGATTCCAATATACATCGCCAATTGCAGCGCAAGTTTCGTTGTATGCGGTTAGATTTGGCAATTCATAATTAGCTCCAAAAGCTTCTCCGTCATGTCTTGAACCAATTCCGCCTGTGATGTACATTTTTTTGTTGACCATATTGCTCCATAAATTATTTACGGCATCTGTATAGCCTTTGTCTTTTGTCATGGCAGCAATATCTGTCATTCCCGCGTACATATAAACGGCTCTTACGGCGTGACCAACAACTTCATTTTGCTGTATAACCGGAATATGATCTTGTGCATATTCGCCATATAATTTATGATTGTTCGGATTTCCGCGATTGTCTAAAAAGTATTTTGCTAGTTTTAGATAGTCTTCTTTTCCGGTAATTTGGTATAATTTTATCAAGCCCGTTTCTACAATCTGATGTCCCGGAACGCCTTTTACCTGACCCGGTTTGTCTCCAAAAGTTTTTACTAATAAATCTGCATTTTCGATCGCAATGTCAAGGAAATTTCTTTTTCCGGTCGCTTCATAATGCACAACAGCAGCTTCAATCAAATGTCCTGAATTGTAGCATTCGTGACTAATTTGTAATGATTCCCAACGCTTTCCTTCAATTACCGGAACCCACGGCGCTGGCGGTTTTGCAGGATTTATAGTTCTCCAGGTCGTTAAGTAACCGTCTTTTTCCTGACCTATTTTTACAATGGCAATTAAGGAATCTAAAACGCGATCTAATTTTGGGTTTGGTGCGCTGATCAAAGTGTTCGATGCGCCTTCGATAATCTTATAAACATCGGTATCATCAAATGGCATTTGTCCTCTGACTTCTCCGGTTCTTTGTTTTCCTGCGATTAAAAAATTCTCGAAACGACCTTCTTCATTGCATTTTTGAATGGCATATGCAATCGTAATTTCCTGCACTCTTTTAATAATAGGCAACCAAAAAGAATCGGTTAATTTTACATTTTGAATGTTTACCGGTTCAATTTCGTAACCCGCTTTTAGGGCAGAAGTTTTATTCGATTGCACAGCATCGTTCTTCGTTTCTTTACAGGAAATAAAGATCAAAAGTGATAGAAAAATCGTCAAGATATGGAAAGTGTGTTTTTTCATTATTTGGAATATTCTATTTTAAAACGGGCCATAAATCATTGTCCCAAATCATTTCTTTGACTACTAATCTTGGTGTTCCGTTGGTTTTCTTTTCGTAAGCGTGATAAAAAATATAATCTTTACCATCAAACGTGTAAGCACTGTTATGGCCTACGCCAAAATAATTTTCATCGCCCTGAACTACGATGCTTCCGCCACCTTCGGTTAATAATTTTCCGTCTTTATCTACATAAGGTCCGGTTACGTTTTTAGATCTTCCAATAACAACTTTATAGGTGCTTTTTTCTCCGCGACAGCATAAATCCCACGAAAGGAATTGATAATAATAGCCGTTTTTCTTAAAGATAAAAGGAGCTTCAAGTGCGCCATCGCCCGGATCAGCATCTGCAAGTTGGAAGGTTCTTTTGCGTTTTGCAATCGTATGCCATTCCTGAGGCTGAGCGATTGATTTTAAATCGGGATTTAGTTTTACTAATTTTAATCCTTCCCAAAAAGAACCAAAAGATAACCACGGCGTATTGTTTTCGTCGAAGATTAAATTCGGATCAATGGCATTCCACATATCTCTGTTTGGCTGTGATTGAATAACAATTCCCTGATCGACCCATTTGTAATTTTTGTCTTTTGGATCTAAAGTAGTATTGGTCGCAACGCCAATTGCCGATGTGTTTTTGGCGAAAGCCGAAACGGAATAATACAGATAATAAATATTGTTATGCAATGAAATATCAGGCGCCCAAATATGGTTTTTGAAATCGGCCGCCACGCCCTTTGCCCAAATTGGTTTGTCCATGAAAACCTGAGGTTCGGGATTCCAGTTTTTTAAATCTTTGGAACTAAAAACACTGATTCCGTTTCCTGTGCAATATAAATAATAAGTATCTTTTTGTTTGATGACAACAGGGTCATGCACTACAATTTCCTGCGCAAATGAGAGTGAACCAATCAATAAGATTAGAATAGGAAGTGCCTGTTTTATGTTTTTGTAAAACTTCATAAGTTGATGTTTTTTTTCACCATATAAGTGATGTAAGATAATTTAAGTTTGAACTAAAAACTGTTACTTTCTAAATCATATAAGTTTTTCCAACCTTAGTTTTAAATGAACTTATAGAACTTATATGGTGAAAATTTGTTCTGTTATTTTGAAAACTGAGACTGAAAACTTTTTACTGAATTCCTTCAGAAGTCATCACGACACGTTTCATTGTTCCATCTTTGTTATAGTATAATTTGTCTACGCAAACAGATCTTCTAAAACTTCCTCCGTTTGGAATTGATGCTCCGTTGTGATAAATAAAATACGATTGTCCTTTAAAATCTATAATCGATTGATGGTTTGTGTTGCTGTTTCCGGCAAGTTCATTTAAGATTCCTTTGAATTCCCAAGGACCTGTAATAGACTTACTCATCGCATAAGCTATCTTTTCTGGAAATTCATAAGCGTATGATAAATAATACCAGTTTTTGTGTTTGTGAATCCACGGCGCTTCGGTAAAATGAGGTAAATCAATGTGTTGAATTGGTCCGTCAAGTTCAATCATATTTTCTTTTAATTTGGCGTAATGACAAGAAGTATTTCCCCAAAACAAATAGGCTTGTCCATCCGTGTCGATATAAACCGTTGGATCAATATCGTCCCAGCTTATGTCGGTAAATTTGGTCATGTCATTTGTAATCAGGGCTTTTCCTAAAGCATCTTTAAAAGGTCCGGTTGGACTATTTGAAACCGCAATTCCAATTGATTTTCCGTGCACTGAACCATGTTCAACAGTAACATACCAATAAAATTTTCCATTTCTTTCAATTACTTGTGACGCCCATGCATCGCCGGAAGCCCATTTAAAATCGGTTACTTTTAAAGGTACCGGATGTGATTCCCATTTTTTCATATCTGATGAAGAATACACGACCCATTCGTTCATTTTATAGAAGTTGAAATCGTTTGGTGCTTCGTCATGACCGGCGTATAAATACACTTTGTCTTTATAAACCAATGCCGCAGGATCGCCTGTGTATTGATCTTTTATAATTGGATTATTGAATTTTGCGGGATCAATCTGACTTTGAACTGTTTGACAGAAGGCTAGCAAAACTAAAAGTGATATGATCGTAATTATATTTTTCATTATGATTTATTTTAAAACATAGTTTCTATGCGTTAAGTTTTTTTTTCACGCAGATTTTGCAGATTTAAGCAGATTTTTTTTCTTTTATTCTATCTAACTTTTTAAGATAGTCCCAACGGGACGTCATATTTATAGAACTTTTATTTGTGTTTTCATAAAACCCCATCGGGGTGACATAGTAGCAATCATAAGAAAACTTAGATGTCGCTCCGCTGGAGCTAATAAAAAGAACATATTATATTGGCTATAAATATTACGCTCCGCTGGAGCTTTAATGCACATAGCTATGTGTTTTATTTGGAATGAAACGTCTTTTCCGATTTGTTAAGCTATGTTTCTATGTGTTAAATATTTTTTCTCGCAGATTTTGCAGATCAGGCAGATTTTTTCTCTTTTCAATCCTTTGATGTTTGGTTATTGATGTTTGGAATTTAAAAATTGGAATTTCCTTAATTTATCTTTTTTCCCCAAACCGGTAATCCGCCTGATGTTAAACCTGAATAACTGATCGTCACTTTTCTTGTCGCTAATTCCCAATCCCAAGCATCAGATACATTGCATTTTACTCCGTTTACTGTTAAGATTTTTTTGGTGCTGTCATACGACCAGGTTCCGTTTGCATCTCCGCTCACTTTTTTATCTGCAGTTAAATAAAGGGTTACTGATTTCTGAATGACTTTGTATTGATAATTCATCGTGATTTGTTCCCAAGTACCCACAAAATTAGCTTCTGTAATTGTTGTGGCTGGTACTGCTGCGTAACGTTCCGCTTCTACAACCGGCCAACCGTCTTCTGTCCATTGAATACCGCGAACATGTCCCATCATTACGGCATTTGAAACGGCAATTCCGGCTACTCCTTCCGGTAAACGTGCCTGAGAAGCATAATACCATTGTTTGGTATCCGGGTTTTGGAAAATTCCACAATGTGAAATTCCTACCCAGCCTGTGTGATTTTTAAAAGAATATGGATCTGTTAACATCGGGAAACAATCTGCTCCGTTTGTAATACTGGTTCCGGTAATGGTTTGGTATGGTCCTAAAATGCCTTTTGAACGTGCTACACGTGTATTGTACGCAACCGATAATTCGTCATAAGCCAAGAATAAATAATAATATTGTGTATCCGGATTATAGATAATTTCAGGTCCTTCGAGTGCTTGCCAACGGTTTGTATTTACGTTTCCGCGTCCTGCAATTCGCACTCCGTAATCGTCAATGGTTTTTAGTTTATCAGGTTTTCCTGTTGTTGGATTCAGTTTTAAAGCTGCAATTCCGGAATGCCATGAACCATAAATTAAATACTGATCGCCTTCGGGAGTTTGAATAAAACTCGGATCGATGGCATTGAATTTAAAATACGCATCCCAATCATTTCCTCCATTTCTCACGTAACTTTTTAAGCCGTCAGGTTCTGAGCAAACTACCATTCCTTTATCTGTCCAATTGTTTGAAGCCAGATCGTCTGTTTCGGCTAAGCCAATGAAAGCGCGTTCTGTCCAGGAAGTATTCGTGTCTGTTCCTACAATTGGGTTTGTGACTACGATGCTGTAATACATTCTGTAAATATTTCCGACTTTCCGAACGCAAGGCGCCCAATATCCATAATTCGGATTTGTAATTGCGGGCAATGCCGGAGACATTCTCGCTCTTTTGTTATTCAAAGAATCTTTTACCCAAGCCGGAGCTTCGGTCATTGATGATCCCATAAATTCCCAGTTGACTAAATCCTTTGATCTTCTGTAAAAAAAATGTCCGTGTCCGTCTGTTGCATTTCCATAAGAAGCATCTGTTTGATACATATAATAATATTCACCACATTTTTCGACTGACGGATCGTGCACGTTGGCTAAATTCCATTGTGCTTTACTTCCCCAGCTTGATATTGAGGTATAATTATCTGCATAAGTTGGTCCGGGAAAAGCATTCGGAACTACTACAACAGGCGGATCAACGACTGGATCAGGATCTTTTGCAGGATCATCACTTGAACAGCTGACCGAACTCAGAACAATCAGCAACAGCCCAATGTAAGACGCTATTTTTATTATGGAATTTGATTTTTTCATTTTTAGATTTTTATTTTCCTTCTAAAACCACTACTGAGAAAGGAGGAATTGTGATTTCTAATTTTCCTTTTTTATTTTCAAAACCTTTAAAAACGGTTGGTACAATTTTGTTTGGCGTATCGAATGAATTGTAATCTTGTAATTTTGTAGATGTTAAAATTATTCCTGTAAAGTTTTTAACACCCAAATCTTTTACATCAATTTCTATTTTATTTTGATTTTTGGCATCCACATTTACTAATGAAATATGAACCAATCCGCTTTTATCTTTTGATGCTGAAGCCGAAACTGCAGGAAGTGATTCTCCGTTAAAACTGTACAATGGCGATTGAAAACTGATTGGTAATAATTTAGCATCCTGATGAACGTTATACATTTTCATTACATGATAGGTTGGCGTTGTAATCATTTTTGCTTTGTCCGTAAGGATTACAGCTTGCAAAACATTTACGCATTGTGCTAAGTTTGCCATACGAACTCTATCCGCATGATTGTTAAAAATATTTAAAGTTGCTCCGGCTAAAACAGCATCTCTCATGGTATTTTGTTGGTACAAAAATCCAGGATTTGTTCCTTGTTCTACCTCGTACCAAGCGCCCCATTCGTCAACGATCATGGCTACTTTTTTTTCCGGATCATATTTGTCCATTATAGCGGAATGTTTGGTAACCAATTCTTCCATTTTTAAGGCAGATTGCATGGTATGGAAATAGCCATCTTCGGTAAAGTTTACTCCGTCGCCTTTTTTACCCCAATCAATTACGGCATAATGGTGAACGCCAACTCCGCCTAACATATTGATTGGAATGTTTTTCATTAAAACTTCTGTCCAATTATAATCGGCGCTATTTGATCCGGAAGCGATTCTGGTGATTCCTCCGGTATTTTCCCAATCTGACATGAATGTGGCATATTTGCGATATTCATTCGCATAATATTCTGCTGTCATATTTCCTCCGCAACCCCAGGCTTCATTTCCAATTCCCCAGAATTTAACTTTCCAAGGTTCTGTTCTTCCGTTCTTTTTACGCAAATCGCTCATTGGACTTTTACCGCTAAAATTGGTGTATTGAACCCAATCTGATAATTCCTGAACGGTTCCGCTGCCTACGTTTCCCGACAAATATGGTTCTGCTCCCAGAAGTTCGCACATATTCAGGAAATCATGTGTCCCGAAACTGTTGTCTTCTGTTGTACCGCCCCACCATTTGTTTACAATTGTTGGTCTTTCCGGTTGCGGTCCAATTCCGTCTTTCCAATGGTATGTATCAGCAAAACATCCGCCCGGCCATCTTAAATTCGGAATTTTTAATTCTTTTAAAGCTTTAATAATATCATTTCTAACTCCTTTTGTATTTGGAATTTTTGATGTATCTCCCACAAAAAAACCTCCATAAATAGAACGTCCTAAATGTTCTGCAAAATGTCCGTAGATGTTTTTATTAATCGTTGGCGCATCTGCATTATTTTTAATGGTAACTATGGTAATTCCGCCTTGAGCGAAATTAATCTGACTACAAAGGGTAATAAGAAATGTGATTAAAAGTGCTTTTTTCATACGTGGGTAATATTTGTTTTATTGGAATATGTATAAAAGAGGAAAGCTTTATGAGACTTTCCTCTGAATAGTTTTTTAATAAGAAAGTGTTGGCCATCCTGATGCCCATGTGAAATATACAATTTCTAGTTTTGGATTTCCACTGTCTGCTCCGTCATAATAATGTACAGATCCTTTTTGAGTTCCTGTAATTCTGGATAAATGTCCCGGTCCTATATAATTTCCTTGTGTTGCTAAAACTGTTGTTCCGCCACCGCTTTTTAAATTGACTCCGTTTTTATCCACAAATGGCCCAAACGGACTTGTTGAACGACCTACTACAATATAATAAGTACTATTTACGCCATTGCAGCAATTGCCTCGGTTTACGAACATATAATAATAACTTCCTTCTTTGATTAGACAAGGAGCTTCCCAACTTGCGCTGCTTCCGCCTGCTACAATGGTTTTACTTCCTGTTGTTTTTCCTGTTGAAGGATTAATTTGGATAACTCCAATTCCGGCATGCCAGGAACCATAAGCCATATAAACATTGCTTCCGTCTACTAATATTGAAGGATCAATTGCATTTACATCTGAAGAGGATGACGATGAAACGACAACGCCTCTGTCTGTCCATGTTGTTCCTGCGCTTTGCGAAATTGAAGGCGTTGTTACCAACCCAATTGCTGATGTTGCAGAACCAAAAGTAGAACAGGAATAATACATATTCCATCGATTATTGAACCATGCAACGTCTGGAGCCCAAAATGTTTTTACAAAACCGGGAACATATCCTGTGATCCAACTTGGTGTTGAAGTAAAAACTGATGTTCCCCAAGTCCAGTTTACTAAATTGGTAGAATAAGTCATTGGGATATTATCTCCTGTTGTAAAGACATAATAATTAACACCGCTTTTTACAATTGTACTAGGATCGTGTGACGGAACTGTTCCGGTTACTGTTTTTGCTGTTGAGCTTTTAATTTGAGAATTTTGAGTTTCTACAACCGCAGTTGCATCCTCGTTTGAAGGGATTAAGACATCTTCATTTTGACAACTTACTAATAATACTGCTAATAAAACTAAACTTGTAATTGTTTTCATTTGTTATAATTTTAGTTACTGCGTTAATAATTATCTTATTCTTGTCTTGTTTTCAGTTTTCAGTTTTTCAGTCTAAGTGTAAACTGAGACTGAAAACTGAGACTAAATATTAATAGCTGTCATTTTGTATTGTTCCCGGATTATTATCCATTTCTAATTGTGGAATTGGGTAATATTCTCTTCCTGGTGTGTATGAATTAAACTCTGCATCTCTGGATTTTAACCAGGCTAATTTTGCTCCGTTTTGCAACCATCCCCAACGACGAATATCATCAAAACGATGTCCTTCAAGCGGAAATTCCAAAAATCTTTCGTGACCTAATTGTTCTCTCATTTGATCCTGAGACATTCCTGGTTTTGCAGTTGCTAAATCTGGCAAGCCAACTCTGTTTCTTACCATTTGGATATAAGTATATGCGCCCGGAGTATCGCCAGTTTCGTTTAAAGTTTCGGCATACATTAAAAGGATATCTGCATAGCGTAACAAACGTTCATTTATACCGGAACGCCAGTCGTATTCGTCTGAAAATTCTCCATCAGAATTTTGGTATTTTCTACAAAAAATATCATTTAAATCTGCCGGACTTGCAGCATAAAATGTTGCAAAATCTTTTCCGTACAATTTCATTCCGCCCGGTTTGTTGTAGAATATAGTTGCATCTAAACGAGGATCAAGATCTCCTGCTGTTGTTTTTTCATCATGAAATTCATTAAACAATGCCCATGAAGGCTGAACATCTGTCCACCCGAAAGCTCTTGGCGCATAAGTAATGGCTCTTGCCGAAGTTTTCCCCCAACCTGAAGCTGGAATTCCACCCCAGCCTAAATCTACATCACCGGCTTCACGGCTCATTTGTACTTCAAAAAGTGACTCTGAATTGTTTTCGTTTGCAGTTGTAAAATTATCGCGATAGTTGGCTACTAAAGAGTAAACTCCTAAATCTATAACTTGTCTGAAAGTGGCTTTGGCATTCGCAAAATCTTTGGTAAACAAATAGGCTTTTCCTAAATATCCTAAAGCGGCTCCTTTTGTAGCGCGTCCTTTTTCGCCTTTGTCCAAGCCTGAAATGTTATCATATGAAGTTGGCAATAATTCAGCGGCATCTTTAAAATCAGCAATTACCTGAGCCCATCCTTCTGCTTCGCTTTTCTGCGGATATTTAACTGAAACATCTGTTGGGACGGGAACGCTTTTAAACATATTTACAGCGTGAAATAAATACAAACCTCTCAAAAAATGTGCTTGCCCTAAAATTCTGTTTTTAAGGGCCGCATCCTGAAATTCAATAGCAGGAACGTTTGCCAAAACCTGATTAGCACGGTAAATTCCCTGATAATAGGTTTCATAAGCCCAGCCATAAATTGCGGCATCGGCTACATTTGAGTTAAAGTGTCCCACATTGTACATGGATGCCCACGGGCTGTTTGTACGGGAATCATCGGCTCTTGCATCCAGTAATAACGGCGTGCTTCGCATATAAGTACCATCTGTTAATAAACTGCTGTATGCGGCATTTACACCTTCGATTGCGTCCTGATCTGTTTTCCAGAATGAGCCTGCTGTTTCAACATTAGGATCTACTTGCAGTAAGTCTTCGTCTTGAACACAGCTTGTTGTAACAAGAGCTAATGAAAAGAAAACTGCTATATAATTAAATATTTTATATTTCATTTTGATTCGTTTTAATTGGTTAAGCTAGTTTAAAAATTTACTTCAACACCCAGTGAAATTGTTCTTGGGTTTGGAAAAGATCCTGCATCATATCCTCTTGAAAACAATCCGTCGTTTAAATTGAAATCCGGATCGTATCCTTTGTATTTACTAAGGATTAATAAATTTTGACCGTTAACAAATATTTTAGCTTTTTGAATAAAAGTATCTTTAGGAACCGGAATTAAATATCCAATTTCCATAGTTTGCAATTTGATATAATTTCCACTTTCAATAAATCTGTTAGAATCTCTTCCATTCGCATTTGGATCTCCAATAATTGGACGCGGAACATCAGTATTTGTGTTTGTTGGTGTCCAGTAATTTAGTTCATCAACACTATGATTTCCGTATTGTCCGGCCATTAAGTTTCTGTACAAACCGTTGAATACTTTATTTCCTCCGCTTCCTTGCCAGAACATTGAGAAATCAAAGTTTTTATAGTTGGCGCTAAAATTAAATCCGTAACTGTATTTAGGAATTGCAACTCCCTGAAACGTTCTGTCAGCATCAGTAATTTTACCATCGCCATTTACATCTTTAAATTTAATATCTCCAACACCTGCATTTGTTTGTGTTGGCGAAGCGGCTAAATCTGCTGCATTTTGAAAAATTCCTGCTGTTTCATAAGCGAAGATTTCACCTATTGATCTTCCAACTTCGGTTTTTGAAGCTGCTCCATAAATTGGATTTCCATCACGACCAATTTGTAAAACTTCGTTTTTTAACGTTCCAACATTGGCAGAAATAGAGTACTTAAATTTATGGTGATTGTTATTATAACTTGCTGAGAATTCTAAACCACTGTTTTTAACTGCTCCTGCATTTGTTACTACGTTTGCCGGAAATGCTCCTGACGAAAATGGCAACGGAACTCCAATTAATAAATCGGTAGATTTTTTTTGATAATATTCTGCTGTAATTTGTAAGTCATTATCAAAAAATCCTAATTCAAGTGCCACATTCGAAGTTGAAGTTTCTTCCCAGTGAACATTTGGATCAATTGCACTTACAACTGTTGTTCCGGGTGCTAATGCATTATTAAAATCATAACTTGCAAAAGAATTAATTGTTGGTGAATACGCATAAGTTCCAATTGTATTGTTTCCTAAAATCCCGTAACCACCTCTTACTTTAATCGTATTCCACCATTCCGGCAAGTGAATAAATTTTTCGTTGCTTATTTTCCAAGCTCCTGAAAAAGAGTAGAAATTACCTGTATTATTTTCTTCGCTAAAAAGCGATGTTTTATCCTGTCTGAAATTCCCGGTAATGAAATAACGATCATCATAAGAATAATTTACTCTGCTTAAATAAGATATATTCGTAACGGTGTTTTTATATTCACCTGAACTTGTCGCATCAGCATATTGAATTTGTGCAATTTCGCCGGGCTTATATCCTACACCTCTTGACCATTGTCTGTAAAAATCTTTACGTTCCTGAATCCATCCTGCCAAAGCATCAATTTTATGTTTTCCAAGTGATACTTCATACGTCAATAAATTGTTTAGGAATGTTCTGGACTGATTTCCTGTTTCAACATCTAATGCCGCTTCATCATTTGTCGTGATATAATACCAGCCTAAATCACTTGGCGGATTAAACTTTCTGTTGTGCCAGTCTAATCTGTCATAACTTGCATCTATTTTATATTTTAAACCTTTAATGATTTCAAGTTCTCCCCAGATATCTCCAATAAAACGATTTCTTTTTCCGTTATTATTTATTAGATTATTAAACCCAATTACGTTCATCGAAATGGCTCTTTGAGTTAAATTATCTGTTCCTCCATATCCTCCAAGTCGGTTTGCATCATAAACTGGCATTGTAGGAATTGCACCCAATAAATCAACAATTGCAGATTGTCCGGCATTATATTCGTTGAAATTTTCTTTGTCTGATTGCGTATATCCAATTTTAGAACCGTATTTGAATTTTCCTTTTTTACCGTATAAATTCAAACTCGTAGATAATCTTTCATAATCTTGCGGAGAATTCAAATAACTTGTGTTTTTGAAATAATCCACATTCATATTATAGCCTAAATTTTCGGCACCGCCATTCAGCGTAAGCGATTGATTTTGGATAATTCCTGTTTGAAAAGCCTCGTTTTGCCAATTTGTATTTACATTTTTAATATAAGATGGACTTGCAGGATCATTTCCCGGAGCAATTGTTAATCCTGCATTTACTTCGGCCGCACTTGTAATTTTCTGATACCCTGTTCTGTCTGTTAAATCCCATTTTTTAGCCACATTTTGAAGTCCGACTAATGATTTGAATTTAATATCAAGTTTACCGTTTTTACCTTTTTTGGTCGTAATAATCACAACTCCATTTGCGCCCTGAACTCCATAAATAGCAGCAGAAGAGGCATCTTTTAAAACCTGCATGGATTCAATATCTCCAGGTGCAAAATCATTTGGACTGTCAACGATCATTCCGTCAATAACAAAAAGTGGATTGTTATTTGTGAATGAATTTATACCTCTGATTTTTACATTTACAAATCCGCCAGGTTCACCTGAAGATTGTACTGTTACTCCGGCAACTTGTCCCTGAAGCATTTTTGCAGGATCATAGGTTACCGTTTTTTTAGCAGATTCCATATCTACAACAGAAATTGATCCCGTTAAATCTGATTTCTTTTGAGTTCCGTAACCTATTACGACTACCTCATTTAATTTATTTGTGTCTTCGCTTAATGCGATGTTTATTTTTGATTGATTTCCCACTGCGATTTCCTGATTTTGAAATCCTATAAATGAGAAAACTAAAATATCCGCAGAAGATGCTTTAATCGAAAACTCTCCATCAAAACCGGTTGTAGCAACTGTTTTGGTTCCTTTTATCATAATATTGACACCTGGCAATGGCAATTTATCTTGTGCCGAAGTAACAACTCCGCCAATCACTTTGTCCTGAGCCGACATTTGATGAGCAGAAAATAGTAGCATTAAAACTGCTAAAAGCCATTCTTTTTTTGGCAATAGATAATTGCAATAAAAAAATAATTTTTGGTTTGTTATCATATTGGTTAGTTTAAGTTAGTTAGTGTACAATTATAAGTGTTAATTCTACATTTGTAAATTTAACTAAAAAAAAAGCTTAAAAACAAATTAATATGGCAAAAAAAAGCACTTAAAAAAATACATATCGCAAATTAAGTATAATTAGAATGTTTAAATTCTGAATTTTTTTCCAAAAAGAAGGGCTTTTTTGAATATTTAATTGTGTAAAAATTACACTTTTAAGCAAAATGCCACTTTTTAAGCAAAAAATGCCTGTTGATAAAAAGATTACAAATCTGCTGTTTTATAACTATTTGAATGTTATAGATGTGCTATTTTTGTAAAAATAAACTTATTTATAAATCTTAATTTTGATGTTAGATTATACTTTTAATTAAAAAAATGTCCTTAAGTGTCCTGTATTTTGACTTAAAAAATCATAAAAGTGAAAATAGTGTGTTATTTTCTAATCAAAAAATGATTCTTTTAACTTATTTTAAACAGGTTTTTTAAGTGTATAATTCACATTAATAAATTATGAAACCTGTTAAGAAGTTTATATATTTACAATAAAAAATTGAGTATGCTAAACAGTTATAGCTCTGCCGATAAAGTCTTATTAGCAGTAGATTGTATCATTTTTGGATTCGACCATGAAGGTTTAAAAATCCTTTTAATTAAAAGAGACTTTGAGCCTGAAAAGGGAAAATGGTCTTTAATTGGTGGCTTTTTAAAACGCGATGAGGTATTAGATGATGCGGCAATCAGAATTTTGAATACTTATACAGGTTTGAACGATATTTATATGGAGCAATTATATGCTTTTAGTGAAATTGATCGTGATCCTGTTGAAAGAACCATTTCTGTATCCTATTATGCTTTAATTAATATCGAAAATCATAATGCAGAATTAATTAAAAATTATCATGCACAATGGTTTAGTATTGCCGATGCTCCTAATTTGATTTTTGACCATAACCAAATGGTACAAAATGCAATTAAACGATTACGCTACAGAACTTCGATAAAACCAATAGGATTTGAATTGCTACCTGAAAAATTTACCATGCGCCAATTATTAGAATTATATGAAGCAATTTTAAGCAAGGAATTAGACAAACGTAATTTTATCAGCAAAATTAATTCATTAGAAATTTTGAATAAATTGGAAGAAAAAGATATGCAATCTTCCAGAAAAGGATCTTACTTATATACTTTCAACAAAGAAAAATATGAAGAGAAATTACTTAATGATTTTGTATTGAATTTATAAAAATTTAGCCCACTGGTTTAGCGGATTAAACGGGTTTTCGCAGATTTTATTTTTAAAATGCGAATAATCATAAAAATTTCTCTCGCAAATTTGGCAGATAAAAATTAAAAAAGCCGTACAATCTGCTAAATCTGCGAGAAAAAAATATTTACTAAAAAACAAAACCCTGAAAGCCACAAACTTTCAGGGTTTTTCATTCAATAAAACTATTATTAAAATAACTAAAATATTCTTTTTATTTGCCTACTGATTTTACGGATTAAACGGGTTTTCGCGGATTATATTTAAAAAAATCTGTGCCAATCCGTTTAATCCGTAAAATCCTTGGGCTAAAAATTCGTAAGCTAAATCTAGCTATTCCCTTTTTGATAATCTGCAAGGAAAGTCGCTAAACCAATATCTGTAAGCGGATGTTTGAGCAAACCTTCAATGGCGCTTAATGGTCCGGTGATAACATCTGCACCTGTTTTTGCACAATTAATAATGTGCATCACATTACGAACCGAAGCCGCCAGAATCTCCGTTTCGAAACCATAATTATCAAAAATTAATCTGATATCTTCTATCAAAACTATTCCATCTGTTGACACATCATCAAGACGTCCGATAAACGGAGACACATAAGTTGCTCCGGCTTTTGCTGCTAATAATGCCTGTCCGGCAGAAAATATTAAAGTACAATTGGTTCTGATTCCTTTATTCGAAAAATATCTTATTGCTTTTACGCCATCTTTTATCATCGGAATTTTCACTACTATTTGAGGATGTAACGCCGCTAATTTTTCTCCTTCGGCAACCATTCCTTCAAAATCTGTTGAGATTACCTCAGCGCTTACATCGCCGTCAACTAATTCGCAGATCTTGATATAATGATCTAAAATATTCTGCGCGCCGGTAATTCCTTCTTTTGCCATTAATGACGGATTTGTGGTTACACCATCTAAAACTCCTAAATCATTTGCTTCTTTAATATCTTTTAAATTTGCTGTGTCTATAAAAAATTTCATGTTTCTTTTTATTTTGAAATGTTATAATTATTGTATTTTAAATCCAGGATTTCTTTTGGAGAATTTTTGTTTTTATTTGGTTTCGTTCATAATTATAAAATCAAAAAACGAAATAAATAATAAGTGTAAAATATACATTTACAAATGTAAGTAAAATAATTTCACAAAAACAAAAAATTATTTCCTTATTTTTTTAATTAAAAATTTAATGATTTAATGAGTAAAAGGTTATTATAATGAGATATTGATTTATTGTGAGTGTTTTTTAAAATACGTAATAGAAATGCAAAACGTATAAATGATGTTCCTGGTGCAATGTCATTAAGTTAAAAAATCAATAATGGTTGCCGAATAATTCTCTTGCAAAATCGCAAAGCTCGTCATTTTCGAGGAACGAGAAATCGCACTAGAATCTCCGCAAACAAAATCAGCAATCTTTGTCGAGCTTCTCGTGGAGATTTCTCCTGCGTCGAAATGACATTGCCCGCAGGGAATATATATAATTGCCTAATCTTCCAAAAATTTTGTTCGCAATAAAAATGGAATTTTACAACGAATTTCTAATTATCAAAGATGATTTATTCTCTATTTGTTCTTTCTTCCCTTTGATAACCATATCTGCCAAAATTTTTCCCATCATTTCAAAATGAGTTGAAATAGTTGTGATTCCATTTGCTACAATCTTTTTTAATGGCGTTTCATTGTACGATATAATTCCAAAATCAATTCCTAATTTCAGGTTTTGATCTCGTGCTTTTTCGATCACACGAACTAAATCACGATCATTTGGGATAATATATAAATCTCCTGAAGTAATTTCCCGATCTGTAAATTCGGTTATGATTTCATATTCAAAATTATAATTGGTACAAAAATTTTCGAATCCAATTTTCATTCCGAGTGGTTCCCGAAATCCCGGAAAAATTAAAATTAATTTCTTGTATTTTCCCAATTTGGATTTCCCTTTCAATAAGCCTTCAAAAATATCTTTTTCATGATTTTGATAAATTGCCGGATATAATTTCAAGTCAGGATTTGTTTGATCCAGTATGATAACTTCGCTTACTGGTAGGGTTTTTACAAATCTGGCTACATCGTTTAAGTTGGTTGGCATAATGATGTATTTTGTATAATTCCCGTTACTGTCATTTATGAGTTTTTGAAAGACCGGAACATTAAAATGATGAAAGAAAATATCGACCTGAACATTTTTTCCAATGTTTTTTAAAAACGAATTATAGATGTCTTCCTTAAAACTATTTAATTCATCAAATAACAAGAAAATCTTTTGTTTTATAGTGGTTTCAACGCTTTTAACGTAATATCCTTTGCCTGGAATGGCATAAATAATTCCCCTTTTTTTGAGTTCATCATAACCTAATAAAACCGTATCACGCGATAATGAAAAAGCCAGACAGACTTTATTAACAGACGGAAGCCTGTCGCCTTTTACCAATTTTTCTTCTTCGATTGCTTTTTCTATTGAAAGAATAATCTGCTTATATTTTGGCAGTCCAATGTTGTTTTGAATCGAAATAATATTCATGAAAAATAGATTTTTGCGCAATATACAAAAAACTAGTAGGTACTGGTATGTAAAGTAAAAGAATGTTTCTATTTTTGGATTTCACTTTTGGTAAAAATTGTATGAAAATAAAACATATATCGCATTTTCAAAACGGATCTACTCCTAAATCATTTGGTTTAATGCCAGATAATGAAGAAATTCTTTCTTTTGAATTATCAAATAAAAACGGAATGAAAGTTCAGATCATTAATTATGGTGCAACTGTAACTTCATTACAAATTCCGGTTTCAAATGGTAATCTTGTTGATGTGGTTTTAGGTTTTGATGCTTTAGAATCTTATATCGCTTCGTATAATTTGCCAAGTGCGCCTTATTTTGGAACAACTGTTGGGCGTTATGCGGGCCGAATCAACAAAGGTGCTTTTACATTAAATGATAAAACATATCAGTTAAATGCCAATAATAACGGAAACACTTTGCATGGCGGAAACATTGGTTTTGGAAAAAAAGCATGGAACGTTATCAATTTAACTTCCGGCGATAATCCATCAATAACTTTAAGTCTTTCGAGTAAAAATCTTGACGAAAATTTCCCGGGTGAATTACATATAGATTTAACTTATACTTTAACCGAAGACAACGAACTGAAGCTTGAATACAAAGCATCAACTACCCAAGATACGATTATAAATTTAACGCATCACAGTTATTTTAATCTTGATGGTCATGATTCAAGCGTTCTGGATCAGACTATGTTTATTGATGCCGAAAAAATATTAGAAACGAATGCAGAGAATATTCCAACAGGAAATTTTACTGCTCTTTCTAATCATGATTTTGATTTTAGAACGACTAAAAACTGTCCGGCTTCAATTGACAACTCGTTTGTAATTGAGTCTACAAATAATGTTGTGGCGCAATTATTCAGTTCAAAAAATAATTTACAAATGAGCGTTTACACAAATCAGCCAAGCGTTCACGTTTATGTAGGCGGAAATTGTTTTGATATTTTAAAAGGAAAAGAAAATACAAATTATCATCCGTCAAGCGGAATTTGTTTTGAAACTCAAAATTTCCCTGACGCACCAAATCACGATCATTTTCCTAATTCGGTTTTGAAAAAAGGAGAAGAATATCATCAAAAAACGGTTTATAAATTTGAGAATATAAACTAAAAACCGATTAGATAAAAGCTCAGAAATCACAAGATATTACCCTTTGAATCAAATATAATGAATGACATTTTAATCCAGAATACGACAGCTTTTTTTGAAAAATCATTTGGATCAGTTCCTCAAAAAGTCGTTCTTTCTCCGGGAAGAATCAATATTATTGGCGAACATATTGATTATAATGACGGTTATGTTTTACCGGCGGCAATTGACAAAGTTATTTGTTTTGCTTTCGAAAAAAATAATACCAAAAAATCAAGGATAATTGCGATCGATTTAAACGAAGAGTTTGAAATTGATTTGTCAAACGAAGTTAAATTAAGTGAGATTGTCTGGACAAATTATATTCGCGGCGTTATCAAACAATTACAGGATAACGGTTTTGTTTTTGAAGGTTTCAATTGTGTTTTTAGCAGTAGTATTCCGGTTGGATCGGGATTGTCATCTTCGGCGGCTTTAGAATGCGGAATGCTTTTTGGGATAAAAGAACTTTTTGATTTAAAAATTGAAAAAGTCGATATCGCTTTATTAGGACAAAAAGCAGAACATTGGGTTGGAATAAATTGTGGTATTATGGATCAGTTTTCAAGCGTACACGGTCTTGAAAATAAAGTAATAAAACTGGATTGTAACACGCTGGATTATGAATATCATAATGCCGATTTTAAAGATTATTCTCTGGTTTTATTTGATAGTAATGTAAAACATTCGCTTTTTACATCTGAATATAATACGAGAAGAATTGAATGCGATCAAGGTTTAGCGATTATAAAAAATAATTTCCCTGAAATAAAAAGTTTTCGGGATTGCACCGAAGAACAACTTTTGAGCATTCAGGATAAAATAAATGAAACGGTTTTTAAAAGAGTTCACTTTGTTGTGAAAGAAATTAACCGTGTAATAAGAGCTTGTGAGGCTCTTGATAACGGAAATATAAAACTTTTAGGACAATTGCTTTTTGAAACGCATTATGGCTTATCACAAGAGTATGAAGTAAGTTGTGCAGAGCTGGATATGCTGGTAGATACCGCAAAATCTGACGATGCAATTGTTGGTTCACGATTAATGGGAGGTGGTTTTGGTGGCTGTACAATCAATTTGATTAAAAAAGGTCATGAAAATGAGGTAAAACGTAAGTTTTCGAATCTTTATTTAGATACATTTGGGATTGAATTAAAATTCTATGATGTAAAAATCGCAAACGGAACAACACTACTTTAATACCAAAGAATTAAACATGAAAAATTTTGACATTAACGAAGACCCTCACAGACGTTTTAATCCCTTACTTAATGAGTGGGTTTTAGTATCACCTCATCGTTCAAAACGCCCGTGGCAAGGACAAAACGAAACAATTACAACCGAAACATTACCAAAACACGACCTAACTTGTTATTTGTGTCCGGGAAATGTTCGGGCAAACGGGGAGAATAACCCCAATTATGAAGACAGTTTTGTGTTCGAAAATGATTTTGCTGCGATGAAGCAGGACGAAATTATTTTTGAAGAAGACATAAAACATACTTTTTTTAAGGCAAAACCGGAACAGGGAATTTCAAGAGTAGTTTGCTTTTCGCCAAGACACGATCTTACGTTGCCGGAAATGGAAATTGACGCGATTGAAAATATCATCAAAACCTGGCAAAAAGAATACACGGATTTAGGAAACATCAAGTACATTAATCACGTTCAGATTTTTGAGAATAAAGGCAGCGTGATGGGTTGCAGTAATCCGCATCCGCATGGACAAATCTGGGCGCAATCATCATTGCCAACTCAGGTGGAGAAAACACAAAACAGCCTGAAATCGTATTTTGATAAAAACCAAAGAACGCTTTTACAGGATTATCTTCAAGCCGAATTAAGAAACGGAGAACGTGTTGTAATCGAAAACGATCATTTTGTGGCATTAGTTCCATTTTGGGCAATCTGGCCTTATGAAACTATGATTATCAGCAAAAGAGCATTGAATAAAATTACTGATTTTACTGCCGAAGAAACAAATGCTTTTGCTGTAATTTTAAAGCAATTAACAATTAAGTACGATAATTTATTTAGTACCTCTTTCCCGTATTCATCAGGAATTCATCAAGCGCCAACAGATGGTTTAGAGCATCCGGAATGGCATTTTCATATGCATTTTTATCCGCCATTATTGCGTTCAGCAACTGTTAAAAAATTCATGGTTGGATATGAAATGTTAGGTGAATCTCAGCGTGATATTACAGCTGAAAGAAGTGCCGAAACTTTAAGACAACAATCAGATATTCATTATAAATTGAAGAAAAAATAAACAATGAAAAGTATTGCAGCGAAGCCTGATTGTGAATTTAACACAATAATTTGTTTATAAATGTAAAAAATACATTTGTTAGTAGCGTATATATAAATATTTATTTTACTTTTGGCTATCGTTCAGTTTTTCATAAAAATATAACAGATTAAAAACACATATCATATTTTAAAACCATTAACAATAACATAATCTTAGTTTGAATCTTTTTTCAGATTAAGATTCTAAACCGCAACTAAATAAACAATCACTTATATTAATTTTTAAAATACTACTAACAATGAACCAGAACCTTGCTTTCGCAGATTATGCGGTATTTATTATTTATTTCATCGTAGTTTCTACCTACGGATATACCGTTTACCGCAAACGTAAACATGACGAACAAGATGCTAAAGCCTATTTTTTGGCCGAAGGAAACTTAACCTGGTGGGCTATTGGAGCATCTTTAATTGCCTCAAATATTTCGGCTGAACAATTCATCGGGATGAGTGGTGAAGGTTTCTTTTTAGGAATTGCTGTTGCTGCTTACGAATGGATCGCTGCTATTGCGTTGATTATCGTGGCTGTTTGGTTCATTCCGGTATATCTTAAAAATAAGATTTATACAATGCCACAATTTTTAAAAACACGTTATAATGAATCGACTGCGTTGATTATGGCGGTTTTCTGGTTGTTTTTGTATGTATTTGTAAATTTAACTTCTATCCTATATTTAGGAGCCGTTGCTATTAATGGTTTAGCCGGAGGAGAATATTTGCATGTTATCATGATTGGTTTAGCTGTATTTGCTTTATTTATCTCTTTAGGAGGTATGAAAGTGGTAGCTTATACTGATGTTATTCAGGTTGCGGTTTTAATTATTGGAGGTTTAGTAACTTCATATATCGCCCTGACAACGGTTGGTCAATATTTTGGAGTTGGTGAAAATGCCATTGCAGGTTTCAAAGTTTTAATGAGAGAAGCTCCTGAACATTTCAAAATGATTATCCCAAAACCTACTGCGACATCTTCTCAACTTGATATTAATAAGTATTTGACTTTCCCGGGTTTGATGTCATATCTTGCCGGAATCTGGATTATCAACTTAAACTATTGGGGTTGTAACCAATACATTACGCAAAGAGCTTTAGGTGCTGATTTGCAAACTGCCCGTACAGGAATTTTATTTGCGGGTATTTTAAAATTATTAATGCCCGTAATCGTAATGTTGCCTGGTATTGCTGCTTATGTTTTATATGAAAACGGACATTTACCTCAATTAGTGGGAGGAAAAGATGGCGCTTATTCTGCCGTATTGACTTTCTTGCCAACGGGTTTAAAAGGACTTTCGGTAGCGGCGTTAACGGCTGCAATTGTAGCTTCGTTAGCCGGAAAAGTAAATAGTATTTCAACGATTTATACGTTAGACATTCATAAAAAATACATCCAGAAAGAAGCTGGTGAAAAACAACAGGTAAACATCGGTAGAATTGCCGTTTTTGCGGCAATGCTTTTAGCTGTTTTATTCACTTGGAATGATATTTTAGGAATTGGCGGAGTTGGTGGATTTACGTATATTCAAAAATATACAGGTTTCATTAGTCCCGGAGTTTTCGCAATGTTCGTTTTAGGTATGTTCTGGAAAAGAACTACGGGAGCAGCTGCAATTGTGGGTGTAATTTTAGGATTTGTACTTTCTGTTTTATTCAACGAATATGCTCCAATGCTTTTTGGAAACGAGACTTTATTATATACTGCTTATCCTAACGGAAAAGGAGCTTATGAAATTCCGTTTCATATTTGTATGGGATTATCATTCTTATTCACCTCTTTAGTAATGGTTGCAATGAGTTTTGCAGGGCCAAAAATTAATCCTAAAGCGTTTGATATAGATTCTGAAATGTTTAAATTAAAACCACAAACTACAGTTTTAATCGTAATTACATTATTGATTATCGTGGCTTTATATGTAAAATTCTGGTAGTATTATTTTTTACTATATTATTTTTTGAAGAATTAAAGACTATCATTTTTTGGTAGTCTTTTTTTTGTTTCAGAAGATTTGACTTACATTTATCCAAAGAAACTAATCAGATTTTAAACAGAAATAGTAGCTCACTAAAAAGCCTTGTTTTTTACCAATTTCTATTTTGTAAAAGAATTTTAAATACCTTTGAATTATGAGCACAGCAACTAAACCAAAACATATTGGCAGAAATATTAGCCGAATCAGAGAACTTCGCGGTATTAAGCAAGAAATACTTGCAGAAGCTATTGGAGTAAGCCAACAAACGGTTTCCAGCATTGAAGGAAGCGAGGAAGTTGAATTTAAAAGACTTGTAGAAATTGCAAAAGTCCTTGGAGTTAGTGTAGAAGCAATAGAAAACTTTTCAGAAGAAAATATGATTAATTATTTTAATACTTTCAACGATAGCCCTAATAACATCTTCGCAAATAATAATAACACTTGCAATTTTAATCCTCTGGATAAAGTGATCGAACTTTACGAACGCTTAGTTCAGGTGGAAAAAGATAAAAATGAATTTTTAGAAAAAATGCTAAAAGAAAAGTAATATTCTTTAAAAAACAGCTTTTATAAAAAATGCGCAAATGTCTGAATAGACGTTTGCGTATTTTTTTTGTTTGGTATTGTCGATAACGCCAGCGCAATGTCATTAAGTTAAACTTTTCTTGATAATTAGAGTGATGGCGAACCAAGAGTTGAAATGTGCCGTTAGGCTCTAAATATTGGTAGTTAATAGAGATTCAAAATACATTGGCGTGCCGTAGGGTACGCAACAAAATGATAACTATTGCGTACCTACGGCACGCTAGATTCATTCAGATTCATATTAACTACCAATATTTAGAGCCTAACGGCACACATTTAGCCTATTTTTTAAAGGTTGGCAGGATGTTTTTAATTTAGAAAGATTCGCTTACATTTATCCCAAAGTTATTAACTCATAATATAAAAATGAAAAAATTAGTATTTGCATTGTTCCTTATTTCCGGAGCTGTATTTTCTCAAGACATGAATGTTGTTCAGGGTAATTTTGATTTCCTGAAAGATCAAAAAGAAATCAACACCGAATTTGATTATAGTAATTTTACTATGATGAAAGAAAACAAACCCGAATCGCAATATGTTGAAGAACACAAAGCCGATTTAGATAAAAAAGCTAAAGGGAACGGAAACATTTGGCAAAAACAATGGATTTCGGCCAAAGAACAAATATGGACGCCAAAATTTTTAGAAATTGGAAACATTGTATTGTCTAAAGGAAAAAAAGATTTAAATTTTCAGGAAGGATTAAATACACCTTATACATTAATTGTACAAACTGTTTGGATTTATCCGGGTTGGGATGCAGGAATTATGAAACAACCTGCAAAAGTTACTACCAATTTAAAGTTTGTTGAAACTGCCAACAAATCAAATGTTTTATTAGAAATTACAAGCGAAGAATCTCCGGGTGATCAATGGGGAAATAACTTTAGTAACGAATCCAGAATTGGAGAAGGATATGCTAAAACAGCAAAATCCCTTTCGAAATTGATATTGAAAAAAGCATATAAATAATATGAAAAAGCCCGAATTAACTCGGGCTTTTTTTATTCCGTTCACGAGCGTCCCTTTCGTAAACATATGTGTGATTATAGTAAACTGCATTACATAGTATAATTGTATTATTAAATATAATGCTTATCTTTGTGTAACAGATTTATCTTACATAATTTTGTGACACATTTATAATTTGCTTTAATTAAATAATAAATATTATGGCTAAGCCAATTAAAATAACTCCTGTATTAAGAAGCAAAGATGCTGCTGTTTTTTATAAAAAACTTGAAGAAAATAAGACTTCTAAAGTTAGTACAGCACGTATAATGCAAATTAGAGAAACTGCAAATCAGTTTAAAGCAATTTTAAAGAAATAATAGAGAATGCCATTAAGTAACTATTCATTAATTGAACTGAAAGCTGATACTTTAATAAATAACTTTAATTGTGGCGATGATAAAGATGATGCTGATTTAAATGATTTTCTTTTTTCAAAAGCAAAATATTATTCCTCTGAATTATTGGCTACAACATACATTCTTGAAGATAAAACTAGTACTATTGCTTATTATAGTATATTTAATGATAGTCTAACAATTGAAGAAAGTAATTTTAATTCTAAAAATGCTTTAAAAAAATTTCTTTCAAATTTGGTTTCCCACCCTAAAAGACATCTTAAAAATATCCCTGCGATAAAAATTGGCAGATTAGCTGTGAGTAAAGATAAAAAACGGCAAGGTATTGGTGAAAAAATTATTGATTTTATAATTTCTTTTAGCATAGACCACAATACTAATTGTGCCTGCAAACTAATAACTGTTGATGCCTATAAAAAATCATTAGGATTTTACGAAAAAATGGGATTTATATATTTATCTGATAAAGACAAAAATGAAGATACAAGACAAATGTTTTTAGATTTAACGCCGTACTTAAATGCGGAAATTCAATAATAAAATTTATACATAAAAAACCCTAGTTTACACTAGGGTTTTCTTTTTCTTCCTTTTGCATATTCAGTAAATACGCCATGTTTTTGATTACATGATCGTGTTTCTTCACAAACGGATTTTCCTCATTCCATACATAACCTGCCAAAACCGAACATATTTTTTCTTTTACTTCAGGGTTTTCAGGTTGGTGAAAAAATAAAGTCTGAAGGTTTCCAGTGTACCATTCTTTCACGTAAGTGGTAAAAACGGCAATTCCGCGTTTCATGTATTCGGTAAATTCAACTTCCCAGTTTACTTCAATTCCTTGTGATTCTTTAAGGTATAATTTTGCTGCCAGCATTCCGGATTCGGTTGCAAAAGCTACACCAGATGAAAATACAGGATCTAAAAATTCAGAACTATTTCCGGTTAACGCAAAACCATCACCGTACATTCTTTTTACCGCTCTTGAATAATTTTCGAGTTTTACAGGTTCAAATAAAAACTCCGTTCCTTTGAATCTCTTGATATAATAATCTGATTTCTGAATCGCATTTCGCAAAGCTTCCGCACTGTCTTTATTTTCAGATAATGAATTAATAAAATCCGTTGGACCTACAACACCTAAACTCGTGTTTCCGTTAGAAAACGGAATAACCCATAACCAAACTTCGGTTTCCAGAATATCAAATGAAATTTGAGTTCCTTCCTCGCCTTCCGGTCTGTTAATATCTTTTACATGTGTAAATATCGACGAATGAGGATCTAATTGCGATGGCGTATCAAGATCTAAAAGTCGTGGTAAAACACGTCCGTATCCGCTAGAATCGACAATAAAATTAGCGTGAATTTCTTTAAGGTTTCCGTCTTTATCTTTTACGATTGTTTTTGATTTTTTCCCTTCAAAGGAAACTTCCAAAACCTCTGATTCAAATTCAAGATCAATCCCTTTTCGAACCACTTCCTGCGCCATAGTATTGTCAAAATCAGCTCTTGGCACTTGCCAGGTCCAATCCCAGCCTTCTCCAAATTTTTTACTGAAATCAAAAACACAAATTTCTTCTCCTCTTATAAAACGAGCGCCTAATTTTTTTTCAAAATTCATTGCATCTAAGCTTTCAAAAAGCTCAGCCTCAGCAAAATGATCCATAACCCGCGGTATCAAACTTTCGCCAACCACAAGTCTGGGAAACTTTGTTTTTTCAACAACTTTTACCTTAACATTGTTTTTATGAAGATAAGATGCTGATACACATCCCGAAGGTCCTGCACCAATCACTAAAACATCAACAAACTCCTGTATCATATTAAAAATATTATCAATTATTAGCCTACATTTGCCATCATCAAAATAACTACATTTATTTTGATTAATAAAATTAAATTAGCACAACCAAAAACAATTTAATGAATACAATTACTGAATATTTAAGTTTAGCAGAATTTGAATCTATAATCTTTGGAAATAACAAAGTTACAATAAGCGATGCTGTTTTAAACCGGGTAAATGAAAGCTTCAATTTCCTGAAAGAATTTTCCGGAAACAAAGTTATATATGGAGTAAATACTGGTTTTGGACCAATGGCTCAATACCGAATCAAAGAATCTGACCAAATTCAATTACAATACAATTTAATCAGAAGCCACTCTTCAGGAACCGGAAAACCACTGAGTCCTGTTTGTGCAAAAGCAGCAATTTTAGCAAGATTAAATACTTTATCATTAGGTAATTCCGGCGTTCATCCGTCAGTTATCCACTTGATGGCAGAATTAATTAACAGAGATATTACACCTCTTATATTTGAACACGGTGGCGTTGGTGCCAGCGGAGATTTAGTACAATTATCACATTTAGCTTTAGTTTTAATTGGCGAAGGCGAAGTTTTTTATAAAGGTGACAGAAGACCAACTCCTGAAGTTTTTGAAATTGAAGGCTTAAAACCTATTCAGGTAGAAATTAGAGAAGGTCTTGCGTTAATCAACGGAACTTCTGTAATGACAGGAATTGGAGTTGTAAACGTTCATCATTCTAATAAATTATTAGACTGGTCGTTAAAAGCTTCTTGCGCCATAAACGAATTGGTGCAGGCGTATGACGATCACTTTTCTGAAGAATTAAACCAAACAAAACGTCATAAAGGACAACAGGAAGTGGCTTTAAGAATGAGACAAAATCTTTCTGACAGTACTTTGATCCGTAAAAGAGAAGACCATTTATATTCTGGTGAAAATACTGAAGAAATTTTCAAGGAAAAAGTTCAGGAATATTATTCATTACGTTGCGTACCTCAAATTTTAGGTCCGGTTTTAGAAACGATAAATAATGTTGCTTCGATTCTTGAAGACGAATTTAACTCGGCAAACGACAACCCAATTATAGATGTAAAAAATAAACACGTTTATCACGGAGGAAACTTCCACGGCGATTATATTTCGCTTGAAATGGATAAACTGAAAATTGTTATTACAAAATTAACCATGTTGGCAGAACGTCAGTTGAATTATTTACTGAATTCAAAAATCAACGAAATTCTTCCTCCGTTTGTCAATTTGGGAACATTAGGATTTAATTTCGGAATGCAGGGCGTTCAATTCGTTGCAACCTCAACAACTGCCGAAAGTCAAATGTTATCCAACCCAATGTATGTTCACAGTATCCCGAACAACAATGACAATCAGGATATTGTAAGTATGGGAACAAATGCTGCGGTAATTACATCAAAAGTAATCGAAAACTCTTTTGAAGTTTTAGCGATAGAATTAATTACAATCGTTCAGGCAATTGATTATTTAGTACAAAAAGATAAAATTTCATCGGTTACAAGAAAATGGTACGATGATATCAGAACCATAATTCCCGTATTTTCAGAAGATCAGGTGATGTATCCTTTTGTTCAAAAAGTAAAAGATTATTTGATCAACAGTTAATACCTTTTTTCACATTATTAATATTGAACCTTAAAAATCATGAAAAAACCACTTATTTTTTTATTCGTATTATGTATTCAATTCGTTAATAGTCAGGATTTGGCTTTGGTTAAAAAAAATTCTAAAATTGGATATATTTCTAAAGATGGAAATTTTAAAATCGAGCCACAATACAAATCGGCAAAAAGCTTTTCTGAAGGTTTGGCTGCTGCTGAAGATAACGGAAAATGGGGTTTTATTGATACAAAAGGAACATGGGTAATTCCGGCAGCTTTTGTTGATTCAAAAGATTTTAACAGCGGAATTGCAATTGTAAAAAAAGATAAGGATTGGGTTTATATTAATACTAAAGGAGAAATTCAAACTCCGCCGCCAACCGAAAAATTATTTGATTTTAATAACGGCGTTGCTTTTATAAGACAATCAGACAAAGTTGGATTAATCAATTCAAAAATGGCAATTGTTTTACAACCAAAATACGACCAGATCAAATCTTTTGAAAATGGTTTTGCAAGAGTTGAAAGCAATAAAAAATGGGGAATTATAAGTGCCGATGGTAAAGAAGTTGTAGAACCTGTTTATGATGAAATAGGAAACTATTTTAAAAATACAACCTGGGCAAGAAAAGACAAGACTTTTGGAATTGTGAGCGCAGGAAAATTTATTCCGGTTGATGGTGCCGAAAAAATCTGGGATTTTGAAACTCAGGATTTGACTTATGCTAAAAAGAATGGAAAAATTGGTTTCATTGACTTAAAAGGAAACTGGACAATTTTACCTATATATGATAAAGCAAAAGCATTCTCAAAAAATCTGGCTCCGGTTTGTGTAGGTTCAAAATGGGGATATATTAATCCTAAAGCCGAATTTGTTATTCCGCCAACGTATAGCGATGCTGAAGTTTTTAGTTCAAACGGAATCGCTCCGGTAAAAGAAAAAAACTGGGGATTTATCAATGAATCAGGAAAATTAATAATTCCAACACAATACGGGATAACTTCAAACGGATTCGTTATTTCTTTATTTGTACAACAAGACAAAGGATTTATTGATGGTCTTGCAAGAGTAAAAAATGAAGGGAAATGGGGATTTCTTAAACCTGACGGAACCGTATTAAGCAACCAATGGTTTGAAAACGCCGAACTATTTTCAAAATCAGCGGAAAAAGAAAAAGTTATAACTGAAGTTGCTGTTGAAAAACCAAAAACAGAAGCAAAACCTGCAGCAAAATCAGCAACTAAAAAGAAGAAATAATATTTTTATTTCTATAAAAAATAAAATCTACATAAATGAAATCGCCACTAAAAAAATTGTGTCAACAAACCAATAAATAAAAGGCGATACCAGTTATGACCTATAAAAAATAAAATCTACATAAATGAAATGTGTATTAGTAACAGGCGGTTCAAGAGGAATTGGAAGTGCTATTTGTAAAAAATTAGCCGTTGAATCCAGTTATCATATTCTGATCAATTATCATTCGAATAAAACAGCTGCCGAAGCAACACTTCAGGAAATACAAACATTAGGAGCAACCGGAGAAATTTTGGGTTTTGATGTTTCTAATTATGAAGAAGTACAAAAAACATTAACGCAATGGCAGGAAGCAAATCCTGAAGCGATTGTAGAAGCAATTGTAAACAACGCCGGAATTACAAAAGATGGTCTTTTTATGTGGATGACTCCTCAAGACTGGAACGGAGTTGTAAACACTAGCGTAAACGGATTTTTTAATGTGACGCAATTTTTCATTCAAAAAATGCTTCGCAATAAATATGGTCGAATCGTAAATATAGTTTCGGTTTCGGGCGTAAAAGGAACGGCTGGACAAACCAATTATTCGGCAGCAAAAGGCGCAATTGTGGCAGCGACAAAAGCTTTAGCTCAGGAAGTTGCCAAACGAAATATTACTGTAAATGCTGTAGCTCCGGGTTTTATCAAAACTGATATGACAAGCCAATTAGACGAAAAAGAATTATTAAAACTAATTCCCGTAAATCGTTTTGGTGAAGCAGAAGAAGTGGCAGATTTGGTAAGCTTTTTGATTTCAAAAAAATCAAGCTATATTACAGGAGAAATTATCAATATAAACGGAGGAATATATTCTTAATAGTTTCTATGTTTGCGAGACTATTTTAAGTTTTTTTTTAACGTCGAAAATTGCACGCAAAGACGCGAAGTCGCAAAGTTTTATTTAAAAAAACTTAAAAAAGAGAATAAACTTCGCGTCTTTGCGAGATTAAAAAAATTATACTTTAAGGATAAAAAATACTTTGAAAGACGATGAATAAGAGAGTTGTAATTACTGGAATGGGAATTTATTCCTGTATCGGAACTTCTTTAGATGAAGTAAAGGAATCGTTATACAACGGAAAATCGGGTATTCAGTTTGATTCTGAAAGAAAAGAATTTGGTTTTCAATCAGCCTTAACAGGAATGGTTCCAAAAGCTGATCTAAAAAATTTATTGACCCGAAGACAACGTATGAGCATTGGTGAAGAAACCGAATATGCTTATATGGCAACAATCGAAGCGTTGAAAAATGCGAATATCGATGACGCTTTTTTTGAGAATCGCGAAGTGGGAATTATGTACGGAAATGACAGCGTTTCAAAAGCTATTATTGATGCTACAGATATTGTAAGAGAGAAAAAAGATACCGCATTAATAGGTTCCGGAGCCATTTTTAAATCGATGAATTCTACGGTAACGATGAATTTGTCTACGATTTTTAAACTCCGTGGCATTAATCTTACCATAAGTGCGGCTTGTGCAAGTGGTTCACATTCTATAGGACTTGCTTATTTTTTAATAAAAAGCGGATTTCAGGATATCATAATTACAGGAGGCGCGCAGGAAATCAACAAATTTGCCATGAGCAGTTTTGATGGTTTAGGTGTATTTTCGAATAGGGAAAACGAACCTGAAAAAGCCTCAAGGCCTTTTGATGCTGATCGCGACGGATTAATCCCAAGTGGCGGAGGTGCAACTTTAATTCTGGAAAGTTACGAATCTGCAATTGCAAGAGGTGCCAATATTATTGCAGAAGTTGTAGGTTACGGCTTCTCATCAAACGGCGGACATATTTCCACACCAAATGTCGAAGGTCCGTCTATAGCCATGCAACGAGCGCTTGATGAAGCAAAATTAAAAGCAAGTGATATTGACTATATAAATGCTCACGCAACCTCAACTCCAGTTGGAGACGGTAATGAAGCCAAAGCTATTTTTGAAGTTTTTGGTGAGAAAAATCCGTATGTAAGTTCAACAAAATCAATGACTGGGCACGAATGTTGGATGGCGGGAGCCAGCGAAGTAATCTATTCTATCTTAATGATGCAGAACGATTTCATTGCTCCAAACATAAATTTAGACAATCCTGACGAAGATGCTGCCAAATTAAATTTGGTCAAAACTACTTTAAACAAAAAATTTGACATATTTTTGTCCAATTCCTTCGGATTCGGAGGAACCAACTCTGCGTTGGTGGTTAAAAAGTTTAAATTAGACGATGAATAAAGAAGAGATTATAGCAAAAATTAATGGTTTTTTAGTTGATGAATTTGAAGTAGATAATGATGATATTGAACCAGATGCTAATTTAAAAGACACACTTGGGTTAGATAGTTTGGACTATGTTGATTTAGTAGTTTCCATTGAAGCTAACTTTGGCGTAAAGCTCGTAGAAGTAGATTTCGTAGGAATCGCTTCTTTTCAAAGTTTTTATGATCTTATCGAAAACAAATTAAAAGCCAAAATTGCTTAATGAGCAAATGGGATGGCAAATCAAAAGGAACTGTTTTAGGGTATAGAATATTCGTTTTTTTAATACAAAAAGCGGGTGTTAAAGCCGCTTATGTTTTACTGTATTTTGTTGCTTCCTACTATTTTTTATTTCTAAAGAAAAGCAACAAAGCTATTTCTTATTATTTTAAAGAAAGGCTGAACTATTCCTGGTTCAAATCTAAAAAAATGGTTTTTAAAAGTTATTACACTTTTGGACAAACCATTATTGATAAAATTTCCATTTCGGCAGGAATGCGAAATAAATTCACCTATGAATTTGACGGAATCGGAATCTTGAAAAATCTTTTGGCAGAAAAAAAAGGAGGCGTTTTAATCAGTGCACATATTGGAAATTTTGAAATCGCAGAACATTTCCTGGGTGATATCGACATTGATTTTCAGATCAATCTGGTTACTACAGATTTAGAACATTCGGCTATTAAAAATTATCTCGAAAGCTTTGCCCAAAAACCCACCGTAAAGTTTATTATTATCAGCGATGATCTTTCTCATATTTTTGAAATCAATGCGGCACTTGCAAATAATGAACTGGTTTGTTTTACCGGCGATCGTTATTTTGAAGGCACAAAATCATTATCTGAAAAAATCCTTGGCGAAGATGCAAACTTTCCCGCAGGTCCGTTTTTAATCGCTTCAAGGTTAAAAGTTCCAGTTGTTTTTGTTTATGTAATGAAAGAACCAAACCTGCATTATCATTTGTATGCGCGTGAAGCTGTAGTCAAACACCGTGATGAAAAAGGATTGCTGAAAGCGTATGTTGAAAGCGTAGAATCGATGTTGGCAAAATATCCTTTGCAATGGTTCAACTACTTTGATTTTTGGAATCAATTGAAATAAAATGAATCTTCTAGGATAAAAAATAAAAATCTTTTTAAATCTGTGAAATCTGCGTGAAAAAATATTCAACACATAGAAACATAGATTTTAAAGCTGCTTTTTAATGTAGTCTTAGAAAATCAAGATTTTATCGCATAGTCGTATGACCAAACTATTCGGTAATATTTTTAAAATAAAATAATTTTAATTTTCCTTTTTAAAGCTCCAGAGGAGCATAATATTTATAGATAATATATACGTTATTCGTGATAAAGCTCCAGCGGAGCGATATCATTGTTTAT
>NZ_JAYSPC010000137.1:0-18374 GCF_043722275.1 Flavobacterium sp. | reverse complement strand
AATTGGAAAATTTACCTTAAAGCAAATTCTATAGAAAGATATGCAGATGATTTAAGTAAACCTTTTGCAGATGCCTCCTTTGAGTATACCAAAGTCCTTTCTGGTCAAGCTGTTCAAAAATCACGTGGTGAAAAAATGGCCAATGTCCTTGATAATTACTTAGGCGAGGCGTTGGGTGAATTGTATGTAAAGAAATACTTTTCAGAAGATGCAAAAAAACGTATGTTGGTCCTGGTGAATAATCTGCAAAAAGCTTATGGTAAAAGAATTGATAAATTGGAATGGATGAGTCAAAGTACCAAACAAAAAGCTAAAGAAAAATTATCTGCCATGACCAAGAAAATAGGATATCCGGATAAATGGAGAGACTATAGCGATGTAAATATAGGGAGGGGCACCTATTTTGAGAATATGGTTTCGGCCGCTACAGCTGCATATCAATTTCAATTGGAAAAATTGGGCAAACCAGTCGATAAATCAGAATGGTTTACTACACCTCCAACAGTTACAGCATATAATAACCCTACTGCAAATGAAATTGTTTTTCCTGCAGGTATTTTACAACCTCCATATTTTGATAATAATGCAGATGATGCCCTTAACTATGGAGGTATTGGAATGGTTATAGGTCACGAAATAACCCATACTTTTGATGATCAGGGTGCTCAATATGACAAGGATGGCAACTTAAAAAACTGGTGGACAAAAGATGATTATACAAAGTTTAAGTCAAGAATACAGCAGGTTATCAATTTATACAGTACCTATACCGTTCTAGGAGATCTACACATTAACGGTGAAATGACAGTAGGCGAAAATACGGCGGATATTGCAGGAATAGCAGTTGCCTATGATGCTTTTAAAATGACCACGGAAGGACAAAGCAATACAAAAATTGACGGTTTTACTCCAGACCAGCGCTTTTTTATTTCTATAGCCAAAATATGGAGAGTAAAAATGAAAGACGAGTTTCTGCGTTTGTGGATTAACAATAATCCACATTCTCCACCAAATTGGCGTGTTAACGGTCCTCTAATGAACACTACGCCTTTTTACGAAGCATTTAATGTACAACCCGGAGATAAAATGTTTTTGCCCAAGAAAGACAGAATAACAATTTGGTAGTACTGCGACAAAAATCAATTGATTTTTGCAAAGACGAACATTGGCATTATGCAATGGCAGAATTAATTTTACAAAATATCGGGGTTAGAACGAGCATCGTAAACTAAACGGCACTTGTCAACAAAAAAGTGGAAGAAAGTTGAGGGTGTAAATACACATTTAGATCCCTAACTCTCCAAAGAATTCTAATAAAAAACTGCGTATGGTCTCCTTGATCTTGCGCAGTTTTTTTGTGTTCTTGAAATTGTAAAACTGATAAAGTGTCCCGACTTTTTTACTTTTTAGCGCAAAAAAAGCATAATTATTGCATAGAAAATATTATGTACATATGCTTTTTTTGTAAGTTTTTAATGTACTTTAAAAACTTAATTTTGCTATTTAATTTTTTAATTTTCAATGTCTTACGTGTGATTTTTTTTTATCCATAAATTGAATCCTTAAAAACTACAGAAAAAAATGTGGAAAACCGTATGATTATAATCTATTAGTAGTTTAGATTTGCGTGTAATTAAATTGCCAAAAACTAAACATGCTTATGAAAAAATCTATTTATTAACTCTTATTCTTCCTCTATTTACCTACTCACAAATTATCTTTGGAAAAAATGATACGTAGAAACCCGTGCGGATTATCTTTTGAATTGAAACCCGTGATAGAAGGTTATTTGAGGGCAGGAACATCAAACTCAAGCGCGTCAAAAGATAAAAACGGAAGCATTGGCAGTAATGACTTTTGGTTGGTAAACTAAAAGACAAAGCAAAAGTGAGAAGGTTAAATCCAGTATTGAGGTGATCCCAAATCCTGCAAACCTAAATTGTCATGATACAAGTAGATGTTGTGTTTTTAAGACTATAGGATTCAGTATAAAAATAGTGATATATCTATAAAATATTTAGCGAATCAATATCAATAATAACAATCAAATTTAATTACCCCAATGGGTTAAATATTAGCATTAAATGAAATATACTTATAGACTAATTATAATACTTCTTTTGACTTTAAGCAAAAGTTGGAGCCAAAATGAAGCCACAAGTTTACTACCCAATATTGTTCCTCCTTCGCCATCCGCATATTCGTTAGGTAATTATGGCAATATCCCAGTTGGCTTAGTTAACGGAACCTCCAATATTAATATTCCATTGTTAAGCTTTGCGACAGTAAATTTATCTATGCCTTTAAATTTATTTTACGGCTCAAATGGAATCAAAGTTGATGATATTTCCTCAAGTGTGGGTTTGGGATGGAATATGAATGCAGGAGGTGTTATTACCAGAAGTGCAAATGATGTTGCAGATGAAAAAAATGATATTTCCCCAAGTAATATACCGGATGATACAAATTTAGACGACGGAATACTTACACCAACTGATATTGACTATTTTTATAACATTGGAAATAATGAAAAAGCAGATTCAGAAACGGATATTTTTTCTTTTAATTTTAATTCGATATCAGGTAAGTTTGTTTTGGATAAAAATCAAAACCCTGTTTTAATAGAGAATCAAAATGTTAAGATCGATAAAATTACTGATCCTGGGGAATTACCTTCATAGTTACAACAAACGATGGAGTGAAATATTATTTTACTGAAACAGAGACTACCATGTTCAGGGCACAGAATGCCGGTTTTTCGCAGCCTCAAATTTATACCACCTCATGGTATTTAACCCTTGTGAAACATCCATTGGGTGATGAAATTTATCTGGAATATGAAAATAACGATTATAGTTTTATTGCATCAGAATCGCAGGCATTAATTGTGTCCAATCCTTATACTCAAGAAACTTGTATAGAAAGTGGAGGTACATATCAGTACGGTCCGGTACTAACGAGTATAACTTCACATAATATGTCTATAAACGGTAAGCATATAAAGAAAATATCGTCAAATAACACAATAAATGGTGTATTGAATTTTTTATATTACGCTGATAACGATCCGGAAGTTTCGGTTGGGGGAAATAAAAAAATTAAAGAAGTGCAATTGGTTGACAATGCTTCTGAAATCATTGAAAAGGTCAATTTTAATTACACTGTATATGATAATAAACGCACTTTTTTAAATGAGATCGTTTTTAAAGATATATCCAAAAGATATAGTTTTGAGTATATCTCTCCAAATCAATTGCCACTCAGATTATCTAAAAGTCAAGATCATTGGGGATATTACAATGGAAAAAGCAATTATAGTTTAGTACCCCAAGTTCCAAATTTTCCTGACATACAGTTTACTAAAGCAAATAGAGAGGCAGATGCAGGATTTACTAAAATTGGAATGCTTAAAAAAATATGCTATCCAACGAAAGGCTGTTCTGAATTTGAATATGAAGCCAATACATTTTTAGGTCAGAAAACAATTACTCCAACTGCTATTACAGGAAACTTAATTGTTTATATAGGTCCCACTACCACAGCATCAGATGCTGTTAAGGTGAGTGAGGAAACAATATACCTGCCTTTTAGCCAACTGGTAGCGATTGGGGCTTATGGTGAATTTAATCTTGATGCTTGCAATGCAAATTTGAATACAGATCACTCACAGGCCTCTTTAATTGTTACATGCATTGAAACAAATACTCTGATGAATTTATTAGTGAAAACACAATCTGGAAGTTTATATTCTTACGGAACCTCTGTGATATTAAAAGAAAATATTGCATATTCTCAGTTTTATTTTGATGGTCAGGAAGACAAACATTATAAAATTAATTTAAAGGCAAGTACAAGGTGTAGCACTGGTGGTGCTAATTTCTCTTACTATAATACCCGACCTACGGTTGTTTTTGATAATATAGTTACGGGTGGAATCAGGGTGAAATCCGTTAAAGATATTAATGAAAATAGTAATACTAATTATAAGCGATTTTATTATTCTTCTCTATCCAGTTTAAATACATCCTCAGGGATTACCTCTGGAAATCCCTATTATATATCAAAAAGTGTAAAAAGAATTCCATGTCACGGTACCGGTGAAACTGGCACTGTCTGCATGCACGTTGACGTAAATAATTTGGTCGTGTCTTCAAGCAGCATTTTATCACTTTATGACAAGGGAGCCAATGTTTTCTATAAAAATGTGACCATTAGCTATGGGAACGATGCATTTTTGAATGGAGGAGAGACCCATCAATTCATTATAAATTCTGATTTGCCAGGTGAGGTCCTGTCAGGATCAGATTTTAATCATTCATCGAAAACAAATTCCGGATGGGATAATGGATTAGAACGTAAAGTAATTTATTTTAAAAGAAAGAATAATACAGATGATGATTTTTTATCCCTCAAAGAAAGTATCAATTATTATGTTTTGGATACCAGAATTAATAAGGAGGTTTACAGCTATCCGGTAAGAAAGAATTTTCAGTTGGATTGTTTTTCTTCTGGGAAACCTGATAGTATAGAAAATTTAGATATTATGCGAAGTGTAATTTCTTCTCATTGGAATTACCTCTCATCAAATGAAACTAAAGAGTATTTCTACGACTCTAATAATATTCTTAAAGATTCATTAATAAATAGAGCAAAATATATTTATGATAATCCCAATCATGCACAATTAAGCAGAAAACAAAGCATTAATAGTAAAAACGAAACTTTAGAAACCAAATATTTGTATCCTCCTGATTTAATATGAGAACCATGGATGTCTGAATTAGCCTCTTCAAATAGAATATCAAATCCTGTTATTACAGAAAACTATTATCAAGGCTCTGTAATTTCTAAAAGTAAAACAGTTTTTGCTAAAGATGTCTCCACGAGTAATTTATTGCTTCAAAAAGAGGTGTATTCAGCAAAATTCCCAAATGATCTGCCAAATATCGCCAATGTTGGCAGTTTAGAAAGAAAAATCACCTTCAATAAGTATGATGAAGTGGGTAATATTTTACAATACACCTTAGAAAGTGGAATTCCGGTTGCCATTATTTGGGGATACAATAACACAAAGCCAATTGCCAAAGTAGAGAATGCAACTTATGATCGGGCACTTTTGGGATATAACAGTAACCAGGATACATTTAGAAACAGTTTTTCGGACGCAATGATTACAACTTACAGTTATAAACCATTAGTGGGAATAAGTACTGTTACGAACCCAAAAGGATATACAACCACTTACACTTATGATAACTTTAACAGGTTGCAATTTGTAAAAGACAATGAGGGTAGAATTCTTTCTGAAAACGAGTATCATTATAAAAACTAATCCTTAAAATGAAAAAAATACTACTTATTTTTTTCTTCAATTGTGTGTTTTTTTTAGGATATGCAGGAGAAAAAATTAAATGCGGAAATAATTGTAATACCTATGGGTAAACCCGGAGATCCTAGTAGTGTTTCAGATTAGGTGTTTTTATAAAATAATGGCGTAACTAACTGAAAAAGAATCTGAAAATTTTAATTATTGAATAGAAAAAGAGACGACCAATAGGTCGTCTCTTTTTTTTTTGTCTTTTAATAAGCCTTAAAATGCTTTTGTCTTATAGAGTTTCAAATTAGGTCATGAAAATAAAATGTAATTTTTGCAATGGTAAATACATGAAAAGTGGATTTCAATCTAACGGAAATCAGCGTTATAAATGTTGTGTTTGTCAAAAAGACAACAGATTGACTATAGGTATAATGCTTACAAAAGGGATATCAATCAGGGGATAGTGTTGTTCATAAAAGAAGGTTTGGGGATAAGAAGCACAGCAAGAATATTAAAAATATCCACAACATTATTGAAAAGAATTGTTTCAATTGCCGGAAGTATTATCAAACCCATTATCAGCAAAGGCAAAACTTATGAAGTCGATGAGCTGTGCACTTATATCAGACAAAAGAAAAATTATATTTGGCTGGTTTATGCATTGGAAAGGAATTCTAAAACAATTGTGAGTTTTAATGTTGGGAAACGAACCAATAAAACGCTGAACCGTGTTCTGGAAACTTTAAAATTATCTGACGCTAAAAAAATATTTACGGACAGATTAAAAAACTACAGATATTTGATTAGTGAGAAATTGCATTCTGTAAAACGATTTGGCACCAATCATGTTGAAAGAAAAAATTTGACTTTAAGAACTCATATAAAAAGATTAAATCGTCGAACAATTTGTTTTAGTAAAAGTTTAGTTGTTTTTACAGCTGTTTTAAAGATTTATTTTTGGATTTGAGTAATAAAACAGTAAGTTTATCCTTTAAAATCATGTTCCTAAAAATTTTGTATTTAACAGGTAAAAACTTCTAAAAATAACGCAAATCATTATAATTATAAGTACAATGGCAAGGAGCTCCAAGACGAGAGTATTGGCGGGATTCAGCTGAATTTGTATGACTACGGTGCGAGAAATTATGATCCTGCTCTTGGTCGTTGGATGAATGTCGACCCATTGGCTGAAAATTCCCGCAGGTTTAGTCCATATACTTATGCACTTGATAATCCAATCTTTTTTATTGATCCAGATGGTAGAACAGCTCGTGCGGGACAATCTGGAACGTATTACGATTGGGATGATGGTGGATATAGGACTCAAAGTGGTGCTACAGCTAGATTTGATGAAGCATTAGCTAGTCATACTGATGATAATGGATATGATGAAAAAGGGAATCACGTAAATAATAGAGGAGGCGATACGACCGATTATTTATATGGAAAAGATGGAAAGGTAATATCTTCAACTTCTGTAAAGTTTAAAAGCATTTCGCAAGGAGAATTTGGAAGTAATGGAGGAAAATTAAGAGGTTATGGTTTTAAGGGCTGGAAAATGGCTACTGGGAATTCACAATCAATGGAACTTACTTCTCCTTTCTTTTCGTGGGGTTGGGCTTTTAAAGGTATAGGCGCAGTCTGGAGTGTTGCATTTGGGACAACAGCTAGAACAGCAGAAGCATCGGGCTCTGTATATTCAGTTGCATTCGAAACATCATTATCTAGTGACTTATTTCCAGGTGGAAGTTATTATGGACACTTTAAAGCGGCTAACACTGCTCTGAATACAGCTATTGAAACAGATGCTTCATTAGCTTCCTCTATGTACGAGTTATGGATTACCGTTCCAAAATCATCCGCTGGAAGTATTTTAGGTAAGTCCCCAACGAATTGGGTGTGGCACCATGCTATAGAGCCAGGAGTTATGCAATTAGTGCCAAAAGTGCAAATACAACAGGATCAATCTTTTGGAATACCTTGCACCCAGGTGGAGTTGGCCGAATGTCAATATGGAACAAATTATAAATAAATATAGATATGAAATTAATTGAACTGGTAAAACATTTAAAAAGTGTAAAAGAATCTGAGGAGTTTACAAGTACACAATTGTCAGATATCGAATATGATCTTATTGATATGTATATGATCGAAAAGGTCGACCTAGATTCAGATATTGTTTTTTTCGATGCTGAAAAGATACCTAATAAACTTATTCTAGAAATTGAAGGGGTAACTTATGAAAACCTTTTTCCATTGAATATGGCGCAAGATATGGTCGACGAATTTGTTAGTGGCAATGCAAGTGCAAGTGATCTCGAAATTGCTGAATTTCTAATAAATTATAGAGAAAAAGATGCTTAAGGTAATTATATAAATTTATCGGTAGTGCATACGCTCTAATATAAAATGAAGACAAACTATGGGTGTATTTTTACACCCATAGTTTTTTGAGTAATGTTGAAGTAGGTTTTTTTATAATAAAAATATGTCTGTAGAAGAAAAAAATAAAATTGATATTATTACAACCAACAAGGAAGGAATATTAGTATTAACTATTTCAGATCATTTAGAATGGGGTAGTGATAATGAGCACTTAGTTATTCTACAGGAGAAAATAAATAGTTATTTACATTTCATAGAAAGCGGACAGATAGCTGAAAGTTACCCTGATGTAGTTGGTGAGAAAATCATGATACAAATTGTTTTTAAATATCAGCCTAACAAAATAGCTGAAGAGTTTTTAGCGATTATCAAAAGCTTTATAAATGAAAAAAGTTATGCTTTTAATTTTTATAAACTTGAAAGTAACTGGAATTAGATTCTTGTACATTATTTAAAAGATAAAAGAATAATGAATAGGCAAAAGTTTTTTAATATATAAAGAGTAACATTGATAAAAACGATTATCATCTTACTTTAGTAACTGGAGGTCAGTATCCTGAATTTTCCTACTCAATTGGTTTGTCAGAAAAACTCAACTATGAGTTAATTATTGTGGGAGGATTTATTTCTGTAAAAGATAACGAAGAAATTTTTAGATATATTTACAATCAATTGAAATCTGGACAAAAAGTTGAATCTAAATTTTCTCTATCAGAAAATAATGATTTTTATCTAGGAAAGGTTGATTCTTCTTGAAGAAAAACCTTTAACTGTATGGGATATGAAAGATACTAATGGTGATGGTAAATTAAACGATAAGGATGGCAGAACCGTACGATCAGGACTTATTGGACAAATGACTAGTAAAAGATCTGGTTCTGAAAAAAATTATGAAGGAGGGTACTATAGTTCAATTGGAGAACAAAGTGACGGAAATGAAAGAGATTATAAGGATCTTTTTAAATACGCAAGTGATAATACACATGCGGAATTTGGTTTGACTTTCTTTAGTAATAGAGGTAAGAATTATATTCAATTATCTACTTTTGGAGATATAGGTGAAACACCTTCTCCTTATAGTTTGGGGATAAAGGATCCAAATAAAAATGTTTCAAGACATTATCATAGCCATCCAGACATTAATAAAGGTATGGAATCAGAAAATTACAGTATGGGTGCAGATTACGAGCATACAAAAACTGATACTAGAACTTATAATAATTATATTTATTTCCCAGGTACCTCAAGATTATATAAATTAACTCTTGGAGGTACAGAATACATAAAACAAATTAATTCATCTAAAGACCTTAATTAATAATGATAAAAATAAAATATTTAATATGTGGATTTGTTTTTTCTTTCATGCTAATCGGTTGTAAAAAGCATGAATTGGATAGTCAACTAGAAAAATCGATTTTGGAATATCAGAAAAAAGTTCCAATTCCAATTTTGAAAGAAAAAAACAACTATTCAGAAAAATTTCGTTTTATTTATATTGTAAATTTTTCTCTTAAAGATAAAGACACTATAATCCATATTGTTAGAAGACCTTCTGGAATTCATAAGGGGACAAAATATTATGGTCTATATGAAATTGATAAGTTTACACCTGTAGTTATAGATGATGAAAATAATTTAGGAAAAAACTTTATTAAAAGTAAGATAAGAAATAGCTCATTAAAGAGGTTCGAGTTAGCAGAGAATCAACTTCATTTTACGGATTATCCACCAGTTTTTTCATATTTAATTAAGAATGGGGAGATGAGTTTAAAATCGATAGATACTGTTAGTAATAATTGGATTCAATAAACTAAATTCGATAACTAAAAGGGTATTGTTTCAATGTTAGTAATGTGAAATTTTAGATTTCTAACGTATTGATATAGAGTAAAAATCCTCAAAAAATAATTTAAGATGAGCAGTAATGCTCATCTTTTTGTTTTTAATATTGCCTAAAATGAACTAACCCCAAGCGCAGAGGGAGCGAAAGCATCTGAGACTGGAACAATGGGAAGAAACACCAAATTAAGTGCTTCAAATTCTGGAACATTAGCTTTAAGCATAAAAGTTCCTACTCCCGATGGAGCAAGCGCTAAAGTTGGAGTAAGTGCTAATTTATACAACGCAGGAAAAGGTGTTATGAAAATGGTAGAAGGGGGAATTAGTTATTTAAGTGATTATATGTCAAATGTTTTCAGCATGCAATAAAATAGAAAAAATATGAAAAAAATTATTGAAAAATATTCGGAAAAACAACATGACCTATTTAAGAAAATATTTTTTACATTCTTATTTGGTTATTTACCTTTTGCAGTTCTACATATTATTTTAAACATTACAGGAATAATACCTGTTAATTTTAATAATGCAGAAATCTATGGAGCAAAAGGTGTTTTAATTATCATTTTATTTACACCATTCCTTGTTCTAATGATGTCATTCTTTGTTTGGCTGTATTTTATTTTTGGTAATTTTGTTTTAAGAATAGTAAAAAAAATGTTTTATGAATAAAATATTTATTGGATTTGTAATCCTCTTTAACTTGTTTAATAATAGCGTGTATTCTCAAGAAAATATAAAAACGGAGTTTTATACTCTGAAAGTACCTGAAAAAACATCAGTAAAAACTTTTGATTCAACTCATGAAGAATTAGCAAATATTGGGGTTTATAGTGCAGTGCGCAAGCGGTAGCACTATAATGATTTGTTATGTAACATAGCTTGGGTGTGGTTTTATACTAAAGGTCTTGAAAACCCGCTGGCGGAGAAATATAGAAGATGGTCACCATATAATTATTGTATTGATAATCCAATGAGGTTTATTGACCTCAAATTACAAAAATTGATAATTTTAGAAATGATGGAGGTTATTTAACTTTTATCAACGGTAACAAGTAGGGCAAAAAACTGATTTACAAACAGTAAAAATGATGTCTCAAATAAGAACGGGACTAACAAGATAAAAAATTATGAAAAGTATATCTATTTATTTAAGTGTGTGTTTAACTTTTTTAGTTATTTCATGTCAGGAAAAAAAGGAATCTACAGTTATTAAACCTTCGGTAGTTAAAGACCATGATGAAATACCAAACCATGAAAAAACTGAGAATAAAAAAATGACTGATAGTTTGCTAAATCTTGCAATTAGCAAAGGAAATGAGATGGCATATAATTCAGTAGCGCAAGATTTTATTATAAATGAAAACTACAAACAATTGTTGTATTATTCATTGATTATGGCAAATAAATATAATAATTCCCAAGCTCATTTTGATATTTATGTTATACTTGTGGAGTCATCTGCAAATAAATCTTTGGAAGATTTAGACAAAAAAACAAAAAACTTAGCAACGTATCATTTGATAAAATCAGGTGAATTAGGTTATAAAAGTGCTAAATACGAAATTGATGAAATTTTTGGAAAAGATAAAAAAATACAAAATTCAGATTATTATTTGATTGAGTATTCAAAGTAAATAAAAATTAAGTGTAATGTACCAAATGTATTGTTGGATAATTATTCGATCTAACATTTGCAGATAATCAATGATTTAGGTAATGTATCAGATGTGTTGGTGGTTAATTATTCCATCTAACATTTGCAGATAATCAATGATTTATAGTAATATCGCAAAGAAATTAAAACAACCTTCGGGTTGTTTTTTTGCTTTATAACGTCTTAAATCGAAAAAAATGGCTTCAAACCAGACTTGGTGTTGCAGATGTGTTGGTGAAATTAGAAACATGATAAAATACATTGATATTTTTATAATGGAATATTGCCGAGACTTTCTGGAAAACAGCATCTGATTATCAAGTTATACGTTCCTATGGATATCAATACGATGATCTTAATAGGTTAAATAATGCCATTTATAGAAAACCCGGCGAGTCTATTCCTGTATCAGGAGCCTATAACGAAAGTTTAAGTTATGACAAGAATGGAAATATTAAATCCCTGCAGCGATACGTAGACAGTGATGCGCCATCTGTTGTTTTTAAAATAGATGATTTAGCCTATGGCTATTTAAATGAAAATTCAAATCAGTTAACAAAAGTTACCGATAGTCCCGCCGGAAATAACAGTAAAGGTTTTATTGACGGCAATAAAAATGGCGAAGATTATGGTTATGATGTTAATGGCAATATGACCAGCGACAAAAACAAAAATATCACCAACATACAATACAATCACCTCAATTTACCCAAGAAAATTACATTTGGTACCAATGGCACTATTGAGTATATTTACAACGCAGAAGGACAAAAACTAGAGAAAATTGTAAAGGAAGGAGCCACAACAACCAATACCAATTATTTGGGAGGTTTTCAGTACAAAGACAATTTATTGCAGTTTTTTCCAACGACCGAGGGTTATGTGAAAAATGATGCCGGAGTACTGTCGTATGTTTTTCAGTACAAAGATCACTTGGGGAACGTTCGCTTAAGTTACGCTAAGAACCCGGTAACACAAGTTCTTGAAATTATCGAAGAAAATAATTATTATCCTTTTGGATTAAAACACAAAGGATATAATGATAATGTGCCGACTAATAATAATTATAAGTTCAGCGGAAAAGAGCTCCAAGACGAGCTAGGTCTTAACATGTATGACTATGGAGCAAGAAACTATGACCCTGCACTTGGTAGATGGATGAATATTGACCCGCTGGCTGAATTATCAAGGCGCTGGTCTCCTTATAACTATGCCTACAATAATCCAAATTATTTTATTGACCCTGATGGAATGTTAGTTGATACTTCAAATATTAAAGAAGGGAAAGATGATGGTAGTTCAATGGGAAAATACTTAGAAGAACAAGCTGAGATTTCAAATGAAATTAATAAATCATTCAAAGCATATTTAGAATCTTTATCTAACGAAAGTGAGGAAGATGAGAGTGAAGATGAAGAGCCTGTTAGTTTATTTTCTTCAGGAAATAATCGTTTTGATGGTGTTGTAAAATCAAGAAAATATAAAAAGGGCGATAGAAGTTTTACTGTTTTTGGTCATGGTGCAGTTCAGTTCATGTTTGATGAGCTAGGAAGATTCACTGTACGAAATGCAGAAGATTTTGATAAAATGATGAGTGGCTTGAATGACCAATGGGATGAAGCCAAAGGTAAAAAGGGAACAACATTATCTCTTTGGACATGTGAGTCTGCAAGAATTGGAAAAAATGGCTTAAGTTTGGCTCAAATGATATCAGAAGCGTATCCTAATATTACAGTGATTGGTGCAGATGGATACGTAAATTATAGGGAAATAGATAAAAATACTGGACCTTGTGAATATAAGATTTCAGGCGTATCTAAAGTTATGTATTCGGGTAAGAATGACGGTGATTTAGTAGCATATAAAAATGGTGTTGAAGTTAGTGGAAAAAATTTTAGTTTAAAATAAATAAATTATGAAATCAAATATTATAATTGTTGTTATAATCATAGCACTAGTTTTTTCATGTAAAAAAAAGGAAGAGGCAAAAGTTAATTATACAGATGAAAACTCTGGGACTGTTTATAGGGAAAAATTATCTAATCAAAAATTAATGGATAGCTTAGAAAAACTTGTTTTGTATAGTGGAGATACGCTGGCATATAATCAATTAAAAGGGATTCACTATATGGGAGAACAAAAGTTAGCAGGACTTTTGTATTATTCATTAATTATGTCTAATAAGTATCACTATAAAAAAGCATCCTATGATGTATTTGATATTCTAACATATGATGAAAAAGCTGTAGATGAAAAAACTAAAAAAATGGCTAATGAATACTTGGATATGAGTAAGTAATACAGGGTATCGTAGGATTAGAAACACAGAAACATATCAGATGAGTAGTGTACGTGACCGCTCAGATATGTCAATAAAGTTACATTTGTAATCCGTGCTAAAAAGAGAATCAAAAAGCCATTCCATAACGGAGTGGCTTTTGCTTTTATAGTACTTTATGATGTACCAAACTGTTAAAATAGAATTCATATTAGCCTGCACCCGCAAGCTAAATCAATAAAAAAGCCACTTCATTACGGAGTGGCTTTTTGCTGTTTATGGAGTTGCTACATTTTTAGGGAATAGCCGTAAATGTACCTGTGGTGATATTGAATCTTTTTTCTACTATTTTAGTACCGTCACAGTAACCTAATGGAAAACCATTATCATTGGTTAAGTTACTAATATTGAATTCACCTTTTAAGGTTTTTCCATCAAAACTAGTGATTTTTATTGTTCCAGATGTTTCGTCTGTATCCCAAAGGCTTACCCCAATCGCTCGGATATGCTCAACTATAGCGCGGAAATTCTTTCCGGGCTGGCAAAGAGAATCGACAAAGATCAAACATAAAGAAACCTCGCCATACATTTAGCCTCATGACTAAAGTAAATTGGCAATAAACCTCTAAAGCCGAAACTTTAGAGGTTACATTATTTTTTCTAGCGAACTATTTAATCCTGCTCAGCAATGGTCGATTTGTTAAGCTTTATAACTCTGATTGTTTTATTTGTATTATCGGATAAAAACAAACGATCGTTTAGTTGTGCAATACCTACGATACTTCCAAAAGGATTTTGTCCCATTATATCAGAAACATTTACACTAGCCGAATAATTACGCGCCATAAAATCTGCTTTAGGATATAAACGAAGGTAATTTCCGCTTCCTGAGTTTTCAGCCGTTACAGCAAAATCTTTACTAAAATTAATTGCGGTAGGTTTGGCAATAAAAGTAGAGGAAACAGGTTTTATGGGTTCGGTAAGTGAAGTTGCAGCATTTGCCTTAATAGCGGCAATGTCATAATACAAATAGCTTTTTGCATCTCTTCCTGCCACAACAAGATTTCCGGCTTCGACATCCATGGAATAAATTTGATCAAAACCCTCTAATGTATTTAGTTTTGCTATAGGATTTAATTTCCAATCGCTGGTTTCTGTGATTTGCGAAGTTTCAAAAACCTTAATCGACGTTTCTTTTTCCTTAACGAAAACCAATCCGTCTTTTACGACAACATCAAAAACATGAACAAAAGTTTGCCACCATTGACCGTTTCCAATAGTACTAATTCCGGCATTTGTAATTTCATCAATCACAAAAAGCCTGGATTCACGACTTCCAATGTAAATTCTCCCGTTGTCAACAGCCACGGAAGTAATTTCGGTTAAAGGAATTGTAGTTGTTCCTTTTTTATATTCTGTTATTGTTTTTATATGAGCCAAAGTTACGGCATTGAAGATTTCAAGTACATTACCATTGGCAACATATAATTTTTCGTTTGCTATTGCAATTCCCTTAGGGTCTAAAGTTCCGGTTCCGTTTCCTATTTGAGCCGCCGTTATGGATGCTTCATCAGTTGGATAAAAATAATCGTAAGTTGTTGGTTCTTCACTCGCGGCATCTTTACTGCAATTGGTAAAAAGGCAAAGTAATAGTAATAAAAACGGTATTTTATTCATGATAGTTTTGTAGGTTAGTTCCATTTTCCTTCTCCTTTATATTTTAATAAAAATGGGTTTTTAGGATTGATTGTAAAAACAGGTTTTTTATAAGAACCGGTTAAATACGCTGTTTTTGTATATCCTTTTAATACATCGGGATCTGTAAATGGAAGATCGTTAAGACTAATCAGGTATTTGTAAAAATTGGTTAACATTTCCTGCTGACCGCCGCCTTCGCCGCTATTGGCTAAATTACTGCTATGGTTATATCCGCTGTGATGTGAATATTCGTGTGACCAAACCGACATTTCGCCTATCCAGTGTCCGGTTACATAACCTGATTCCCATTGCGATGCCAAAGGACCTCCGCCCCAGGCAGAATCTCCGCCAACCATTGCCATATTCAAAGTTCGGCTATCGATGTAAGTATTGTAAGCCTGCTCAATTTGGGCTTTTGTAAAATAATCATAAACGCCATCAACATCATCGGCATTTCCGTGCCAGTTTAATGCGCCATTTATAGCTGTTCCGGCAGTTGCTGCCTGTTCTTTTTTGTATCGGTCAAAATTCATGAAAGTGTCATAGTACAAAGGATGGCTTATGGCATAGGAAAAGTTGATAATCATCGTAATGGCTTCTTTTGCCAAAACAGGATTCATTGGTAAATATTTACCATATTCGTTTTTATGATATTGATCGCTGAACTGTACCAATCTCGCCGATTTTATTTTTTTGAATTTGGCAAACAAAGGATCATCAGATTCTACCGAAAATTCAATCGCTCCGGAAGAAAATCCGTCAATTTTATCAATGGTAACAGTTTTACCGTTTTCCAGCATATAATCATGTTTTTCTGCAACCAGAGGAATCTGGTGAAAAGAACGATGAAAAGCAGGAACTTTTGAAAACTCAAACATTAAGAATCGCTTGTCGTAGTTGGCGAGTTTTGCATAGACTTTTACATTGCTCAATCCAACTGGCGAATAAAGAGAAACTTGTACGGAATCTTTTCCTTTCTGGATGATCTGCATTGGTTGATTGACGCGAAACCAACGGTCTTTGTTATCATACATTTTTGAAGAACTTTCGTCGTCTTCAAACATCGTCATCGGACGGTTCTCTTTTGGTAAAGTAGTGGCATCAATATTCGCCAAATAATTAGCTTTGTAATTGTCGCCGTTTGAATCATCATCGCTGCAACCTATAAGTATAGTTGCAAATAATGCCAATGGCAAAAAATAAGAAATGGTTTTTCTCATAAGGTTTGTAGGTTAAAATTTGGGGTTTTAATTATAAAACGCAAAACTATCAATATCCTTAACTAAAACAAGAATATTGACAGAAAAACGTGTATTTAATTTGAAATAATAGTAGGTTTTTTTAGATTTTTCACACTGTTAATTAGTTATTTTTATTTTAAAACGAAGATAGCAAGGTATTTAAACACACACTTTTAAATTTAATTAAAAACATTTCGATTTTGTCCAAAAAAATGAAAGTTTACTATCTAAAGTTTCAGTACTTTCTAATAATCAAAACGTTTAAAAGCTTCGATTGCTTCATATTCTGCCAATCCTAAATCATCGTATAGAATTGCTGTATTTTTATTACGGTCTTCGGCTCTAACCCAGAATTCCCTTGAGTCATTTCCCTGAAACATTACCCTGTCTTTTTGGGACTGGTGGTATAAAATAGCATGACGTTTTAACAATACTTCTGATGGAGAAAGCGGAACTGCCATATCAATTTCGTGAATGTCCCATTCATGCCAGGCTCCTCTATACAACCATAACCAGCAATCGTCCATGTATTTTTCTGGTTTCAATTGCTTCATTGCTGCAAATATTGCGTTTAAACAAACCTCATGCGTTCCGTGTGGATCTGCAAGATCTCCGGCAGCAAATACCTGATGTGGTTTTATTTTAGCAATAATATCTTTTACAATGGCAATATCTTCAGGTCCTAACGGATTCTTTTTTACTTGTCCTGTTTCGTAAAACGGAAGATCTAAAAAGTGTGTATTTTCATCTTTTAAACCAATATATCTTGTTGCTGCATAAGATTCCCTTCTTCTGATAAGTCCTTTTAATTTTCGAACTTCCAGTGAATCGATCTGGTTTTCTGACTTATTATTCAAAAATTCAATTATCGATTTGAAGTTGATTGAACTTGCTGCATCACCAACAAAATCTTTGGCAACCTCAGCAAATTTCAATGCTTCGTCATCTGTAACGGCTATATTTCCGGAGGTTTGATATACAACGTGTACATCGTGACCTTGTTTTATCAATTTTGAAAAAGTTCCTCCCATAGAAATCACATCATCATCCGGATGTGGACTAAAAAGAATCACTCGTTTTTTTGCAGGATTGGCTCTTTCCGGACGGTGCGAATCATCGGTATTGGGTTTTCCTCCCGGCCATCCTGTGATGGTATGCTGCAATACGTTGAACATATTGATGTTCAAATCATAGGCAGAACCTTCCTGCGCCAAAAGATCAGACATTCCGTTGTTGTTGTAATCACGGTCTGTTAATTTTAATATCGATTGTTTTGTTTTTTGGCACAACCAAACAATTGCTTTGCTTTTTAATTCGTGATTCCAAATGCATTCCCCAACCAGCCAAGGCGTTTTGAAACGCGTTAATTCTGATGCTGCAGACTGATCCAATACGAAAGTTGCATTGGCATGATTTTGTAAAAATGTGGCCGGGACTTCTGAACTTATATCGCCCTGAATGGTTCTTTTGACAATATCGGCTTTGTTTTGTCCCCAAGCCATCAGTACAATTCTTTTAGACCTTAGAATTGTAGAAACTCCCATGGTAATCGCTCTTTTGGGAACGTTGTCTATACCATTAAAATCTGATGAAGCATCGACTCTTGTAATATGATCCAGTGTAATAATTCGGGTTCCGGAATTGATGTGCGATCCGGGTTCGTTGAAACCTACGTGACCTGTACGACCTATTCCTAATAGTTGAAAATCAAGTCCTCCGGCATTTTTAATATTCATTTCATAGTCAATACAATATTGATTTAATTCATCAATATGTATGGTTCCATCAGGAACATTAATATTTTCAGGGTTGATATCAATGTGGTTAAAAAGATGCTGGTGCATGAAATAATGATAGCTCTGATTGTTCTCTTTGGTCATTGGATAATATTCATCCAGATTGAAAGTGATTACGTTGCTAAAACTCAATCCTTCTTCTTTGTGCATTCTCACTAAT
>NZ_JAYSPC010000136.1:0-33477 GCF_043722275.1 Flavobacterium sp. | reverse complement strand
AAAACTAATTAGATATTCTGATTCTACTACAACTCAAATTGTAGTGATTATAATTGAAAGCTTAAAAGGTGAAGATGTTTCTCAATTAGCTACAAAATGGGGACAAACCTGGGGAATTGGCGGAACAAAACAAGATGATAATGGTGTTATTATTTTATTGGCTAAAGCCGAAAAGAAAATCGCCATTAATCCCGGATACGGAGTTGAAGATCGTTTGACTGCCGGAATTGGCGGAACAATAATCAGAAATATAATTATTCCTGAATTTAAAGCAGGAAGTTTTTATAACGGACTTGACAAAGGAACAGATGCCATAATTGATGTTTTTAAAGGAAAGTTCAAAGGCGAGCGCAAACAAGCCAAAGGAAATAGTTTCCCGATAATTCCCTTAATTGTTATTGTTGTAATTGTATTAATTTTACTGTCCAGAAATAAAGGCGGTGGAGGAAATTCAGGCAATAATAATGGTGGAGGTCCAAGCCTGCTCGATGTGATTCTTTTAAGTAGTCTTGGAAGAAGTGGCGGAAGCGGATTTGGCGGAGGTTTTGGTGGCGGATCATCCGGAGGTGGCGGCGGCTTTGGTGGAGGTTTTGGCGGCGGCGGATTCTCTGGTGGAGGTTCTAGCGGAGGCTGGTAAAAACTTTTGTTTCAAGTTTTTCTTGTTTCAGGTTTCACGGTTTTTAGTTTTCGGCTAAAATAAAATTAATAATTAATAATTTACAATTCATAATTAAATACAGATGTTATCACATAAAGCAAAATACGCCCTTAAGGCCTTACTTTATTTAGCACAACAAGACGAAAATCACATTTCTAGAACGATAGAAATTGCTGAGGGAGCCAACATTCCTAAAAAGTTTTTAGAGCAAATTTTATTGGATCTAAAACGTGGACGTTTTGTGAGCAGTAAGCAGGGAAAATTTGGCGGATATTATTTGATACGCTCAAAAAACGATATCACTCTGGCAGAAATTCACCGCTTATTTGACGGTGCAATTGCGCTTTTACCATGTGCTTCGTTAAACTTTTACGAACCATGCTCAGATTGTAAAACTGAGGAAGAATGCAGCTTAAGACATGGTTTAATGATCATACGCGACGAGACTCTTAAAGCGATGCAAGGCATTACAATCGCCTCACTTGTAAAGAAATAAAAAAATATTTTCTAATTCCTAGTAAATCTATAGAATTTACATATATTTGCAAAAAAACTAACAACCTTTTTCCAAATTTCAACCCTATGAAAGTAAATTACAATCGATCAGATGTATCTAAAAATCTTTTGCAAAAAAACCAAAATAGTCAATTTTCTACTTTGAAAAACAATTCTTCTATGATGTGTATGTGCTGGTAAAAAAAATTTAATTTAAATTCTACTAATCACATATACTTAATATAAAAATGAAAAATTCTATAAAAAATATACTTCCAATATTATTCTTTTTAACTTTCTCAATATCATTTGCACAAAACATCGAAGGTGTAGTTAAAACAAGTGAAAGCACTCCATTAGAAGCCGTTAACGTTGTTATCAAAGGAACAACAAATAATACCACTACAGACTCTGAAGGAAGATTCATCATCGATACAAAAGGAAAACTTCCTTTAACTCTTATAATTCAATACGTAGGATATAAAACTACCGAAATCGAACTTACAGATTTACCAAAAGCTTCAATACCAGTTACACTTAAAGAGGAAAATGAACTTATAGAAGTTGTCGTTTCTTCAAGACGAAGAATAGAAAAAGTTCAGGATGTGCCAATTGCAATTTCTGTAATTACAGGAAAACAAGCTGAGCAAACAGGAGCTTTTAACGTAAACAGAATCAAGGAACTTGTTCCATCTGTACAATTATATTCATCAAACCCAAGAAATACAGGAATCAATATTCGTAGTCTTGGTTCTCCTTTTGGGTTAACAAATGACGGAATTGATCCCGGAGTTGGTTTTTATGTTGACGGTGTTTACTACGCTCGTCCGGCTGCAACTACTTTAGATTTTATCGATGTAGAACAAATCGAGGTTTTACGTGGACCGCAAGGATCTTTATTTGGTAAAAACACCACTTCCGGAGCGTTTAACATTACAACTCGTAAACCAAGTTTTACTTCAGGTGCAGATTTTGAAGTAAGCTACGGAAATTATAACTTTCTACAAGCAAAAGCTTCGGTTACAGGAGCATTAGGTAAAAAAGTTGCAGGACGTTTGTCTTTTTCAGGCACACAACGCGACGGTTTAATTGACAATGTGGTAACAGGAAGACCTACAAATACATTAAACAATCAAGGAATCAGAGGTCAGTTGCTTTGGACTCCAACAACAAATACAAATATTATTTTAGCAGGAGATATTACAACACAACGTCCTGACGGATATGCTCAGGTTGTTGCAGGTGTTGCTCCTACTCAAAGACCTGCTTATCGCCAGTTTGATGCCATTATTAAAGATTTGAATTATCAATTGCCAAGTCAAAATGCTTTTGACCGTAAAATTGATCATGATACTCCTTGGCGTTCAGGACAAGATATGGGAGGTTTATCTCTTAATATTGATACAAAAATTGGGTCAGGAACTCTAACTTCAACCACTGCTTGGCGTTTTTGGAACTGGGACCCATCAAATGACAGGGATTTTACAGGATTGCAAGTTTTGGCATTATCTCAAAATCCAACAAGACAAACTCAATTTACACAAGAAGTGCGTTATGCAGGTCAACTTACAGAAAAAATTAGTGGCGTTGTAGGTGTATTTTTTATAGATCAAACATCACAAACAGACGGAACAGAGGAATCTGGGAACGCACAATGGAGATTTGCACAAAGTACAACAAGTGCGTTATGGAAAACTCCGGGACTTTTTGAAGGATACGGAATCAAAACTGATGCCAATATCAGAGCTTCAAGTGCGGCAGTATTTGGTCAAATTGACTGGGCTATTACAGATCGTATTCACGTTTTACCAGGCTTAAGATATAATTTTGACAAAAAAGACGCGCATTATGCCCGTACAACATACGGAGGTTTACAAACTACCGATCCGGCATTACTTGCTTTGAAAAAATTAGTGTATTCTGATCAGGCATTTGATTCTAGTACTGATAATACTGACTTTTCAGGAAACATCACATTGACTTTCAAGGCTTCAGACAAAATCAACGCTTATGCAACTTATGCTAAAAGTTACAAACCAGTTGGTGTAAACGTGGCCGGACTTCCTACTGATTCAAAAGGTCTGCCATTATTAGATCTTGCAGTTATTAAGCCAGAAAAAGTGAATCATTATGAGATAGGTTTTAAAACTTCTCCATTTAGAAATTCAGTATTTAATCTTGCATTCTTTAATACAGATATAAAAGATTTCCAAACTAATGTTCAGGCTGCTGAATTGGGTGTAAATCGTGGATATCTTGCTAACGCAGATAAAGTGCGTGTAAGAGGTGCTGAACTTGATGCAAGTTTTGTTATTAGCCAACACTTAACGATCAACGGTGCCGCAACTTATACAGATGCTAAATATGTGAAATTTACAAATGCACCACTTCCGTTAGAAGAAACAGGAGCTCCGGTAGCTTTTAAAGATGTTTCAGGAACTGAATTACCTGGTGCTTCAAAATGGGCAGGATCTTTAGGAGGTGAACTTTCTGATAAGGCAAAATTCTTCGGAAATTCAGGAAAAGTTTTCCTTGGATTAGATTCTTACGCCAGATCTGAATTCTCATCAAGCCCTTCAGCTTCAAAATATTTAGTGGTTGATGGTTATGCTATTTTCAACGCTCGTTTCGGTTTCCGTGCATCACAAGGTTTATCAGTTCACTTTTGGGGACGTAACCTTTTAAACAAAGATTATTACGAACAATTATTACCAGCTGGTGGAAACACAGGACAATATGCAGGTGTACTTGGAGATCAAAGAACTTATGGTATTACTTTAAAGTATTCACTATAATACAATTAGTTAATTTTAATTACATTAAACGAGATAGGTTTTTAAATCTATCTCGTTTTTTTATGTTGTCGATTTTAGGTTTTTTGAATGCAGATTTGAGATATAGAGTTTCAATTATTCCTAATTTGGCTAAAGCCATTTTCAGTATTTCTATTTTTCTAATCTCCAGCTGAAGCTGGAGGCAATTCAATATTTGGAACGCAAAAAAGATATATTCTCCCAATCTCTGTGTTCAAATAAAAACTATGATATTTTCTTTATCTAAATCAAGATTAAAAAATTAAAAATATGTGCAAAATCTGTTTAATCCGTAAAATCTGCGGGCATAAAAAAAGACGCACTGCTGTGCGCCTCTACGAGTAAATCTTTGTCTTTTTATTTTTTCAGATCTTTGTCCCTCTGTTCCTTTGTTTCTTTGAACCTTCCAAAAAAAACTTAGTAACTCAGAAACTTAGAACGAACCTACTCCCTTTGCCTTTTCTTCTCTCCTTTTTCTGCTCCTGCAAAATTTCCTATTTTATAACTTACAGAAAACATTACGTAACGCTTCAAAACAGTATTTTCTTCATCGCGAATTGACGTTGCCGAAATAGTTCTTGTCGCACTTAAATTCTGATTTAAAACATCATATACTTTTATTTTAGCGTAGACTTTTTTATCAAAAAATCCATAAGACAAACTTGTATTCCATAAGTAAAAATCTTTTTTGAAGTCGCTCGAGATATTAGAATTATAAGTATATCCAAAATCATTCCCGAAAATTAAATTTGCAGGCCAATAACTTGTCGTTTGCAAATTGATTCTGTGTACAACATTAGAAGTGGCATCACGTGAGGAATTCTCATAATTCGTTTGATTGTATGATAAACTATAGGTTGGCGAAATCACTAAAAGTTCTCCGTATTCGTAAGACAGATTCACTTTTGGCGTAATCGCAGTAGATTTTGCATTGTATAAAACAGCGTTTGTAAAACCTTTATCAAATGAATAACTACCGTTTAAACCAAAACCATATCGCAAAACATGCGCATCTCTTTTTATAGATTGATTCCAGTTTCCGCCAATTGAAGTTGTGTAAGTTCCTGAAATATTCACGTAAGTTGTTGTTCTTTTTCCGCTTTCATCATAAATTGAAGTCGAAACGACATCATTATTATAATAATCTCCTTTTACATACAAACTGTAACCGGATCGTGTACGGAAATCATAATTTCTAAAACTAAAATTAGCACTGTTTTTCTCGATAGGATTCAAATCCGGATTACCAATAATCGTATTTAACGGATTTGTTAAATTTAAAACCGGCATTAATTGAACGGCAGAAGGAAGTGCATTTGAATAATCATATTTGAAAGATAAATTTTTCGAACGGCTAAATTTATATCTTATCTGAAAATCTCCATACGGCAAAGCATATTTCTTATTCAAATCTGTCGCGTTGTTGAGGTATATAGAGTGATTATCAAACTCAACAAGCGCCGTTCTTGAATTTAAGTTCACAGTAAATTTGCTTTTTTGCCATGTAATCCCAACTTTAGGACTAAATGAATTTTGTATTGAAGTAGTATAATTTGTTAATGACTGATTTAAATCTGAATAAGATTGTGATACAGCATCAAAATCGTATGTTTTCATATCCTTCATTTCCTTGTTCCAGTCAAAATCAGATCCAAATCTAATTCTTAAAGAATCAGTCACCGGTTCTGTATATTCAAGTTCAAGTGAATAAGTATCTGTGCTATTATTATTTATACTTTTCTGATTTCTATCGTCGTTAGGTTTACTATCCTGATAAAAAATAGTTTGAGAAAGATTTAATGCTTCAGCATCAGTATTGGTGTTATTATTATCAAAAACAACACTAAAGTTACGAGACTTTTTGTTGAAAGCTTTATTGAAATTAATCGTGTTTCCAAAGCTTGTATTTGTACTTTCAGAATATGATTTGGCATTACTTTCATTTAAAGCTTCTCCATTTTCATCTTCAGAAAAACTAGATGAAGTCGAATTACTATTCGATCTGGATTGATTCACTTTTGGTACAATAACCAATCTTGTTGTTGGATCAATTTTATATTCTAATTCAAAATTGACATTGTTTCCGGTATTTTCATTTCTGGTTTTAGAATCAGATGAAGTCGAAATATTTCCGGTTGGCAAAAAACTTGTCTGATCAGATTTACTGTCATTATTATTAATCGAATTCGAAAAATTATAACTTCCCATTGCCATCAGCTTTTCCGACCAGTCATCCGAATAATTAAGTCCTATTAAGTTCGATTGCGTAATTCCTTTTCCACTTCCTGAACTTCCGCTAGTACCTTTGCTATTTCGTCCTCCGCCCATATTGTCAAATACCTCATCCTGAGCAAATCCCGTAGAATTAATATTATTAGACGAAGCCAAAACGCTTATTTTTTGCTTATTATTAAAAAAATTCATAATCAAACTACTTTCATACCGATCATCAGAACCGTATCCGCCAAGGATTTTCCCAAAATAACCCTTATTTTTCTTTTCGTCGATTGTGATATTTATACTCGAAAAATCCGAAGTCGATTCTTGCTTTGACAATTCTTCCTTCTTCGTTTTAAAATCCGAAACCTGAATTTTTTTGATAATTTCTGCTGGTAAATTCTTTAAGGCAATTGCGCCATCTTTATCAAAAAACGTTTTTCCGTTAACTAAAACCTGATTAACTTCCCTTCCGTTTACGGTAATTTTACCATCGGTTCCTACATCAAATCCCGGTAATTGTTTCAGCAAGTTTTCTACATTCGAATCTGGTCGGACTTTATACGAAGCTGCATTAAATTCTAATGTATCTTTTTTTATTGTTATTGGCGCAGCTTCACTTTTGATAACGACATTATCTAAAGCATTTGCAGCCTCCAGTAAATAGAGTTTACCAAAGTCCTTACTTTCCATAAGTCCTTTTTCTTCTTCAAAATAAGGCTGATATCCCATATAATTTACCTTCAGGAAAATAGGCTTATCATACTTTTTAGTGGTAATACTAAACGATCCGTTTTTATCGGTAGTAGCATATTCAATCACTGTAGAATCTTTTACTGTTGTAAAATAAACAGTTGCCAGTTCGAGCGGTAATTGTGTATTGATATCAATAACGGTCCCTTTAATAACGATGTCATTTTGGGCATTTGCCGAATAACAAAATAAAATAAAAATTAGGAAATAATAAATTTTGGTCATAAAATGGTTGGTTAGAAAACAGTAAGACTTAAAAAAAGCCAAAAGGTTTAACTTTTAATTTCAACATTTATTCAAATAGTATGCCCTTTAAGTCGAAACTAATCCTTTTCAATTACAAACAAGGCATAAAAAAAGTCCTCATTTGAGGACTTCTTATTTTATTTTTCTCTGATATAAATATCGATTGGCACTCCTGAAAAGTCCCAATTTTCTCTAATCTTATTTTCAAGATATCTCTTATATGGTTCCTTAACATATTGTGGCATATTTGCAAAAAACACAAACTGAGGCGTTAAAGTTGGCAACTGCATGCAATATTTAATTTTTACATATTTACCTTTTGTCGCTGGTGGTGGATATGCTTCAATTACTTTCAACATAAATTCATTGAATTTAGAAGTTGGGATTCTTTGTTTTCTGTTTTCAAAAACCTGAACCGTAGCCTCTAATGCTTTCAATAAACGTTGTTTCGTTAAAGCCGAAACGAACAAAATTGGCACATCTGTAAAAGGCATTAATTCTTCTCTAATTTTAGCTTCATAATCACGAGTAGACATAGTATCTTTTTCTACTAAATCCCACTTGTTCACTAAGATTACAACACCTTTACGGTTTTTTTCAGCTAACCAGAAAATGCTCTGATCCTGACCTTCAAATCCACGGGTTGCATCAATAATTAAAATACAAATATCTGCATGTTCAATCGCACGGACAGAACGCATTACCGAGTAAAACTCTAAATCTTCCTTAACTTTAGCTTTACGACGGATTCCCGCAGTATCCACAAGGTTAAATTCAAAACCAAAACGGTCGAATTTTGTATCAATTGCATCACGAGTTGTTCCAGCAATATCCGTAACCATGAAACGCTCTTTACCAATTAACGCATTGATAAAACTTGATTTTCCAGCATTTGGACGTCCAACAACAGCAAAACGAGGTAAAACAACCTCTTCCTGAACTGGTTCCGGTTTCACTGGAAATGAGTCGATTAAAGCATCTAATAAATCTCCTGTTCCACTTCCTGAAATACTTGCAAATGTGTAATATTCTCCTAATCCAAGGTTATAAAATTCGATTGCATCTTTCTCACGCATTGAATTATCTACCTTATTCACCGCCAATAAAACTGGCTTAGTCACTTTACGCAACAAACGGGCAACAACGTCATCCATAGGTGTAATACCTTCCTCAACATCAACTACAAAAATAATAACATCAGCTTCGTCGATAGCTAATTCTACTTGTTTTCTAATTTCTCCTTCAAAAACGTCATCAGAACCGCGAACATATCCGCCGGTATCAATTACCGAAAATTCTTTTCCGTTCCACTCGCTTTTACCGTAGTTTCTATCTCTGGTAACTCCAGAAATCGAATCTACAATAGCTTCTCTTCTTTGTATCAGCCTATTAAAAAGGGTTGATTTCCCTACATTAGGTCTTCCTACTATCGCAACAATGTTATTCATTTTTTTGAATTTTAGACTTTAGATTTTAGATTTTAGATTCTGTGTTGAACAAAATCTTATTAAATTGTAAATCCAAAATACCGTATTTTAATTTTTTGCAAAGGTAGTTAAAAAAGTGGCTAAGTCGCTAAGTTTCTAATACCTAAGTTTTTTATTATTTTCCCTGTTATTTCAGGTTATTTTTCAGGAGCTATTTCCTGCTCCCGAAGCCTCGGGACGTTTCAATCTTTTTTATTGTAGAAAAAACAGTAAAAAAGGATTTTCACTTCTATCAGGGCTAAAAATCCAGTTTCAGTCTCAGTTTTACAATAAACGTTTGGCATAGCAAAAACTTGAAACTTGAAACAATCAACGATTAAACAATTAACAATTCCAATTTCTCATTTCAAACTTGAAACCTGAAACAATTTAAACCGCTCTCAAAACTCCTTTATTGATTATACCCAAATCGTTTCAACATATTTGCGTTGCTTCTCCAGTTTTTATTCACTTTTACAACAAGTTCAATATGGATTTGTTTTCCAAAGAATTTCTCTAAATCGGCACGAGAATCTACTCCCACTTTTTTCAAAGCAGCACCTTTATGTCCAATAATGATTCCTTTTTGAGTTTCACGTTCCACCATAATAATCGAACGGATTTTGATAATATTTTCATCTTCAAAAAATTCTTCCGTAACAATTTCAACCGCATACGGAATCTCTTTGCTGTAATTCAACAAGATTTTCTCACGAATGGTTTCGTTAACGAAAAAACGTTCCGGTTTATCTGTTAATTGATCTTTTGGATAATATGCGGGAGATGCCGGCAACAATTCAATGATTCTCCCGAAAACTTCTGGTACATTAAAATTCTGTAAAGCCGAGATTGGGAAAATTTCAGCATTCGGCACTTTTGCCGTCCAAAATGCCACTTGTTCCTCTAATTGTTCCTGATTCGAATTATCGATTTTATTCAACAATAACAAAACCGGAATTTTAGCGTTGATGATTTTATTAAAGAAAGCTTCATCTTTTAAATCCTGCTCCCCTATTTCGACCATATAAACTAAGATATCAGCATCTTCAAAAGCCGATTTTACAAAGTTCATCATCGATTCCTGCATTTCATAAGCGGGTTTGATGATTCCGGGAGTATCTGATAATATAAGTTGAAAATCTTCGCCATTCACGATTCCCAGAATACGGTGACGGGTTGTTTGTGCTTTTGATGTAATAATTGACAATCTTTCTCCAACAAAGGCGTTCATCAACGTTGATTTTCCAACGTTTGGATTCCCGATGATGTTTACAAAACCTGCTTTATGTGACATTTGTGTATTAATTTATTGTGCAAAGGTAGTCATATCAACTCAATACAGAAAATAAAACATTTTTTAAAGTTTTCGTTGGATTTCTAGAAAATCGGCGTATCTTTGCACCCGAAACATCGCGGGATAGAGCAGTAGGCAGCTCGTCGGGCTCATAACCCGAAGGTCACAGGTTCGAGTCCTGTTCCCGCTACTAATTGGGACAAAGAAGAAAATTTCTTCTTTGTCCCTTTTTTATTTAGCCCTATCAGCCTGTTAATACTGTAGATGAGATGCACTACTTCGTTTACTCTAGCGGTTCGAAACCCGTTTTCTGAGATCGTAAAATTCTCAGGAAAAATCGAACCTAATAGGTCTCTCGATTCAACCCAATTGCCGTTCTCATAATATTCATTAAGCTTCATCAGATTCTCTACCCCTGCTTTTAAAAGCTCTTGAATATCTTTATTCTCATCATCTATACCAGATAATTTTAATTCAAGTCTTCTTACCATCTCTCCGTAATCTGACTTCATATCTCGGTAGTCCGAGGCATCTATCTGTTTTGTCGCAAGAAGATCTCTTGCATTTGAGATTCTAGCTTCATAATCTTTGATCTGGCTTATGATTTTAGTTTTTTCTTCTAAGACATCCTTAATTTGTTCTTTATAACAGTCGCCTATGACATTGGCATAGATATTTTTGATTTCAGGAATTGGTATATACTTTTTCAGGTTCTGTATAAATATCTCATTTGCTGTTTCCGAATTTATCCTGTATCTGCATCCTGCACTGCAGTGGTAATATGGATAATATTTGTGTCGTCCTTTTGATATGCTACCCGTGAGTATTTTTCCGCAGTCGGGACATATAAAAAATCCTCTCAGCGGAAAAGGTTTGGCAGAAAGTGCCTTTGGAAGATATTTGCGGGATCTTCCGTCAAGAACATCCTGAACTTTATAGAAAAGCATATCAGAGATTAAAGCTTCATGCTGTCCTCGAACTAAAGTGCGCTCTTCATCCTTATATTTTGGTACTTCGATCTTACCGCAGTAAAGAGGATTGCGGATCGCTCTCCAAAAATGATTTTTACCTGCTTTAAGACCTTTTTCTTTTGCCATTTGAAGCACTTGTTCCGTATTAAAAATTCCTTTGGAAAGTTCTTCAAAAGCCCATTTTAAAATAGAGGCTTCTGGCTGGTCGAATGCAATATATTTTGTTCCGTCTTCTTTTACTCGGTTAATATATCCGATAGGAGCAATTCCCATATACCTTCCTTCTTTTCTCGCTCTTCTCATACCGTGAAAGGTATTTAGGGCTCTTCTGTCATTCTCCACCTCAGGAGCAGCCAGATAAAAAGCCAGCATCATTTTATTCTCGGGTATTGAAAGATCTAAAGGCTGTTCTATCGCCTGAGGCTCAACTCCCAATTTTCTGAGCATACTGATCATCTGGTACGCATCTCCCGCATTTCTGCTGAACCTGTCCCATTTGGTAAAAAGCAGAAGATCTGTTTTGTTCTTATGCTTCTTTAGATCCGCAAGCAGTTTCTTCCACTGCGGGCGGTTGAATGTCTTTGCCGAATGGTCTTCATAAATAACGTGTCTTATTTCAACAGCATTTATATCGCAGAACTTGCGAAGCATTTCTTCCTGATTTCTCTGTGAGTAGCCCCTGTCTGCCTGTTCATCGGTACTCACTCTCACGTATAGGTCTGCTATTTTTCTCATCTTTTTTCTTTAAATAGTTTGAAACTGCCATGTTTGCCAGTTTTCTTAAAAATTCTAAAATCATTCCCGCCTGTTCCAGCGTCACTTCCACTCCTTCGTCTTTCAGCATTTTTCTAGTCTTTTCTGCCGTCATTTTTCCTCTTTCCTCTCTTCCATCTTTCTCCATTTGAAATTCCTCTTCATTAAAAAAAGACCGATCATCAGTCTTTTTTGTTCCACAATCATTCATCGCTATAAAGTTATAACACTTTTTTCATTTTATCCTGATCAAAATATGGTGGGGATAGTACAAATATAAAGCCTAATTCACTGAGGTTCATAAGTAAAATTTACTCATCATCACCCAACCAAATTTCAGATTCATACAAAGTTAATATGACTTTCTCTGATTGTCATGGACATAATATGTACATCAAAATGTTAATCATTGTTCGGAATCTGCTCTACGTTCCTCTTTCATATCATTATATAAATAGCTGATTTCATTTATAAGCTCAAATTCATCAATCGGGAACAGCTGAAGTGCTATTCCCAATATAAGCCCTACATCAATATTCTGGTTTAGAATCGTGGGCGGAACTTCCGCACTGTCCCTGTCCAAAGCGATTATGCAGAGCTTCATTAGGTTTCTTATAATTGAAACAAGTTCGTAATAATCATATATCCTGATCTCTGCATTATACATTCCTCTTTTATCATCGGCTGGTTTCAGAGTATTAAGCAGTCTTTCGCTTAATACTCCAATTCTTTCCAGTTTTTTAATTTCATCTGTTTCCATGATATATATTCTTAATTAATTCTCCCAAATCAGTCCTGCTCAAAATTTTTCAAGAGTCCGCTTTCGACAACTGCAATACGCAGTTCATTCATAAGTTTCTCCACTATTACAGTCATCTGATCTAACTGTTCAACTTTCAGTCTGTCCCAACAATTAAATACTGCCCTGTTTCTATCCAAGAATGGAAAAAAGTCAGTCCAGAACTGCTCTGTTAAATAGTTATACTTTCTAATATCGGCATCTGCATAGATACATAATTGCCACAAAGTTTGGCTTGGAAGATAATTAGGCATGTAATAAGTTTTTGCAAAAACGTACGTTCTGCAGAATGACATGAAAAAAAGAGAGAAGATGGACGTGAGCCCACAGTAATTGCCATCAGCATTAGTGGCTATCAAAGAAAACTGAAGGAAACTTTTCTCTGCCGATTTATAATAAAGATGAAGATCACCGTGATAAGGTTTATGGGGAGATTCCCAGTGAAGTTCTGGATGGTATTCATTTGATGAATAAATCAGTTGCTCTTCTTTTATTATTTTCTCAAAGAAGCTCTGGTATTCATAAAGGTTATTTTGTATCCATTGACGACTGTGACTGATCAGTACAAAAACGGAGTTACCACCTTTCTTGTTTTTTAAACGGTTAACGATTAATTTCAATTTTTCATTTCCAATCCCATCTGTTACAAGTAAAAGGTAATAAGTAGTTTTTTCATGGCTTGCCACCTGATTAAAAAGATAAATCTGTTCTGGCTCTACTGATTCCAAAATAGTCTGAACAGCTGTTTCAAGAATTTTGTCTTTAGACTCATTACTGCATAAAACTTCCTGCTCTTCTCTATACTCTTTCTTTATTAGTTTTCTAAACTCACTAAATCTATCACAAATAATACTATACAGATTTTCTTCGGTTTTCTCCACTGACTCAAACATTTCATTTCTATACATCGCTTCCTCGTCACTGGAAGCTTCTTTTGCCTGCTCAAAAAGATCAATAAGATAATACCCGCCTTTAGAAGCTTTAACAAAGTATTTCTGAATTACTGGAATGTATGGGATAAGTTGATTTATTCTTTGATTCAGATCAGCAGAGTCTGACTTATTTCCTTTATAAAATTCTTCCAGACATTGAAGATCATATCCAATCAGTCTGCAGTAAGAAGTATAAACACTGTTGGAAGAACCCTCTGAAATGAGATTTCTAATCTGACATTTATACAGGTCGTGCTCGTGATGAAAATTGTTTTCAAACACATTAAATCTCTTCTTGAATTTCTGCCATTCCATTGTTTTAAAAACGGAATTTCCGAACTCAAAATTCTGGTAAATAACAGCAGACTCACGACAGTAATATGCTTTAAATGGATCTCCTAGAGAATAATGATGTCGAAGCTTTGAGGAGAAAACAAATAATACATCAATCTGAAAGCGTTCTTTAACTTTTCTTACCCATTTACTATTCTGATGCTTTTGAGCATCTATACTGCTGTCAATATTGATTATAAGTTTTGAAAATGCCGAAGATTGCGTTCTGGTAAAAAACATTTGGATGATGTTATATTTATTCACCAGCTGTCTCAGCATATTTTCCAGATACTCGTTTTCGAGTTGTGGAAAAATAAGTTTTTCTGAAGTTTTCATAATATTTTGTTTTTGAAGTTTACATAAAGAATATTATTCTATAGGGGATAAAATATCCACAGACTGTTTCTCCTTTTTGATCTTTTTAATGCCTCTTTCCATAATGAGCTGTCCTGCATCGAGCATTTTGATTAAATGCACATAGGGAGTTATCATATCATAATCTGATTCTACTGCATGGGGAGATAATGAAAGGTGTACGATTTCACAGAGAAAGAATTCAAACTGTTCCAATGACCTCTGCTCGAACGCCTTTTCAAATACTTGAAAAGGATTTTTATACTCGTTTTTACTTAGAGAAGCCAGATGAACTATTGAAGTGTAGTGATCTGACCCCTTTGCCTGCCATTTCCTGCTTTTTCTTTTCAAACAGTGGCAGACTTTGATAAATGAGCTTAAAGCAGTATAAAAAACAAAAACATGGCATGGGTTATCCTGCTTATAAATTGTCTTCTTGTAGCTGTGTATTGCCAAGTCGCTTAAAATCTGTTTATATTCGTCAAGATGGGAGAAATCAAAAAAAGCATAAAGCACATCATAGGGATTTCCTACCAAAAATTAGTTCCAAAGGATATTTTATTCTTTTTCATAGCTTAAATTTTTAGAATTCAAAAGCGAAGTTCCTGCCTTTCAACTGGATAAACTATTCCAGAAATGGATATAATATCTGACAAAAGGGATATTTTACGGGATATTTTTTTATCTTTGAAATTCAGATTTTTTAATCCCCATGGCTTTATCTTTGAGCCCTCAGAAAATTGATAATCATTATGGAACAGAAAATACATCAGGGAAGAAACGTAAAACGCTTCAGAGAAATGCTTAATATAAAGCAGGAAGCATTAGCTTATGATCTGGGAGAAGACTGGAATCAGAAGAAAATTTCTATGCTTGAGCAAAAAGATGTAATTGAAGATAATTTGCTTAAACAAATATCAGCAGTATTAAAAATTCCAGTTGAAGCTTTTCAGAATTTTGATGAGGAGCAGGCTATTAATATTATTTCGAATACATTTGATAATGGAGCTTTCTTAAATACGGGTCATAGTCCTACATTCAATGTTAATCCAATTGACAAATTGATTCAGCTTCATGAAGAAAAGATTGCTTTATACGAGCGTATGCTGAAAGAGAAAGATGAAATGATGCAAAGACTTGAAAAATTAATCAATAAATAATTATTTATAAAAGATATATTAATTCAAACAAGAGGTTGTCTGAAAAGGACAACCTCTTTGTCTTTAAATATTATTTGATTTATAGAGCATTTCTTGAAAAGTGTAAATTTGGGCTAAAGTGATCTTCTATAAACTTTTCTAAAACTTCTACGAGGTCAAAAATAAGGTTTAAATTGCCCAAACGAATTTAAGCTATCCATTTAGAAATGGTAGTATCTAGAAAAGTTTTGAGCAATAGCAATCAGGCCAAATTCAATATTTACTTTGGCTGTTCTAGTAAGTGTAAATCTTTAAATCCTTTGTTTTGCTTGATGTTTCCAAAGACCGGCTCGGGTTCAATACATCTTTTACCGTAAATTCTCTGCCCAATTCACTTTCTAAATTCTGTCTTGCCTTGAATTTCAATCTTTGAAGATTGTGATTAATTCCTATCCTTCTGTTAACTTGCCATTTAAAACATTGCCCACGCCTCTCATTATCTTAAATATCTATAATTACTGAACATAATAAGGTATACTGTACAAACATCGTACTGGATTTCCACCCTTCATTCCCGGAATCCAGTCTGGGCATAATTTCAAAACCCTTTCTAATTCTTTTCCGGAACCGTAACCAAAATCACGAAGTACTTTTATATTCGAAACGCTTCCATCCTTTTCAATTACAAAACTCAAAAAAATTCCACCTCCAACTGTATCATCCTCACTTATTGCTTTTGATGTAATGTAGTTCTTCTTTAAAAAAGCTTGAAATTTTTGAATACCGCCCTTATAGCAAGGCTTAACATCAACGTTCATTGAGTTGTAGATTTCATTATCATTTCGGAACATTTTTTTTCCTTCTTTTTTAAGCGGTTTTGGGAATAATGAATCAACTACGCTTTCAGACTTTGAAACAGGATTTTCCAAGGTCTCATTAGTGTTTTTTTGACAGCTAAAAAGCATCAAAGAGGTAAAAGCAATAAAAAAGTTTTTTAACATAGGTTTTCAGTCTTACAATTTAAGCCTTCATATTTTTAACAATTTTCTAAAAGTAAAAAAACGAAAACTATTTTATTTCAATAAACCAATTTTCCTAAAACAATTAGAGGCTCACTTTTTAGTAAACCCTATAAATTTCTCTATCTATTAATTTTCTTAATTCTAAAATTGTAATTCCATTTTTTACAGTTTTCCCTTCTTCCAGGTTGAAAAAATCAACGTAACCAATTTTAGTAATTGAATTGAATTCTCCCAAAATATCATCAAGATACAGCCATGCAATTATTTGATATTTTTGTTCGTCAGAATGCATATTTCTTATAAAAACTTGGATGTCAAATTTTTCTTTTTCAGTATTTAATTCAGCAAATATCTCTATATCTGAACTAGGATATTCTAAGCCATCATATTGGAATTGAATTTTGTCTTTCGGCTGTCTAAATTTTTCAACAATCCAATTGCTTATTTCAGGTTTTGAGTCAAACAATTTCTGAGTATCGTTAATACCTTCAAATTTTCCATCTGGAGTTACTACTAAGACATATTTTCCATTAGAATACTTTGTTATTTCAGCAAAAAGCAAACTTGAGAATTTTTTGATTTCGTCAGTTAAATTATTATAAGCTGTGTAATCCGATAAATCCGAATCTATGAAATTCTCTAAATCTCTTTTATTGTCCAAAAAGTACTTCCAGAACTTCTTTTCCGGTGATAATTTAATTTGTTTTAAAAAGTCCAACATTCGTAGTTTTTTTATTTAGGCTTTCCTACAGTATGTCGCTATTACATCAGATTTGACTAAATTAAGTACAATATTCGGATTTGCCTATTCCTTTAAGAGCTTTTATGCGAAGTGTATTCTATTTAGTACTTTGCAATTAATAATCTAGCATTCTCATTATTTGGATTTAATTGTAATGCTTTTTCACAATTTTCTTTACTGCTTTTTATTTCATTTAAAACATATTCAGATAAAGCAATCCCGTAATAACTTGCGTCATTATTAGGTTCAATTTCTAATGATTTCTTATAGAATTTGATTGACTTTTCAAATTGTCTTGTGTCATAACAAACCGCACCAATGTTGAAATATGCTTTGAAATTTTTCGGATTTATTTTAATTGACTCTTCAAGTTTTTCTATTCCCGTTTCACTTTCTCCATTTTCAATATAACTTACTCCAAGTCTATATAAACTATTTCCTTTGTCAATATTTCTTTTTACGCATTCTTGAAAGGCAATTATAGTTTTTGCATTTTCAGAACGAGAATCATATAAAATATTTGAAAAAGCCAATAATTCTGAATCATTCATTTTTAGAATTTTTGTCTCAAATTTTTCACTTTTTACAGAATTTTCATTTTTTTGACCACAACTAATTAGCCCACTCATTATCGTAAACAGTAATATTATTCGTTTCATCTTTTAAATGTTTTGTATTTTCCTGATTTTGTGATTAAATATAATTAATGTTCTGGCACTTCAATGGGTTTCGGAATTTAAGCCCATTATTCGAATTTGCCAGATCATCTCCGATACAAAACTAACTTTCATTAAGCTTGATATCCAAATCCATTGTAGTCGCTGATGTGCTATTTTATTATTCATCGATAGGTTTTGGCATATCATCATAAGGATATTCATACCCATAATATTCTTCCCACTCTTTTTTAACAATGTCTCCATAGATTATTTGACGAACTTCATAATCTTTTGTATCCATTGTCCCAACAAATATTCGCTGATGTTCTGGTACTGCCTCGTAACTAATTTTTAATTCAGTCCTTAGTTTCTTTGTTGGATTTTGTCGGTACTCTTCAAAAATTCTTGCACATTTTGATATGCTGTTTTCTCTGCCGTTAAGTTCATTGAATTTGTCAGTCAACTCCTTTAATTTAAATTTTATTTCAATCCCGCTTCCTGATTTTATTTTGAAAGATCCCAAATTCAAAATTGTCACAATTTCGCCAACCTTCAATTCAGTTGTGATTAGTCCATTCTCTACAAGTTCATTTAGTTCTTCAAATTTGAAAGTTTTCTTTGAAGGTAAGTTTGTAAATTCGATATGTCCATTTTTGTATAATGATAACTCAGATAAATATATTTTGTTATCATCATTTTTGTAGAAAAAATGAAATTTCTCCCCATCAATTTTGTTTGGAAAGAATGATTTTGGATCGTCTAGGTAGAATGGTTTCGGGTTTGGCATAAAGTGTTTTGCAACATTTGCTTTACCAACCGTTTTTGAATTATTTCCGTTATAATGTTGAAGATTTTCAAGTGTTGGATTTAGTTTCTTTATTAGTGAATAAACATAATCATATAAGGTTTCCTCTGTATGTTGCCATTTACCTTGTTCAATGATCCAATTTCCTAAATTAAAGATTGAAATAGATTCTCCATCTGGAATTGATGTAACAACCCAACCTTTTTTCAATTTGTCTTTGAAAATTTGTAAATCAACCATTTCCCAACAAGAAATAAGTCCGTCACTATATACTTGCAAGCCTATAAAGTGGTATTGCATATTGTGTATTATTCCTGGAATAGAAAATCCTTCAAGAACTTCAGTTCTTGTAATCATTGTCAAGTCCCCTGGCTCTGTCGTTTTGTTAGGCCTGAAGATTTTATCAAATACTTTCATTTATTATATGATGTAAATTTAAAATAACCGATTACGCTCCTGTATACTGCCCTTTATGACTTACGAAGACGAATATTTTCGACCTAAAGGAATATGATCAAAAAAACGATAAGTCCAGTAAGTCCGCAAATAGCTTTAAACCTAGGCTAAAGGTCGCTATTGTTTATCTTTTAGAAACCCTTTTTCGTAAGATTGCGTTCTCGTTAGTTTTCCGTTTTCATTATAATAAGAAAATATTCCATCTCGATTTCCGTCTTTGTAATTACCTTGGGCTTTAACTTGTCCATTCTCGTAGTAACTGACTACTTTTCCACTGATTTGCCCTGAAACAAATTCCATTATCGCTTTTTTGTTACTATTTGGATACCATTGCAGAATTTGCCCATTTCTAACTCCATTATTATAAAACTCTATTTGTTCTTTCTCGCCGTTTTCATACCAGCTTTCTCGTTTACCATCAAGTTTATCATTTATCCAATTTGCTTTATCTTTTGATTTTCCATTTTCATAATATGTTTGGCAAACTCCATTTTGTAATCCATCCCTCCAATTTGAAATCTCCTTAATTTGGCCATTTTCAAACCAGATCTTTACTTCTCCATTCGTTTTTCCCTTGACATGATAATTAATATCTGATATTTGTCCGGTTTTATAGTACCAACGATTCCAACCCGTTCCGTTTATAAGTTTTTTAGTCCATTTAATTCTACCGTTATCATAATATTTCGTCCATACATTACCAATCTTATGACTTTCGACAATTCCCTTTTCTAGAATTTTTCCGTTCTGAAGATATGAAATGTAAGGTCCGTCATTAATGTAGTAATGCAGTAAAGTGTCAGGCTTAATGATTTCATATTCTAAAATTTTATTATTAAGATCATAATCATATATTGTGTCAATACGCTTACCATTTTTGAGTTTACCTTTTTGATAAATATTTCCATTATTGTAAAATGATGTAAAACTTCCATCTTTGACAGTTGTTTCATATCCAACTTTAACCCACGATGCTGTTCCAGTTTTTTTATCAATCCAATATATCCAATCCTCATTTCTTTTATCAGTATTGTTAATGTCAACATTTTGACAGCTGTAAGCTAAAATGGAAACAAGTATCAAAAGTTTTTTTGTCATAGTTCTGAAAGGGTTGCTGTCTCTAGTATAATTATCGCTAAATTTGTAGCTGTTAGACGTAAATTTATAGATCACTAAGTACCTTAATTATTGATTTTCTGTATTCATTATCTTTCTCAAGAAGTTCAATCGTTTTTTCGTTTGTATTTATATTGAAATACAATTCACAATAGTCTTCTTCTTTATCATTTTCGCTATCTCTGAAAAACAATTTGAATTTATAATAGCCTAATTTTTCAACTTCAACAATTGACTTGTTTAATGAAAATGCTGTTGGAGATAAAGTATCATTAGTAAATTTTTTATTCGTTGAAAATTTATAAAGTTTAGAAATAGCTTTTAAAAACTCATCACTTTCTTTACCAATAGACGATATTTTTATAGCATTTCGAATGAAACCATTTTTAGGATCAAGATTTCCATCACTATCTATTCCATTAGGTAAATTAGATTTAATCTCAAATTTTAATCCTACAACCTTTGAACCTGATAATCCTTTTGCTACATAAATATAAGAATCTTTTATTTTTTCCTCAGAAACTATTTTTAGAAAAATATCTTTAAAACCTTCTTCCTGTTCTGCAACTTCGGTAATTTGTGTAAGATTAATTGACTCCGAGTGTGATGATTTATTGCACCCGAAAAATAAAGAAAATAAACCCAAGATAATTATTGTTTTAAATTGTTGCATATCATAGAACTTGTATTAGCGGTAGCGCCATTAGTTTTCAAAATTCCATAAATCCAACCTAGTGATGTTTTTTATTGTTCCTCCAAACATTCCCATATGACCTCTGGAGTTCATATCAAAAGTCCCTACAATAATTACATATTTTTGATTGTAATCATTTAAATTTTTCTTTTCAGTAATTTCTTTTGAGAAATTCACCCAAAAACCATTATTGGATATTCCTTTTGAATAATCTTCTTTGTGTAAATAAATTGCATTTCCTTCAAATTCCAAATTCAAATATCCAATCAATTGAATTTGTTTTCCATCATATTTTTCCGGAGTTGAAATTAACCTTATTATTGATATATTAAATTCATGAAAAGGTATAGCTTCTTCTTTTTCACTTTCTGATCCTTTAGTAGTCGTTTTATTCTGTGAACAAGCATTTAATGAGAATGTCAATAAAATTAAAATAATATATTTCATGTGGTGCAATTTAACTTCTATTTTTCTGCTATTCTACAGCTCATAGACGAATATGTATCATAATACAGTGTGAGGTTACAATACTACACAAAAAAAACAAATAGTCATTACGGTTTGCCATAAGTTCAGATTTTTTTTTCAAAGAAATCAAAAAATATTAGCCTTTATTAATTATTATTCGCTTTACCTGGAACCCTTTGTCAATCTAAGACAATTTTAATTAAAAATTAAATAAAAAAAGACAAACAAAATTACTGGACATAGACAAATGATGTGCGCATAATGCAAGGTCTCGTCCCTCAACCTTCACCCTTCGGGACTTATAGCACATCTTATGTCTAAATGTCCACTGTTTAATTGCTTTCTTTTTTTCTTTTTTCTTTTGAAATGTATTTAATTTTAATCCCGATAAGTAAAATATACTTATGATATTAAAAACATTTTTTTCTTGATTAACTTTGCTTCAGCTTATTACAAGATCTCAAATAAATTTTCACAGAATAACAATCAACAGCTATCATGATCAAAATATAGCCATGATATGATAATAACATTTGTATTCCTTAAATTTGAGGTTGAATTAAATGGTTTAGAGATTAAATTACAAATCTTTCAAACCACAAAACACTCTAGGAAGTTATAAAGTGTACCTCAACTTAATCCAAATTATTTATAATGAACTGACTTTTTAAAAGTCTGTAAGATGTTAAAAATTTCAAAGACCACCTCGTTCCTGTGGTCTGGCCAGATGAACGGTTGTCGGACAACCGCCTATCTGGCTGATCTATCCTCGGAACTCGGGATCAGTGACACTGAAAGGAAAAAGAGTTTGATAACAATGAAAATGAAAGATGATGGAAAGAGAAAATTCAAACAGATCACGCAGAATTACACTGCGCCTGACGCCACAAGAGTATGCAAAAATTGAGCAACGATACAAAAACAGTACGTGCCGTAAGCTAAGCGATTATGTTCGCAAACATTTATTTAACAAGCCCATTACAACACATTACAGGAATCAGTCAATGGATGATTCCATAGAAGAAATAGTACTGCTCCGCAATGAGCTTAGTGCTGTCGGAAACAATGTAAATCAGGTTGTGAAAAAGATGCACACCCTGCAACAAATTCCGGAATTCAGAGAATGGATTAAACGTTACGAATTGGAAAGAATGATTCTTTCCAATAAGATAAATGACATTCAAAATCATATTTATAAAATCTCGGACAAATGGTTACAATCATAAAAACAAGCCATTCGATCCGAAGTGTTTTAAACTATAATGAGAACAAGGTCAAACAGGGTGTGGCAGAATGTATCGGTGCGGGAAATTATACCGCTGATGTAGATAAATTAAATGATTTTGCAAAGCTGAACCGCTTTACAAAACGCCTTGAATTAAACGAAAATGTCAAACGAAACAGCATTCATGTTTCGCTGAATTTTGATCCTTCGGAAAACCATTCCAAGGAAAAATTGATAGCTATTGCCAATACCTATATGGAGAAAATCGGTTTTGGAGCACAGCCGTATTTGGTGTACCAGCATCACGATGCAGGACACCCACACCTGCATGTGGTCTCTGTAAACATTGAAAGGGATGGCAAACGGATTGACATGCATCATTTAGGCATACGAAAATCAGAACCAGCAAGAAAAGAAATAGAAGAAACTTTTGGACTGGTAAAAGCGGAAGGACGAAAAATAAAAGAACAATTTAATTTAAAGCCAACTTCAATTGGTAAAGCTAATTATGGAAAGATTGAATCAAAAAAGGCTTTAATCAATATTTTAAACCATGTTATAAATAACTATAAATATTCGCGTCTTCCAGAACTTAATGCAGTATTGAAACAATATAATGTTTTAGCTGACCGAGGCAGTGAGAAATCAAGAGTATTTCTGGCAAATGGACTGGTGTACCGAATACTTGATGACAAAGGAAACCCAATTGGTGTTCCAATAAAAGCAAGTGATTTTTATTTTAAACCGACTTTGAAATTCTTGGGAGAAAAATTCGAGAAAAATGAAGTAAGAAATATGTCTGACAAATTGCGGGTAAAAAATATTATTAACATGGCATTGTTTAATGAGCGAGCAATGCCTGTAAGTCATCTTGCAAAACTATTGGAAAGAGAAGGTATTCAAACCATTTTTAGAAGAAGTGCAGAAGGTCAGCTTTATGGAATTACCTATGTTGACCTTATCACCAAAAATGTTTTTAATGGCAGTAGCCTGGGAAAAGAATACAGTGCAAAAGCTATTGAAGAGCGATGCGGATTAAAGATTGCTAGTGAAGAAAAAAGCAATCAGATTTATGAAAAAATCCCATCTACAGAATTATTAATCGATGACCTTCAATATCAAAAAGACACAATTACTATTCCTTATTTAGTAAAAGCATTGGATATGCTTATGAGGTCTGAATACTCTTCAGATTATGTACCCAATCAATTGAAAAAGAAAAAAAACAAAAGAAAAAGAAGAGGGCTTTCCAATAACTAGGAAATGTAACTTTTTTAGGTCTTGTAAACAGATTCTATAATATTCATCGCTTCTACATATGCCTCTTTTGCAGTATTAAAAGTCCTATTATAAAAATAAAACAAAGCAATTTTAAATTCCGGTAACTCTAGATAAATAAAATCATTCATGTGATGGAAAAAATAAAAACTTTCATTTTTTGTCCTAAAAATAACAAGGGAATTTTCATGTAAGGATTTGTCTTTAATAGTTATTCTCTTTTGAGAATGTCTTATTTCTGCAATAGCTTTATACGGTGAATAATCAATATTTTTCCTCATCACAGAAATAGGAATATCTCGAAAAAACGAAATATGCGGTACCTCTTTAGTCTTTATAAATTTTCTTCGTATTTCAAGAATTTGAAATTTATATTCGATAATTTCTAGCCAACGTAATATGTTTTGAATTTCATTTTTATTAAAAAAAGTATCTTTTAAATTAGTTTCTTTAAAAAGGGAAATAATATAATTTTCTATACTAGCAAGTCTACCATTATTGCATTCCGCGCACGCTGGTACTGTAGTTTTGTTATAAGTCTGTTCGCTTTTATTTATATCAGTTATGAAAAATTCCTCAGTAGATTTTCCAAACGTCCATCTTGGCAATACATGCTCTTTTGTTAAATTATTCTGAGTACCACAAAACACACAAACCTCAATCTTTGACTTATTCTTTGAACTTACATTAGGAACATGTCTTGCAATAATATCAGCCATAATTTTTTTGGAACTATGCCTAATTTTAACACGAAGTGTTCTCATAATTAAATCAATACTCATATTATAAATTTATATTATAAAAATTATCATTGTATTTAATTTAATTACCCGCTTCCTTAAGAAACGGGAGTTTTTATAATTGCAACATTTTTTGTAAAATTACAAAGTCCTCTCAATCCTTAGGTTTATGTACATGAGGTTTTAAAGTAGGATGTTTGGGCTTATTTTCAGGTGTTACTCGTTGTCTTCTGTCATCTTTTCCCTCATCTGTTTTTGGTTTTGGACCAGTTTTAATCGCTTGAATCGCTTCCATAATAAATGTTTTAAATTAAATTATTGTATCATCTTCATCTTCATGATGGATGTAAAACAAATAACATTAATTAAAATATTACTTCGTTACGGAAACCATATTGTAAATTATTTTATTAAAATCAATAACTGTTAAAAACAATAATTATGATTAATTTTTGAAAATCTTCTTTAACCACTTCTGCTTTATATTTGTTCCTGACGCCTCTATTTTTTCAAGTTCAACGTTATATTTCTTAGCAAGTCTTGCAATCGTATCGATATAATGCTGGTTTATCGATGTATCGACTTTAATTTCCTGTCGTCCATCTGGAAAATTAATTGTGTGAGTAGATCTTTGATGAGTTAACGCTTTTTTATAATGCTCTTTAATAATATTTTTTCCTTTTTCAATTTCACCTACAGTCATATAAAATGCAATAAGATAATAAGGGGACATTGTAGGACTTATATACTTAGTATTTTTATCTAAAAAAAAGCTGTAATTTTTCAAGAGAATCATAGTTCTCAAATATTGGTTTTAAATATTTTTCAAGATCATCTTTAATTTTCTCTGCTGTTTTTGAGGTATCAATTTTTTTTGATAATGTATACCAGTGATCCCTTTTATGGGAAAATATTCCGAGACGATTATTAATAAAGCAGTCGTATGTTTTGGGAAATTCTAGCCAAACGATTTCATTGTCAACAATTGAAGATATTTCTGCATTATAAAAACCGAAATTAAATGTAAAATCAATACTATTATTATATGAATTCCATTGGCTTTTTTGGACGTTGAAGCATTGAATTATATCATTATTCTGCTTTGAAAAATGAAGATTTTTACGTTTGAATCCAAAATCCTTAAAGAAAGGTATTATTATTTCTTTACAAATTATGTCAAAGTCAGTTTTTAAATTTTCATTCATAGTTATTTTATTATTTAAATCTGAGATTTTTGTCAAACTTCTGTTCTCTGCACATTCCATAATCTAATCACCTCTGTAGTGGCACTAAATCTAAATCAATAACAACTTCATTATCAGTTATTTCATCTGACTTAAAACCAGTCTTATACCCAATATTATCTACTTTGATTTCAACAAAAGTACCTTTTTCAAAATTAGATTTATAATGCCCCTCTTTATCTGTAGTAACGATTAGTGAATCTTTACCATTATAGCTACCATCGGGAGTTTTACCATAATTCCAGCAAACAATTGAAACCTTAGCATTTTCAATAGGTTTATTAGACAAACTGTCTTTAATAGTTCCATGAATGTGAACATTTTTTACATCATTGTAACAAGACGTAAATATAAGAATGATGATTATTGCTAAATATTTCATTTATTTCTTTTTAACTGTTGAATTGATAAACAATATATATTTATACTGTTTTTTTGATTTCACCAATGATAATGGTTTTCCATTAGGTTACTGTGACGGTACTAAAATAGTAGAAAAAAGATTCAATATCACAACAGGTACATTTACGGCTATTCCCTAAACATGTAGCAACTCTATAAACAGTAAAAAGCCACTCCATAATGAAGTGGCTTTTTTATTTTGATTGCGTTCACGAACGGGACGCTCACGCCAGCGAAGGAATTATATGCTAAAGTTATTCAAAGTAATAGTTTCATTATTTATACAAGAAGCTACAATTGAATTCTGCGTTATAACAAAATCATCAAATATTTCAGGCAAATAAAACTCATTTAAAATTTCAAAATTATTAATCGCTAGTTGAATTACTTTTAGTTCAGAAGCAATATAAATTTCATTATTAATAACAATAAAATTTATAAAATATTCATCTAGTTCTAGTTTAAAAATAGTTTCTTTTTTTTCACTATTTACAATAATGAAATTGAAATCAACTCCTAAACCAAAGCTAACCGAATCAATCTCTTTTATAACAGGCAAAATAAAATCTCCTCTCCAACCTAATTGAAAAAGACATCCATTCAATTGAATTTCACCAAAATTATCATCTGAAATTTTCTCAAGCAAAACAATAGAGTTTCCCTTATTGTTAAATTCAGATTTCTTTATTTTTTCAAATTTAATACTCATAATTAACGTTTTAATTTAGGAATAACAGTTGTTACAGCTGGAACAACGTCCATATTACTTCCTTTATAAAAAAATCCAACATTTAGGGCATGTTCGCCAACTTTAACCTGTTTCATTATTGTTGTTCCGTGTGGAGTAATCTGTGTGCTTACTTCACGAATCCATGAGAAAGAAAAGAGGAATAAACAAAGAGTCATATTTTATTATATTTGAATACTAATTAACAGATGAAAAAATATAGTTTTTAATCAAAACGGGGGTGGTCATTTTGCTCCGGAATTAGGTGGTCACTTTAAAACGGAATGGGGTGATCAATATAACCGGAATTTGCAGTTTTACTACTAATTATTGACTTTTTTAAGATAATAAAATCATTATTCTAATTGCACTCTCCTTTAAATCATAGAAAATGGTTCATACAGCACTATTTACCTACATGTTTAATATTCTACTTGTAATCCCTTAATTTTTCTGTAGAGATTAATAGCGTACTTATCTGTCATACCTGTTATGTAATCTAGCACTAATAAAACTCTTTCGTATTTTTCCCAATCACTTAACTGTTCAATTTCTTTTTCGACAGCAGGCTGAAATTCTTCAGGTAGTAGGCTTCTTAATTTTTTGTCTTTTGCTGTTTCTTCTTCTCCACATGAGTAGCAAATATTACTAGTAATAGCGAATGAATCAATCAGATGTTCCATTACTTCAAAGCCACTTGCTTCACTTTCTAAGACGGGTGGATATTGATATACAAACTTCCTTACCAAAGTTTTCATTAATTCAAGGTTTTCTAAAATTTCTTTGTCATCAATCGAATCTACAAGAGCTTTGTCGAAACGTCCGTTCATAATATTTCATATTCCTTCTCGAAAACTCCAAAACTTAAATGGATTAAGACGTTTATAACTTTACTTCGTAGATAAGATATTTGTTGTTTAAAATCTGTAAACGAATTAAGCTTTTCAATATCAAAAGATTTGTCTTTTTGAGCGATATCTACTAAAATATCTTTTGGAGATTTATTGACTTCGACCACCTTAAACGAATTATCTTTTTTTCTAAGTTTAAGATTTGAATATTTTTTTTCAAAATCTATTAATTTTAGTCGACAGCCATCTTCAAAATCAATCATGCCATATGCTATATCATCAGATGCTTCCATCAAAAATGCTAAGGGATGTCTTTTATAAGCGATGTCAGATTCGTCAATTCCCTCTATAGGAATTAACCCTAATTCTTTTGCCGCGAATTTGAAAATATCTTTTTGTTCTTGGAAGAAGCCATATTTAGTTTGGCTTTTTGGATAATCATCTTCTGAAAGTTTCGTAAATGGATTTTTAATTAAAAAACTTTCTCTTGGATATTTGGTAAATGTACCGAGTAATGCTAGCGAAGGATTAATTCCACGATCGCAATTTTTAGTTATTATCCTAAATCCGTTAGCGTTTCCTTCAAAATTAGAAAGATCATTCCAAATTTTTACCAAGGTTTTTTTGTCATTATCGAAATTTATTTCAACTATCTCACTTTCTTTTTTTTCGAAGTTATACGAATTTTCTAGAGCGACACCATCATCTACAGTAAAATTAGGTTTAAAAGGATTGTTATATTCATTTTTGTGTAAGAAATAATATTATATAGCATCTTCTCCTGAATGACCAAAAGGAGGATTGCCAATATCATGTGCTAAACATGCTGCAGCTATTAATGAGCCAATGTCGGATTTATTAAGTTTGTTTACCTCAATAAATTCTTTTGGCAATTCTTCAAAAATTTTATCAGCGGCCATTTTTCCGAAGGATCTGCCAACAGATGCCACTTCTAAACTGTGGGTTAACCGCGTGTGGTACGAAATCAAATTTAGGAAAGGGAATGACTTGTGTTTTATCTTGTAAGCGACGAAAAGGATAAGAAAAAGTTATTTGATCGAAATCTTTTTCGAAAGGACTTCTTGGCTCTTCAAACTGAGATGGTAAATTTTTTGTGTCGCATTTATCGAAATCTGATACTCGTTTTGTGTTTAGCAAATTTTGCCAGTTCATTCTTGTTGACATAATTATATTGTGGTTGGTTAAAATTGTTGTTAACTAAATGATATGGACATACAATGGCTATAATACATCACTGGTATATTAACTTTGTGGTATCATGAGATTTCCTTCTGGGCTAATATAAGAAATATCCTCATTAAATTTCATTCAAGTTTAAATAAATATAAATTAGACTATTGAATAGAAAGTTTCTTTAAATCTTGAAGAAAAAGGTTCGTAAAGACCTCCATTTAGAATTGATTTTCGAGGTTCTCACGAACATGTTTACGAACCATTTTTGGCAGGATTTGAAAAAACTAAACTACATTCTTTAAACGAGATCATTGATTAAAAATGATCTTATTTATTTTAGCATTAATTTGTCCTAGCGATAATTTTTTATTTTTTGAATGTTTTTTTCAATATCTTTTAAATGTATAACATCCTTACTTTTGTTACTCCAATCTGTATTTATTATTTCCCATTCAGTTTTTGAAATTTCTTGGATTATCGGAGTAATTTGATAATATTTTGTTTCTTTCTCTGTTAATACATCATCGTATGATACTGCAATGAAGCTTTTCACGTAGATATATCCATAATTCCAAATTTTTTCACGAGTTAAAAATTCATTTTCACTACAATTTGCATTATTAAATTCGTAAACAAGACCTTCGCTTTTACCAGTTGATTTACCTTCGAGGTTTATATATTCCATTAAAGGAATGCTTATTTCTTTGCTATTTTTTCTTTTAACAACATTAATGTACGAAAACTGTTTTTCAATTTCAAAATTAGATATTTTACTATTATTATTTATGACAAGCCATTTGGTTATATTAACAATTTTGGAGGAATCTCTTTGCAACTGTGCTTTCCTTATCTCTATTCTCGGAGTATTTTCTAATTTCATAATTCCAGTTTGAGCTCTAGATATATTATTCGCTTGAACAGAAACGTATATACTTGTAAAAGTCAGAACGGCTGCAGTTAAAATCTCAAAAAAAATTTTATTTCGTTCTAATAAACTACGTAGTAGAATAATTTTATTTTTCATTTTCCTTTAAATTAATTATTGCGAATGTAGAAAACTTAATAAATAATCAACACAGTAGAAATACGTGTTCGATAAATAAAAAATGGACACAGAAAAAACTCCTTAATTTCTTAAGGAGTTTTGTGGTGGACGATAAGACTTCGAATCTTAACGCAAAGCAGCTTAAAGCCTCAAAAAGGTGGTTAAGATTCTGTACCATCAAGCTTAATTAAAACGAAAGTCTGTAAGATTAATGTCTTTCTGACTTGGCAATTTGTAGTAACTACGGTTTGGTTCGAATCTTAATACTTGTCGCAGTAACTTGAAACGATTCTTTTTAATAATGTTGTTGTTGAAATTTTTAATATTCTTGCAGTACTTCTTATTCCTAAACCTTCTTTTGTTAATTGAATGATATTTTGATTTATGCTTGCGTTGTAAGCTTGATAAGTATAATTTTTTATAAAACGGTAACAACAAATTTTACAATAGTACTGCTGTTTTTTACTTTTGGTTCGCCCATTTTTAACAACTTCTTTCTCTTTACATCTTGGACAATTTACACCATCACTAACTCTGGAACACGAGGAAATATTTTTACTCATTTTAGTTCTTTTAAGGCAATATTAAAACAAAAAGAGGTTGTCTGAAAAGGACAACCTCTTTCTCTTTAAATATCATTTGATTTTACAGAGCATTTCTTGAAAAGTGTAAATTTGGGCTAAAATGGCCTTCTATAAACTTTTCTACAGCTTCTACGAGGTGAAAAATGAGGTTAAAATTGCCCAAACGGATTTTAGCTATCCATTTAGAAAAGTTGTGAGCAATAGCAATCAGGCCAAATTCAATATTTACTTTGGCTGTTTTAGTAAGTGTAAATCTTTTAAATCCTTTGTTTTGCTTGATGTTTCCAAAAACCGGCTCTGGTTCAATGCATCTTTTACTGTAAATTTCCCTGCCCAATTCACTTTCTAAATTTTCTCGTGCCTTGAATTTCAGTCTTTGAAGGTTGTGATTGATTTCTATCCTCCGGTTGCCCTGCGCTTTAAAACATTGCCCACGCAGAGGACATCCTGCACAATTTGAAGCCTCATATACCGAATGATACTGTCCAAAACCAGTTGAAGTTCTTGATTTTTTGGTAAAGATACGGGACATTTGCTGTCCCATGGGGCAAACCAAAAAATCTTGCTCATGATTATAAAACAAGTTTTGTGCGTGGAATAAATTATTTTTATGCTTACGAGTCTCTTCGATACGGTACATGTTGTAGGGAACAAAAAAATCAATTTCTTTGTCTTCAAGGAGTTGATAATTTTCCTCACTTCCATAGCCCGCATCTGCTATAACTTTTGCAGATTGTTTGCCGTAGTTATTTTTGAATCCCTCTAAGTGAGTCTTTAGTGTAGTAAAATCAGTAGAAGTCTGGTGGGTTGAGTAATGTGTAATGATCTGATTTTCTGTAGAAATCTGAACATTATAACCCGCCTTTAATTGTCCGTTGCGCATATGATCTTCTTTCATGCGCATAAAAGTAGCATCGGTATCGATTTTGGAGTAACTGTTTCTGTCTCCTAGAATTTCAAGATGTTTCTCATATTCTTTAAGTTTTACAAGCTGTTCTTTCTCGAGTTTTTGAAGTGATTTGTTCTGCTGTTTACTCAGCTTCTCCTTTTTTTTACTTTGGTTGATCTCGCGTATTTTTTCTTCTAATTTCTCGCTGTCTACCTTGGTATCAATTTGATTATCAGTATGCATAATGTCTGACTCGATAGCATGACTAATATCTGTAAGAACGGCATCTATTTTTCCTTGAAGTCTTTCTTTATTTTTTTCAACTGCTTTCTTCCAAACAAAGCTGTATTTATGTGCATTGGCTTCTATTTTAGTGCCGTCAATAAATTGTCTCTCCAAACTGATGAGCTCTAAATCTACCATCATCATAACCACCTGGCTGAAAAGTTTTTCGATATTCCCTTTTAATTTTTTTCCTCTAAAGTCATTTATAGTTCTAAAATCCGGCTGAAGTCCTCCCGAGAGCCACATAAAATAAATATTCTCCTTTACAGCTCTTGCTAGCTTTCTGCTGGAATACGTATTATTGAGATACCCATAAAACAGTACCTTCAATAACATCTTAGGATGATAGCTGGATCTTCCCCCGCCCTTAAACTGTGAAATAATATCAGAAATTTCTAACTTTTCAACAACACTGTCTATTAATCGGGCAGAATGATTCTCTGGGATCAGATCATTTAAATTCAATGGAAAAAGATCTTGCTGATGAACCGAATGCGGTTTAAAAACTGGCTGCATAATCATTGATTTTAGTACTTAATATAAGAAAAATCAATATAATAAACAAAAAAAACTGCCCGAAATTACTTTTCGGACAGCCTCTTAAATTATTTATTGATAAAAATTACTCTATTTCAACATGTTAGAAATCTAAAATCTCGTATCACTAACTCTGAAACATTACCAAAATCTCATATCACTAACTTTGAAACACTACCATCAACACTCCCGATACACATTACCAATATTGTCTTTTTTGACCTTCTTATTTGGATTATTTATATTTAATTATTCTTCAACAACTCCCCATTACTGTTATACAACAATAAGCTTTTTCTTGCTTTTGTATGACCTTTACTTGCTGCTTTTTCTAAATATTTGAAGGCTAAATTTCGAGTCTCTTTATCCAATACATTTAAATCCTCAATTGTTTCTTCCTTATTACCAATTATATAGTTATTAGTTCGATAGAAATCATTGTAAACATCATAATAAGCTTGCGCATATTGGTATTTGTTTGCCATTATCAGCGACACGCGTAAATAATCAGACCTATGACCGCTTAATGCATAAATCATAGATAAATCTCTATATGCTATTGTATCACCCTTATTTACTATTTTATCCATTAAACTATCTACCTTATTTTTATCATTAAAATAATCTAGATATAAACTTAAAGTGGAAGATTCATTTTTAAGTATTATTTTTTTCTCTCTGTTATCTTTACAGCTAAAAAAAAATAAACTCAAAATTATTAATATTGATATTTTCATTTTCATTTGTTAATGTTTTTATCTAATTTAAGGTATTCACTATAAAGCATTCTGCTAATTTCTTTCCCATTTTGAAAAACAACCCTATAGCCTTCACCTTTTCCTTTTAAACTTTCGACTCCAGTTATTAAAGGAGTTCCATTTCTAGAACCATACTTTACAAAACCATCGAATCCAACTACTTTTGCTAACGGATGAGCTTTAGATATTTTTTTTGCCATTGAATTATTACCTGACCCAGACTCACATAAAAATAGATTTATTTCAAATGCTCCAAACCCCTCTATTTGTTTTTTATAGGCAGGACTTACACTTGACATTTTTTTATCAAAATCTTCTGCAGTATCTATGAAAGGTCCACCTCTTTTAAAATCAGCAAAATTACGGGTAAACAAAACGCTTTTGGCCGCATTTTTGAAAATACATCTTGCATTTGCATCATCATTTGCGAAGGCTTGCCCGTTATTATTTATATCTGTCTGAGCCTGAGAATCTGCGTGCGCCTGTGAAACTGTTGAGCTGTATCTTCCTGCAGGAACTGTATACCAAGCATT
>NZ_JAYSPC010000135.1:0-11129 GCF_043722275.1 Flavobacterium sp. | reverse complement strand
CTTTAAGTTTAAGAGAAATCTCTCTTCAACAACAAGGAATGAACTGGAACGTATTTTACCAACCTTTATCTTTCTTGATTTTCCTGATTTGTTCGTTTGCAGAAACTAACAGAACTCCTTTCGATTTAGCAGAATGTGAATCTGAGTTGATTGGTGGTTACCATACAGAATACTCATCCATGAAAATGGGATTCTATTTATTTGCTGAATATGCAAGTATGTTTACATCTGCAACTATTATATCTGTTTTGTTTTTTGGAGGATATAATTATCCCGGAATGCAATGGATGGTAGAAAATGTTGGTGTAAATATTGGAAACGTTTTAGGAATGGCAGCATTATTTGCTAAAGTATGTTTCTTTATATTTTTCTACATGTGGGTTCGTTGGACAATTCCAAGATTTAGATATGACCAATTAATGCATTTAGGATGGAGAATTTTGATTCCGCTTTCAATCGTTAATATCATGATTACCGGAGTTGTTATTTTAAGACATGATATCGCAGCATATTTTGGATTTTAAAATAAAATTGCGTCTAATCTTATGTATCGCAATTTGCGACACTAAAACAAAAAAGCGGTTGTGAATTACAACCACCGCATAAAAATAATGAATGAGTGAAGAATTAATTATTACGGAAGAATTCATAATTAGCAAAATATTGCTTATTCGAGGACAAAAGGTAATGCTTGATTCAGAATAAGCAATACTTTATGGAGTAGAAACTAAGTAACTCAAAAGACAGGTTCGTAGAAACATAGAAAGATTCCCAGATGATTTTATGTTTGAATTGACTGAAATTGAAAGCGAAATCTTGAGGAGCCAAATTGGCACCTCAAGTTGGGGAGGCACAAGATATGTCCGATGGTATTTACTGAACAAGGAGTTGCAATGTTATCAAGTGTTTTGAATAGTGCAACGGCTATTAGAGTTAATATTCAAATTATTCGTGTTTTTACAAAAATCCGTCAGGAGATTTCGGAAACCTTGAATATGAAATTGGAAATTGAAGAGATAAAAACAAAATTATCGAATCAGAGTAAAAATATTGAATTAGTCTTTACTTATCTTGATGAGTTAATGGACAAACAGGAAAATAAGATTGAAAGAACAAAAATTGGTTATAAAAAATAAATTTGATTAATACCAAAATGCCATAGCCCTGATAGAAGCGGTATCCTTTTATTTTTTTCTTTAAAAAATAAAAGATATAGCGGATAGCAGGATTAAGCTTCAAAATAAAAATTAAAAAAATGTCAATAGAAACTATATCATTATCGGGTAGAAAGAAGATGGTCTCGAATAAAGAGATGACTTTTTGGGAACGATTGTATCTTGTGGCGATTGTGAAAGGATTATTCATCACACTTAAACACTTATTCAGAAAAAAAGTGACAATTCACTATCCTGAACAAGTACGTGAAATGAGTCCGGTTTATCGTGGTCAACACCAGTTGAAACGTGATGAACAAGGTCGTGAAAACTGTACCGCTTGCGGATTATGTGCTTTATCATGTCCGGCTGAAGCTATCACAATGAAAGCTGCTGAACGTAAAGCTGATGAAAAACATTTGTACCGAGAAGAAAAATATGCTTCGATATACGAAATCAATATGTTACGTTGTATTTTTTGCGGTTTATGCGAAGAAGCCTGTCCGAAAGACGCCATTTATTTGACGACTTCAAAAGTTTTGGTTCCTTCCAGCTATGAAAGAGAAGATTTCATTTTTGGAAAAGACAGATTAGTGATGCCTCTTGATGTGGCGATCAAAAATGCTCAACTTAATAATGCTAATTAAATGATACATATTCCTGATTTTGCACACGCAACAACTGTACAAATTATATTTTGTTTCTTAGCGTTTATTACTGTAATCACCGCTTTCCTGACTATTTTTAGCAGAAACCCAATTCACAGTGCTATTTATTTAGTGATTTGCTTTTTCTCTATTGCCGGTCACTATTTATTATTAAATGCTCAATTTTTGGCTATAGTACATATTATAGTCTACTCTGGAGCGATTATGATTTTGTTCCTGTTTACGATTATGTTAATGAATTTGAATGAGCAGCGAGATGTACACAGACCAAGAATTACGCGTTTAGGTGCAATTGTATCTTTCTGTTTGATCTGTATTGTATTGATTGCAATTTTCATCAATTCTAAACCAATTGTTGGTGAATATGATTCAACCGGTGAAGATTTCCAGTCTATTAAAGTATTGGGTAAAATATTACTGAACGAATATATGGTTCCGTTTGAATTCGCTTCGATCTTGCTTTTAGTAGCTATGATTGGAACTGTATTATTGTCTAAAAAAGAAAAATTAAATAAATAATGGGTAATATATTAAATCAAATAGGTATTGAAAATTACATCTTTTTAAGTGTTGTACTTTTCTGTATTGGTATTTTTGGTGTATTGTACAGACGAAATGCTATTATCGTTTTCATGTCTATCGAAATCATGTTGAATGCTGTTAACCTTTTATTTGTTGCTTTTTCAACTTATCATCAAGACGCACAAGGGCAAGTATTTGTATTCTTTTCTATGGCGGTTGCTGCAGCAGAAGTTGCAGTAGGATTGGCTATTTTAGTTTCGATCTTTAGAAATTTAGGTTCGATTAGTATCGATAATTTAAAAAATTTAAAAGGATAAATGGAAATGGATACCAATTTAGCTTTAGTTTTAGTATTAGCTCCTTTTTTAGGATTTTTAATCAATGTTTTCTTTGGCAAAAGCTTAGGAAAAACTGTTTCAGGAATTATTGGGACTGCTGCTGTAGTAGTTTCTTTTGCTGTTACACTTTTCTTTTTCAATCAAATTAGCCAAACAAAACAAGCCATTCAGGTTACTTTATTTGACTGGATTCAAATTAGTAACCTACATATCAATCTTGGATTTTTATTAGATCAGTTATCATTGCTTTGGTTGCTTTTTGTAACGGGTATTGGTTCATTGATACACTTATATTCTATTAGTTACATGCACGACGATGAGAATATGCACAAGTTTTTTGCGTATTTGAATCTGTTCGTTTTCTTCATGATTACACTTGTAATGGGAAGTAATTTATTAGTTTTATTTATTGGTTGGGAAGGCGTTGGACTTTGTTCGTACTTATTAATCGGATTCTGGCATAAAAACCAGGATTACAATGATGCTGCGAAAAAAGCTTTCATCATGAACAGAATTGGAGATTTAGGTTTATTAATCGGAATGTTCATTATTGGCTCAATGTTCTCGACTTTAGATTATGCAACTTTAAAAACTGCACTTGCAGGAGCTACAAATTTGAATTTGCCGTTGCTTTCATTAGCTGCATTATGTTTGTTTATTGGAGCTTGTGGTAAATCAGCACAAATTCCGTTATACACCTGGTTACCTGATGCGATGGCTGGACCAACTCCGGTTTCTGCATTGATTCACGCTGCAACAATGGTTACAGCTGGTATTTTTATGGTAACAAGATTGAATTTTGTATTTGATCTGGCTCCGGATGTTCAAACTGTTATTGCTGTAATTGGAGCTATAACTTCATTAGTTGCTGCAACAATTGGTTTAGTTCAAACAGATATTAAAAAGGTTTTGGCCTACTCTACCGTTTCACAATTAGGATTAATGTTTTTAGCATTAGGACTTGGTGCTTATGAAGTTGCTGTATTCCACGTAATCACTCACGCTTTTTTCAAAGCTTGTTTATTCTTAGGATCAGGATCTGTTATTCACGGTTTGCACGGAGAACAGGATATGCGTAAAATGGGAGGTTTGCGTAAAGCAATGCCTGTCACTTTCTGGACGATGTTAATTTCATCATTAGCCATTTCAGGTATTCCGTTTTTCTCAGGTTTCTTCTCTAAAGATGAAATCTTATTAACGGCTTTCGAACACAGTATTCCTCTTTATGTTATTGGTTCTATTGCATCAATAATGACGGCATTTTATATGTTCAGATTAATGTTCCTTACTTTCTTTAAAGATTTTAGAGGAACTGAAGAGCAAAAACATCATTTACATGAAAGTGGTGCATTAATTACTTTCCCTCTTATAATTTTAGCAATTCTGGCTACTTTTGGCGGACTAATTAGTTTGCCTGGAAATAGCTGGTTAAATGAATATTTGGCTCCGCTTTTCACGAAAGTGGCTGGTGAACAACATCATTTAGGTCCAACAGAATATACTTTAATGGGAGTTGCTGTTTTAGGTGGATTATTAGGTATTTTAATTGCTTACATCAAATACTTTAAACAAGACAACGTTCCTGAAGCTGACGAAAACATTACAGGTTTGACCAAAGTTTTATACAACAAATATTATGTAGATGAAATTTACGATGCAATATTTGTTCGATCTATTAACGGATTGTCGAAATTCTTTAGAGATACTGTTGAAACAGGTTTATCAGCACTTGTTTTCGGATTAGGAAAAGTAACCAATGAAATAGGTTTTCAAGGTAGAAAATTACAAAGCGGAAGTATCGGTTTATATCTGTTTGCTTTTGTTTTGGGTCTTTGCGCCATTGTTTCCTATATATTTTTAGCTAAATAATTTTACAACTATGAACGTTTCTCTTATATTAATTATTCTTTTAATTGGTGCATTTGTCACTTATTTTGCTGGTGATAAACTAGCATCTAAAGTAGCTTTGTTCTTTAGTTTGGTAGCTTTAGGTTGTTCAATTGTTTTACTAAATCATTTTTACGCAGGCGAAAGCATCAGTTTTGTCAGTGCCTGGATCAATCAGCCTAAAATTTCATTTGCACTTAATGCTGATGGATTAGGAATTGCAATGCTTTTATTAACTGCGGCCTTAACGCCAATTATTATATTTTCTTCTTTTGGAAATGAATATAAAAGTGCCAAAGGTTTTTATGCTTTAATTTTATTTATGGCTTTTGCTATGACAGGAACTTTCCTTGCGGCAGATGGTCTTTTATATTATATATTTTGGGAATTAGCACTTATTCCTATTTACTTTATTGCCCTTATCTGGGGTAATGGTGATGCTGAAGAACGTAGAAAAGCGGTGATCAAATTCTTTATTTATACACTTGCAGGATCTTTATTCATGCTTGTTGCTTTTATTTACCTGTATACAAAAGCGGGCAGTTTCATGATTGAAGATTTATACAAATTAAATTTATCTGCTTCTGAGCAACTTTGGATATTCTTAGCTTTCTTTTTCGCTTATGCTATTAAAATTCCGATTATTCCTTTCCATACCTGGCAAGCAAATGTTTACCAAAAAGCACCAACAGTTGGAACAATGCTTTTATCTGGTATCATGTTAAAAATGGGATTGTATAGTGTAATTCGTTGGCAATTGCCTCTCGCGCCATTAGCTGCAAAAGAATACATGAATATTTTCATTGCATTGGGAATTGCCGGTGTTATCTACGGATCAATCGTAGCTTTAAGACAAAAGGATTTAAAGAAACTATTGGCTTACTCTTCATTAGCACACGTTGGATTAATTGCCGCAGGAACTTACACATTAACAATTGATGGTTTCCGCGGAGCTGTTTTACAAATGATCGCTCACGGTTTTGTTGTAGTTGGATTGTTCTTCGCCGCTGAAGTTATCTATAGAAGATATGAAACAAGAGAAATTTCGCAATTAGGCGGTATTCGTACTCAATCTCCAAAATTCACTTCTATGTTTTTGATTTTGGTATTGGCTTCGGTAGCTTTACCAAGTACTTTTAACTTCGTAGGAGAGTTTACTGTTTTATATAGTCTTTCTCAAATTAATATCTGGTTTGCTGTTTTAGGCGGAACAACTATTATTTTAGGAGCTTATTACATGCTTAAAATGTTTCAAAATGTAATGTTAGGAGAAACAAATTCTAAACCTTTTGCAGATGTTTCTATTAATGAAGGAGTTTCATTTGTACTAATTATTGCGGTTTTAATTTTCTTCGGATTTTATCCAAAACCAATTACAGATTTGATTACTCCAAGTTTAGAGACAATTCTAAACGTTATCAATAAAAATTAATATTTTAAATAAAAATAAATTAGGGCATCATTAGTTTGAGATTTCCTAAATCAAAAAAACAAAAATGAATACATTAATAGCTATAACAGGATTGGGTATTTTTTGCCTATTGTTTGAAATTCTTAATTTAAGAAAGGCCATTGTTCCTATTACCATTCTTGGTTTATTAGGTGTTTTGGCAATCAATTATTACGAATTTGGATCAACAGCAAGTTACTATAATAATATGATTACGGTGAGTAAATTTTCTACCACGTTTTCATCGTTATTTATTATTATAACTATTTTCTTAGTAGCATTAAGCCATAATTTTTACGAAAATCATCCAACTAAAATCTCTGATTTTGTCGCAATAAAAATATTTTTATTAGCTGGTGGAGTTGCTATGGTTTCTTTTGGAAACTTAGCAATGTTTTTCCTGGGAATCGAAATTTTATCAATTGCACTTTATATCTTGGCTGCAAGTGAAAGATTAAATCTAAAAAGTAACGAAGCTGGTATGAAATATTTCTTGATGGGATCATTTGCATCTGGCATTATCTTATTCGGAATTTGTTTGATTTATGGTGCAATGGGAAGTTTTGATGTTGCAGAAATTCACGAAAGCTCTTTATCTGCCGAATTACCAATCTGGTTTCCTATTGGAATGATCTTAATGATAATTGGTATGTTATTTAAAGTAGCAGCAGTTCCTTTTCACTTTTGGGCTCCGGATGTTTACGAAGGATCTCCAGCTTTGACTACTGCATTAATGAGTACCTTGGCTAAAGTTGTAGCAATTGCAACACTTTATAAATTAGTTTCAGCATTAAATCTTGTACCTTCTTTAGACAATCAGGATCTTTTAGGCACTTTTGAAAATATCATCGTTATTATTTCTATTGCCTCTATGACCGTTGGAAATATAATGGCATTACGTCAGGTAAATGTAAAACGTATGTTGGCATTCTCAGGAATTTCACATGCAGGTTTCATGTTGATGACTTTATTAACTATTGCAACTTCAGCAGGTGTTTTATTATACTATGCTGCTGCTTATGCATTAGCCGGGATAGCTGCTTTTAGTGTTATACTATATGTATGTAAAAACCAAGACAATGAAGATATTACTAATTTTCACGGCTTAGGAAAAACAAATCCTTTGTTAGCGGCGATCCTAACAGCATCATTGCTTTCAATGGCAGGGATTCCAATTTTCTCCGGATTTTTCGCGAAACTATTTTTGTTCAACCAAACAATACAAGCCGGATATATTGCTTTAGTAATTGTTGCTGTGATAAACTCGATTATTAGTGTTGGATATTATTTCAAATTAATATTAGCAATGTATTCTAAAGAACCAAATCAGGAACGTACAGGGAAACCTTTTCTTATTTATGCAGTTGCTGTAATTTCAATTACTTTAAATATTGTTTTAGGTTTATTTCCATCACTAGTTTTAGATCTTTTAAATTAAAAACAAATTCATAATTTTATAGAAGCCGTCAATTGTTATTGATGGCTTTTTTATTGGTCGTAATTGTTAAAAATTCTATAGTGTTACTGGCACATCAAAAAATATCGATTATATTTGATGAGTTTTTAAAACCAATATTATTATGAGCTTCAATTCTAAAAATCCATTTTTAAGCAACAAACGTTTTTCATCAAATGCTGTTTCAAAAGCTGAAGAAGTACACCAAGCCCAAATTATTGATTACAATCAGGAAATGACTTTGTCAGGTACAATTAATAAAACAGCTATTTTGTTTTTAATATTATGCGGATCTGCAATGTTAACATGGTGGATGGCATTTAACGGAATGAATGCAATGTTACCTACAATTGGTGGTGCTATCGTTGGACTAATTTTAGTTATAATTTCAGCATTCAAACCACAACTTTCTCCATATTTAGCTCCGGGTTATGCCTTATTTGAAGGATTATTTATTGGAGGAATTTCTGCAATTTTTGAAGCTATGTATCCGGGAATTGTTGTTAATGCTGTTAGCGCAACATTAGTAACTTTTTTAGTTTGCCTGGGATTATATAAATTTAAAATTGTAAAAGTTACAGAGCAATTCAAATCTGTAGTTATTGCAGCTACATTAGCAATTGCAACCTATTATTTAATTTCATGGGTTGCTTCTTTAATCTTTAATTTCACTCCTGTACATTATGGAAATGGAATGATGAGTATAGGAATTAGTGTATTTGTAATTATCATCGCAGCTTTAAACTTATTTTTAGATTTCGATCAAATCGAAAAAGGAGTTCAGGAAAGAATGCCAAAATTTATGGAATGGTACGGCGCAATGGGATTAATGATTACATTAGTTTGGTTGTACGTTGAATTCTTAAGATTGCTGTCAAAACTATCAAGCAAGAATTAATTTCTTCAAAACAATATTACCAAAGCCTTTTTGAAATTCAAAAAGGCTTTTTTTATGCTTTATAATTCAACTTTTTTCTTAAAAAAGAAATGCTGACTTCTATAATTCCTTCTCCTGAAATTGACTTCTTTAAAAATTTCTAGTGCACTAATTTACGATTAAAAAAAAAACGAGTCTTTTTATTTCAAATAAATCATAAAACCATCGTATTACTTTTTTGTAATAAAAGAAAAATAAATAAAGTAAGCTTCCGGATTGAAGCTTACTTTTATTTTTAAAGCCAAAATCTTCTTCAAATATTAAATGTTTTCGAATCTTGAAAATTAGAAAAAGACTTTATAAAAAGCTCACAGATAAAAATAAATCGGTCTAAAAGCTTTAAAAAATGATAACATTTTGTAAGCGAAAAGTAAATTCCGAAGATCAAAACATTAAATGCAAAATATCATACATAAGATTTTTCTGATTTTATTGTTTTTTGATTTAAACTATTTTAAATTAAAAATTTAGCGTGTTTTTCTCATATGTTAAATATGAAACTAATTATTAAATAGAATAAAAATAAGGCTTAACACGGCTTTATAGTATTATGTAATAAGTTGCATTTAGTGTAATTTATTACATAATAAATATTTAAATGCTAAATTTTTATTGTTTAAATATATTTATATGATATTTTTTACATAATTAAAAATTTAAATATATTTTTGTGCAATCGATTACAATTTACAAAGTGATTCTGATAAATAAAAAACCACAAAAAACTTTATTAACTAAAAAAACCACAATTATGAAAAAAAACCTACTTATTTTAGTCTTTTTATTTGCGTGCTCGCAAATATGGGCGCAGCAAGTAACAATTAACGAAGCCTCAGGCTGGTTAGAATCTGCATTTGTAAAATGGCAACCCGTTAACAATGCACAATCCTACAATGTTTATTATAGCGGAAATGGATTTGTTGACAAAAAAATAGACGATCAACTTATCAGAAGTTACGGTTCTTACTACAGAGCTGATATTCAAGGACTTAAATCAGGAACATATACTATCAAAGTAAAACCTGTTATTTCAGGGACAGAAGGAACAGGATCTGTCACAAGTAATTTAACCGTATTAGCACAAGATCGAAATGGTTTTGCTTTTGACGGAGGTCGTATTCCAGGTGGTTACAATGCCGATGGAACTCCAAAAACTGGTGCTGTAATTCTATACATTACTCAAAACACAAAAAACACCATATCAATGGATATTACCGGAGCGAGCACAAATCCGTGTGTTGGTTTGCAAAATATTTTATACGCCATTAAAAAAGGAAAAGATACCCGTCCGTTTATTATTCGTTTAATTGGAAATATTACAGATATGACCGTAATGGAAGGTGGAGATGTCGTAATCGAAAATGCAAATAATGCATCAAGTTATGTAACTCTGGAAGGTGTAGGAAATGACGCTGTTGCCAATGGTTGGGGAGTTCGTCTTAAAGCAGCTTCAAATATTGAAGTGAGTAATATTGGCGTTATGAACTGCAATAGTACTGCCGGCGATAATATTGGAATGCAGCAGGACAATGACCATATTTGGGTTCACAATTGCGATTTATTCTACGGAAATGCTGGTAGCGACGCTGATCAAATTAAAGGTGATGGCGCTTTAGACAATAAAACATCAACCTATATTACATTAGCTTACAATCACTTTTGGGACAGCGGAAAAGCAAGTCTTTTAGGCCTAAGCGAAGGAACGACAACAGGTTTGTACATCACATATCATCACAACTGGTTCGACCATTCAGATTCTCGTCATCCACGTGTTCGTTATTATTCGGCACATATTTACAATAATTATTTTGACGGTGTTTCAAAATATGGTTCAGGATCTACATTAGGTTCTTCTTTATTTGTTGAAGGAAATTATTTCCGTAATAGCAAACATCCAATGCTGACATCCTTGCAAGGTTCGGATATTTGGGACGAAGCCAATCAGGTAAATAATGCCGGAACTATGGGAACTTTTTCAGGTGAAGCCGGCGGATCGATTAAAGCTTTCAATAATACTTTTGATGCAGATATTGCCACAAACAATATGCGTTTTGTAGCATACGGCGACACAAATCCTCTATATAATATCTCAGGAAAAATTAGTTCTACTACAGATTTTGATGCTTATGTGGCAACTTCAAGAGGTGAAATTGTTAGCAGTAATGTAAAGTCAAAGTCCGGAGCAAATACCTATAATAACTTTGATACAAATGTATCTTTATATGTAAAAAACTTAGTGACGGATCAGCCTGCAAACGCAAAAACCAAAGTAATTCAATATGCAGGACGTGTTTCCGGAGGAGATTTAAAATGGACATTCGACAATAATATCGATGATAAATCATCACTTGTAATAACAGCTTTAAAATCTGCACTTACTAATTATACAGGTTCATTAGTTGCTGTGCAAGGTGAAGGAACTCCTCCAGCAAACCCACAGACTTTAACTTCTACTACAAATAATAACCAAACTGTTGCCAGCGGAACAGCAATAAGTTCAATTGTTTTTACTTGGGGAGGAAGCGCAACTGACGCCGTAGTAACTGGATTACCTGCATCAGGAATTAGCTTTGTAAAAAATACAACAGCAAAAACAATCACACTTACAGGAACTCCTACAGCGACAGTATCATATTCTATTGCTACTATTGGAACCGGAACTGTTGCTACAGGATCAGGAACAATTACAGTTTCGGCAACAAGTGGGCAAACACTTA
>NZ_JAYSPC010000134.1:0-78123 GCF_043722275.1 Flavobacterium sp. | reverse complement strand
TTTTAATAAAGAACCTACTGTGACTTTCTTTTCCATACAATTAGACTTTAATACTAATATATGTAAATCAATTTAACTCTTCCGAACACTTATGTTTTTAAAACCTGTCGGGTTTAACTCTACGATTAAATTAACAATCAACAATTAACAATCAACAATTAATAATTCACAATTAATTACAGCATCATTCCGCCGGAAACTTCGATACGTTGTGCATTTACCCAACGTGCTTCTTCGGTACATAAAAAAGCAACAACTCCGCCAATATCATCGGGTAAACCAACTCTTCCTAAAGCTGTAACTGAGGCAATTTGTTGGTTCATTTGTTCATTATCACGAACCACGCCACCGCCAAAATCAGTTTCTATAGCGCCCGGAGCAACAACATTCACTCTGATTTTTCTTGTTCCTAATTCTTTTGCCTGATATTTAGTCAAAGTTTCAATTGCACCTTTCATAGCTGCATAAGCTGCATACCCAGGAAATGAAAAACGGGCTAAACCAGTTGAAATATTCACAATTCCACCGCGATCATTTAAAAAATTCAAAGCTTTTTGAGTTAAGAAAAATGGACCTTTAAATTGAATATTAGTCAATTGATCAAATTCAGCTTCGGTTGTTCCGATGAATGAATTATGAATTCCGATTCCTGCATTGTTTACTAAAAAGTCAAATTTATCTGTTTGAAAATTACTTTTTAAAACTTCAGAAACATTGCTAAAAAAACCATCAAATGTACTAGAATCTGCAACATTTAACTGAAGCGATGCGGCTTTTTGTCCTAAGCTTTCGATTTCTTTTACAACTGAATCAGCTTCGTCTTTTTTGCTGTTGTAAGTAATGATAACATCGATTCCTTTTTTTGCAATTGCAATTGCCATATTTTTTCCTAAACCTCTGCTACCGCCAGTAACAAGAGCAATTTTTGTATTTACTGCCATTTTATGTTTGTTTATTATTAAATTAAAAATTGAGAATTAAAAATCTATGCCGCAAATTAATTGATTAAATAGATTATAAAATCTGCTTGATCTGCTAAATCTGCGAGAAAAATTAAACACATAGTAACATAGATTTTGTAGTTTTAAAAAGAATACAAAAAGAAACATATTTCTGGCACATAGCAATGTGTATTTAAATAAATGAAATGTCTTTTTTAAGTTCCTAAAGCTATGTCTCTATGTGTTTAATTCTCAATTTTTAATTAAATATTAGAATGTAGAGCATTAAATGATGCTTTTAATTCCGGAACACTTGCATTTATTCTCGTTGCGCTGGTTCCAAAAGTAAGCTCATCTTTTCCATCTTTCAATTGTTCAAAAATAGATACGATAAAATCACTTACACTTGGATGTATATCATGCAAACCAACACCACCAAGATCTGTATTTAATGCCGGCGGAATAATTTCAATTACTTCAATGTTTTTTGACTTCAAGATATGACGAAGCGAAATTGTAAACGAACGAAAGAATGCTTTTGTAGCGGAATAAACCGGAACTTTTGCAAAAGGAGAAAGCGCCAATCCAGAAGTTACATTCATAATTGTTGTCAATGATTTCAACTGAATAAAAAGCGAAGTTAAATGTAAAGGAGCTTCGATATTAGTAGCAAGTTCAGTTTTTGCACTTTCAAAAAAGTCAGCATCTGTGGGTGAAACCCATTTTTGAATTCCTGCATTATTTACTAAAACATTCAAATCGCTGTGATTTTCTGCAATCCATTCATAAAGTGCTGTGCGTTCAGCTTCAATTGCTAAATCGCAAACTTTAGTAATTACGGTTGGAAATTTTGCTTTTACTTCATTTAAAACAGATTCACGTCTTCCGCAGATAATTACGGTATTGTTTTCCTGAATAAATCTTTCGGTTAAGCCAAGTCCAATACCGCTTGCGCCACCTGTTATTAGAATTTTGTTGTTTGATAAGTTCATCTTTTTCGATCTTTTAAATTGATAAGACAAAGGTAGGAGCAAAGTAGGGTTGGGGAATTGTAAATATCAAATCGATATTTGCGAAATTCAAATCAAGAGTTGTGAAAATTCCAATTTTTTAAATTCCAAATTCCAATTATCATTTATGTCTTCCTGAGCAAAGTTGAAGAATCGGCTAAAGTTTGCAGGCGTGTAATTGAACGCGGACAACGCGGATTCGCTTTGCGAAGACACGGATTTTTGCAGATTTTTTTAAGAACGAATCTATAATAATCTAAATCCCAGTTTTCAAAACCTAAAACCTAAAACCTAAAATCTAAAACCTAAAATCTAAAATCTAAATCTAAAATCTACATTCTAAATGCTAAAGGCGTATAAGTGGTTTGTTTTTTAAAGAAGTTAGAAAAATGCGCTAATTCCTCGAAACCTAATGAAAATGCAATCTCAGAGATATTCCAATCCGTTTGTTTTAAAAGGATTTTGGCTTCGTTCGTTAATCTGGTTGTGATTAATTCGGTTGTTGTTTTTCCTGTGTTTTCTTTTAAAACTTTATTTAAATGATTCACGTGAACGGATAATCGTTCTGCAAAATCCTTTGCTGTTCTAAGTTCTAATCGCTGATTTGGTGATTCAATTGGAAATTGTCTTTCCAGTAATTCGGCGAATAATGATGAAACTCTCGCAGCCGAATTATGCTTTGAATATAAAGCAGTTATAGGTTGTAATTTTTGTCCAAAGTGAATTAACTCTGCGACATAATTTCTGATTAAATCATATTTGTAGATGTAATCAGAATTGATTTCTTTTTGTATTTTGTTGAAAATCAATTCTACTTCAGCAACTTCTTCATCAGTAAGCTGGAAAATAGGATATCCGTCTGAAGCAAAAATAGGAAGTTCGTCCAAGTCAATTCCGCTTTTATTTTTTGATAAAAACTCGCTTGTAAAAACACAAAATTGCCCGGATTGGTTGGTGTCCTGCGGTAAATAATTGTATGGAATTTTTGGAGTAGCAAATAAAAGTCCCTGTTTTTCGATTTCGATTATTTTATCGGCGTATTCGGCTTTGTTTTTACCTCTTATCAAACTTATTTTGTAATAAGCACGTCTATCATAAGGCATACCGGGCTTTTCTTTTAATCTCTCAAGAAGTTCCTTGATGTCAAAAACATTAAAATGACCAATCTCTTTTTTGATGTCGTTGGGTAATAATGAACTTGGTTCTATAGAAGTACCTTCGCTAATATCCTGATAAAATGAATCTAGTGATTTCATATGTGTGATTTGTAAAATTCAAATATACGAAAAATAATAAAAAGTTTTTTTAGTTTTCAGATTGCTCTGGTTTGTGTTTATTGAACCGCAAGTAGCGCAAGGTTTTTTTGTTGAGTTCGCAAGGAATTATTCTCATTGTTTGTCATCCTGACGGAGGAAGGATCACATTATTAATTCCGTAAAGATAATCGTCAATCTTTGTCGAGTTACGTGTGTGATCCTTCCTCCGTCAGGATGACAAGATTGTGGTAATATTGATGATGAAAACTGCGAACTTTGCGTAAAAACTTTGCGGTTAGAAACTAGAACAAACTTCCCTGAATTAATTCCGGTTGGGGATTACTCCCAAATTGAAAAGTATCAATTACAAAAAACTGTTTTTTAATTGGATCTAATTCTCGTAATATAATAGTGTCGCATAAAAAATGCATGTCTATTGTGGTAAATAAACTATTAGCAATCGCAATATTTTCAGGCGATAATTTACGACCAATAGAAATATGAGGATCACTGCTTTTTGTTAAGTTCGAAAGTTGCAGCGCATCCTGAGTTTTTTTCATAATTGGTTTCAGATTCGCTTTAGAATCTTCATCAGGACCAATAAAAAAAGCGCCGCTATCATAAGAACCAAAATGATTTAGATGTACATTAAATGGTGTAAACGTATCAGCAATTTTAGATATCTTTTGTTTGAATTTATCGATTTGGGATTCATCAATTTTGAATTCACAAATGGTAATATGTGCGACTGAATTTTTGCTGTTAAACCAACCAATTTTTAAAGCCAAATCTTCTTTCATTGTTTTGATCGAATCAATTATTTCTTGTGAAGGATGAATGACAACTGAATATTTCTTTTCCATTTTAGATTTGGTTTTATGCAAATTTAAAATTTAAATCGTAAAGTTTAGTTTTGAATTGCCTCCAGCTTTTCCAGATTCTGGTTCCAAAAGATTGCCTTGATTCTTCGCCAATTGCATCATCAAAAGCAGCTTTCTTTTTCCCTAACCTAAATAATACAAATCGATATTTTGAATAAAAGGTACTTTATGAATTACAGTATAATCCAAAATTTGGTGTTTTATTTTAAAAGGTTTTTCGGAAAAGGCAATAAGGGTTTTAACGATATATCGTCAATTTATCATTGGATATTCGTGAAATCAGATGTTTTTTAAGACTTAACTGGATTTTAAAAAGGGAGAATTTTGGCCTAAATTTTTCCTTTTAGATGTAATCTGTGTTCTATTTCTGATTTTAGTAATCCGCTTCCTCCACCAAAATGTTCAATGACTTCGACGTCGGGTTGGTTTTTTAAACAGAAAGATGTAAACTCTTTTTCGACATGATCTTCGATTCCGGAACTCAAGAGAACAATGTCGATTTTGTGATTTTGAAAATATTCCTGAGCTTCATTTTCATCGTTGAAACCAACTGCGTTCCAGTTTTCGTAAGCGTTAACCACTCTTAATAAAATAGTTAAGATAGCTTCGTTTTTTCCGAGTATTAAGAATTCAAATGTTTTCATTTTTTTAAGGTTCTAGGTTCTAAGGTTCTGAGTTGCTAAGTTTCTGAGTTGCTAAGTTTTTTTAGATTTCAGATAGAACTTGTAATTTGTTTTACAAAGGTATTAGTTAATTATTAGCTTGAACTTAATCTAGAATAAGAAAGAAAGTTGCTAAGTTTCTAAGTTGCTGAGTAACTAAGTTTTTTTTCTTTTAAATTCAATTTTCAGTTTTTTACAACTTGTAATTTGTTTTACAAATGTATTTTTTAAATCCTTGTTTTCAACCTAATCTAGAATAAGAAAGAAGGTTGCTAAGTTTCTAAGTTGCTGAGTAACTAAGTTTTTTTAGATTTTAGATTTCAGATTTTTAGTTTTAGTAGAACATGTAATTTGTTTGACAAATGTAATACTGTTAATTCAGTGTGGTTGCTTAATCTAGGACAAGAAGTTTCATTTTTAAGCGAATAAGGTTCTGGTATCTACATTTATTTTAAGAAAAAACTTAGCAACTAAAAAACTTAACAATTTAGTTACATTTTTAAAAAACACCTAAGTTGATTAAATACAATAAATTAAAGCAGAACGATTGTTAATAATTGAAAAAATCTTGTTGCAATGAGGAAAGCCGTAATGTTTTCTCTAAAGTAGGGTGTAGTTTTGTGTTGTAGAAATCGATATAGATGATGGTATTTACCTTTTAATCATCATTTTTTGATTTCTATTTAAATTACTGTTTTTGGAGAAACAATTTTTTTTAGAATGAAAATTTGACATATTCACTTTGTGGATAATTTGTAGAAAGTTTGCAAGACATACAATAAGTCTCATTTTTTTAGGGTTTTTAGATTCGGTTATTTGACTGATTCTAAAAACCCTTTTTTATTTAATGAATATTTTTAAACACATAGAAATTGGTTTCCCACATATAGCTTTGTGTTTTTATGCAAGTGAAACGCCTTTCAAACTATGAATACTATGTTTTTATGTGTTAAAAATAATTACATAAAACTTAATTTTAATTACAATAACCGTTTACTTTCAGCCATTCCTGGCAATCTCTTGTCCAGAATTTACTCGTGTCTTGTACGCCTAAACCAAAACCGTGTCCGCCTTTTTCGTAAATATGTAACTCGGCCTTAACTGCATTTTTCTTCAATGCTAAATAGTAATTAATGCTATTTTCCGGCAATACAACAGTATCATCTGTGGCATGAACTAAAAATGTTGGCGGAGTTTGTGGTGTAATTCTTTTCTCGTTTGAAAACGAATCAATTAAATCTTGCGATGCATTTTTACCTAATAAACTTTCTTGAGATCCTTTATGTGTAATGTCATTTTGCATGGAAATTACAGGATAAATCAAAAGTGCAAAATCTGGTCTCGCACTTATTTTAGAAGTTGTTTCATATGTTTTCTCGTCGTAATGAGTCGCTAAAGTCGAAGCCAAATGTCCTCCGGCAGAAAATCCCATGATTCCAATTTTATTGGGATCGATATTATATTTTGCAGCATTTTGTCTCACATAACGCATCGCTTCCTGAGCATCTTGCAACGGTCCAATGTTTTTGTTTTTCATTATTTTATCGTTTGGTAAACGATATTTTACAACAATACCCACAATTCCTAAACTGTTGAACCATTCCGCAACTTTTGTTCCTTCCTTATCAATTGCTAAATGCTGATATCCTCCGCCAGGAAAAATCAAAACTGCGGCTTGATTGGGTTTACTTTCCTTTGGTAAAAAAATGCTCAAAGTAGGAATCGTAACTAAACTCGTACTTTGTACTTTTCCATCAGTAATACTTTCATTTTCCTTATAATCCGGAGCTTTAATTTCGTCCGGTATTTTTTTCCAAAGTGGGATTATTTCATTTTTGGTTTGTGCCTGATTGGTAATTCCTGCAAATAAAGTTATGATTATAAAAGCTTTTTTCCAGTAATGTATTTTTGAATTTTTCAATTTATAAAAGTGATTTAGTTGAATATTAATTTATTTGGCAGACTTTCAAAAATAGAAATTTTCCTGTGATTTTTCTCTTTTATAAAGGTTAAAAAAGTTTTTTTCTCTCCAAATAAGATACTTCGCAAAAAATGATTCGAAAGTGTTGTTTTTAGTACAATTTTACCCCTTAAAAAGGACAAATTTCGCACGTTAGCTTTTAACAAATATATTGTTTAATGTGTAATTTTGGATATGTATTTTTATTCTATATGTTTATTTAATGACATAAAATAATTTTTTATACAATTTATTTGGAATATAAAGATTTAAAACTATATTTGTGCAATCGATTACATTATTTTGATTTGTTAGATTTAATGTGTTGGTTTTGCTGTCTTTGTGTTGGCTTTGAGAAGCAAATTAAATTACCCAAAAAATATCAATTTTATAATTAACCATTACCATGAGTCAAAAAGAGGAAGTTATTATCAGCCAAACCAGAAAAACTACTGGAAGCTATCGTTGGAGTATTTGCGCGTTACTATTTTTTGCAACAACTATCAATTACCTGGACAGACAAGTACTTTCTTTAACCTGGAGTGATTTTATTGCACCAGAATTTCATTGGACAAATAACGATTACGGAAATATTACGGCTTTATTCTCTATATTTTATGCAGTTTCATTGCTGTTTGCAGGAAGATTTGTGGATTGGTTAGATACTAAAAAAGGCTTTCTTTGGGCAATCGGGATTTGGTCTTTTGGAGCTTGTTTACATGCATTTTGTGGTATTGCAACGGCAGGAATTATTACAGGAAACTGGTTTGTAGGTTTTGAAGGTGCAAAACAGGCTATTGATTTAGTACAAGATACCGGATTAGTAATTAATGTAAGTGTTACATTATTCATTTTTGCCCGTTTTGTTCTGGCAGTTGGTGAAGCAGGGAATTTTCCTGCGGCAATTAAAACCACAGCAGAATATTTTCCTAAAAAAGACAGAGCATTTTCGACCAGTATATTTAACGCAGGTGCAACTGTTGGGGCATTAGCGGCTCCTATATCGATTCCGTTCATTGCGAAATCTTTTGGTTGGGAAATGGCTTTTATTATCATTGGAGCTTTAGGTTTTGTCTGGATGGGATTTTGGATTTTTATGTATGATAAACCGGAAAGACATAAAAGAGTTAGTGTCGAAGAATTAGAATATATTCGTCAGGATGATATTGCCGATGCTAAGATTGTTGGTTATATACCTGAAACTACAACTAAAGTATCTTTTATGGAGTGCTTTAAATACAAACAAACCTGGGCTTTTGCCTTTGGGAAATTCATGACAGATGGTGTTTGGTGGTTCTTTTTATTCTGGACTCCGGCATATTTAAGTTCGGTTTACGGAATGGATTCTACACAAGCAGCTTTGCCATTGTTTGTACTCTATATGATTACATTACTTTCAATTATAGGCGGTTGGCTGCCAACTTATTTTGTTGAGAAAAAAGGAATGAATCCTTATGAAGGAAGAATGAGAGCGATGCTAATTTTTGCGTTCTTTCCATTATTAGCTCTAATCGCGCAACCTTTAGGATATATAAGTTATTGGATTCCGGTAATTATTATTGGTATTGCAGGAGCAGCGCACCAATCATGGTCGGCTAATATTTTTACTACAGTAGGGGATATGTTTCCTAAAAAAGCAATTGCAACCATTACAGGAATTGGCGGTTTAGCAGGAGGAGTTGGTTCAACAATAATCAACAAAGGCTCAGGATTATTATTTGATCATGCTAAGGAAACTAATATGGCTTTTATGGGCTTTCACGGTATTGAAGCAGGATATTTTATCATTTTCTCTATTTGTGCTGTTTGTTATTTAACAGGTTGGATCGTGATGAAAACTTTGGTACCAAAATACAGCCCGATCACAGGTTTATAATATTTGCAAAATTTTAATAGTTCAAAAAATGTGTTTTTTAAAATAAAAATCTAATTTTGTGCAATCGATTACATTAAATTAAAAATTATGACAAAATATAGTTCAAGATACGCGTCAAGTCCGGAAGCAGTTAAAAAATATGATACTCAGGAATTAAGAAATGAATTCTTAATTGATGACTTAATGCAGGAAGATGAAATCGTTTTAACGTATTCTCATTATGACAGATACATTGCTGGTTCTGCAGTTCCTGTAAAAGGAGATTTAATCTTAGAAAGTATCGATCCGCTTAAGGCAAGTTATTTTTTAGAAAGAAGAGAAATCGGAATTATAAATGTTGGAGGAAGCGGTTCTGTGCTTGTTGAAGGCAAATCGTATGAATTAGGATTTAAAGATGCTTTGTACATCGGAAGCGGAAACAAAGAAGTAATCTTTAAAAGTAACGACAGTAATAATCCGGCTAAATATTATATCAATTCGGCTCCGGCACATACTACTTATCCAACGGTAAAAGTGAGTCTGGCAGAAGCAAATAAACTTGAATTGGGTACAGTAGAAACGGCAAATCACCGTACAGTTAACCAAATGATTATTGGCAGTGTTGTAACTACTTGCCAATTGCAAATGGGAATGACGGAATTAAGAACAGGAAGTGTCTGGAATACAATGCCGGCACACGTTCACGATCGCAGAATGGAAGTGTATTTTTACCTGGATATTCCGGAAAATCAGGCAGTTTGTCATTTTATGGGACAACCTCAGGAAACAAGACATATCTGGATGAACAATCATCAGGCAGTTATTTCTCCGCCGTGGTCAATTCACTCAGGGTCAGGAACCAGTAATTATACTTTTATTTGGGGAATGGCGGGCGAAAACTTAGATTACGGAGATATGGATGTTTGTAAAATAACTGAATTAAGATAATCATGACAGATTTATTTGATATAAAAGGAAAAATTGCCCTTATCACAGGAAGTACGCACGGACTTGGAATGGCAATGGCAAAAGGATTAGGACAAGCCGGAGCGACAATTGTTGTGAATGGAAATTCTTCTCAACAAAAAATTGACGATGCTGTAAAAGAACTTCAAAGTGAAGGAATAAATGCTGTAGGTTATAAATTTAATGTAACCGATGAAAAAGAAGTTATTGAAGCTGTCAAAAAAATTGAAAGTGAAGTTGGACCAATTGCGATTTTGATCAACAATGCAGGAATCATTAAAAGAATCCCGTTAATCGAAATGGAAGTTGCTGATTTTAAAGAAGTAATTGATATTGATTTGGTTTCTCCTTTTATCGTTTCTAAGCACGTTGCAAGAGGAATGATCGAAAGAAGACAGGGAAAAATCATTAATATTTGTTCGATGATGAGCGAATTAGGTCGTAATACGGTTGGCGCTTATGCTGCTGCAAAAGGCGGATTGAAAATGCTGACTAAAAATATGGCTACAGAATGGGCAAAATATAATGTTCAAATCAACGGAATTGGACCTGGTTATTTTGCGACTGAACAAACAAAACCTATCAGAGTTGACGGACATCCGTTTAACGATTTTATTATCAGTAGAACTCCAGCTGCAAAATGGGGAGATCCGGGAGATCTTGCCGGAGCAGCAATATTTTTATCTTCAAAAGCAAGTGATTTCGTAAACGGTCATATTTTGTATGTCGATGGCGGAATCCTGGCTACAATTGGTAAACCATCAAACGAAGATTAATTCTCCAATTATATTTAAAAAGACATGAGCGCAAATCAGACATTCATAAACGATAACTTTTTACTTGAAAATAAATTCGCTGAAGAGTTATACCATAATTACTCAAAAAATCAGCCTATAATTGATTATCACAATCATTTGAATCCTCAGTTTATTGCCGAGGATAAAATTTTTGACAACATAACACAAGTCTGGATTAATGGAGATCACTACAAATGGCGCGCAATGCGTACGTTAGGAATCAACGAGCAATTTGTTACAGGAAACGGTTCAGACAAAGATAAATTTATCAACTGGGCAAAAACGGTTCCTTACACAATGCGTAATCCTTTGTATCACTGGACGCATTTAGAATTAGCGCGTTATTTTGATATTTATGATTTGCTGAATGAAAAATCAGCAGAGAAAATTTATCTGGAAACTACAGAGAAAATTAATTCTCAGGCGTACAGCACACAAAACCTTCTTAAAAAAGTAAACGCTGAATTGGTTTGTACTACTGAAGATCCGATTGATAATTTAGAGTTTCACCAGAAATTGGCAAAAAATCCTATTGGAACTAAAATGAGTACTGCTTTCAGACCTGATAAAGCCATCCTGATTTCAAATGATGGATATAATGCATATCTGGACACATTAGGGGATGTGTCCGGTATTGCAATTACTACTTATTCGGATTTATGCAGCGCATTAAAAAACAGAATTGAATTTTTTAATTCAAATGGCTGTAAACTTAGTGATCATGGTTTAGATCAGATTTATTTTGAAGAATTTACTGAAAGTGAAGTAAATGCAATCTTCAAAAAGAAAAGAGAAAACAGAATTATTACGCCTGAAGAAGGATTGAAATTTCAAAGTGCGATATTATTGTTCTTGTCCGAAACCTATCATCAATTTGGCTGGGTTCAGCAATTTCACTTAGGGGCTTTAAGAAATAATAATGCGCGTATGCACAGAATTTTAGGACCTGATACAGGTTGGGATTCTATTGGAGATTATCCGCAGGCGCAAAAATTATCAAGCTTTTTAAATGCTTTGGACAGTAAAGATAAATTGACTAAAACGATTATTTACAACTTAAATCCTGCTGACAATGAAGTGATGGCAACCATGATTGGAAATTTCAATGACGGAAGCGTTCGCGGAAAAGTACAGTTTGGTTCGGGTTGGTGGTTTTTAGATCAAAAAGACGGAATGACCAAACAATTAAATGCCCTTTCAAACATGGGATTAATTAGTTGTTTCGTGGGAATGTTGACGGATTCAAGAAGCTTTTTGTCTTTCCCGAGACACGAATATTTCAGACGTATTTTATGTAACCTTTTAGGAGATGAAATTAAACGCGGTGAACTTCCAAACGACATGGAATGGATAGGAAAACTGGTTTCAGACATTTCATATAACAACGCAAAAGAATATTTCAAATTTTAAGGATAAATATTTTACCAAATAAGCGATTAAAAATCAAATAAGAATGAACTGATTTTGCGCATTTTGTCATTCCGACGAAGGAGGAATCTCCGCAACGTGAGCACATAACGAAGATTCCTCCTTCGTCGGAATGACAAACTAACTTGCTTATTTAATCAATTGAAATCTTTGGTAAAAAAGAAAAATTTTACTGGTAAAAACAATAATATAATATGAGTAAAGTAGTTGCATTCGGAGAAATTATGTTGCGTCTTTCGACAGAGAGACATTTGCGTTTTTCGCAGGCAAAAGAATTTGGCGCTTCTTACGGAGGTGGTGAATTTAATGTTTGCGTTTCGTTAGCAAATTATGGCGTAAATGCAGAATTTGTAACACGATTGCCCGAAAATGAAATTGGAGGTTCGGCATTAAAAGAAATGCGAAAAATGAACGTCGAATCTAAAAATATCATTTATGGAGGAGAGCGTTTAGGAATTTATTTTCTTGAAACCGGAGCCGGAACACGTGGCAGTAATGTAGTTTATGATCGTGCGCACAGTTCAATGGCAACTATCCAAAAAGGCTTAATTAACTGGGAGAAAGTATTAGAAGGCGCGAACTGGTTTCATTGGAGTGGAATTACTCCGGCAATTTCACAAAGTGCTGCCGAAGCTTGTTTAGAAGCTATTAAAGTTGCTCATAAACTGGGAATTACGATTTCATGCGATTTAAATTACAGATCAAAATTGTGGCAATATGGCAAAACTCCAAGTGATGTTATGCCTGAAATGTTAAGGTACAGTAATGTTATTTTAGGAGATATTGATACGGCTTATTTCATGTTGGGGATTCCGAAAGTAAACCCTAATTATCAGGACGAAAAATCACTTCCTGCTTTATATACAAAGTTGTTTGATTTGATTCCGAATTTAAAAACTGTGGCGACAACTTTACGTTATTCTGTAAGTGCTTCACATCAAAGAATTGGCGGAATTTTATTTGACGGAAAAGCGATTTATCAGGCAGCTGTAAAAGAAGTTACTCCAGTTGTAGACAGAGTAGGAAGCGGCGACGCTTTTATGGGCGGATTAATCTACGGATTGCAGGAATATCAAAATAATAACCAAAGAGCTTTAGATTTTGCAGTTGCAGCTTGTTGTTTAAAACACACAATTGCAGGCGATTATAATCTGGTTACTTTAAAAGAAGTTGAAAATATGATTGATGGTGATGGTTCTGCATTAGTATCAAGATAATTTATATAAAATGGCAAAATATTCAAGAATTGAAGTCGCTTTAACAATGAAGGAAAACGGAATGATTCCGTTGTTTTTTCATTCAGATTTAGAAATTAGTAAAAAGGTATTAAAAGCCTGTTACGATGGTGGTTCCCGATTAATGGAGTTTACGAGCAGAGGCGATTTTGCCCATGAAGTTTTTGGAGCATTAAACAAATATGCTTTGGCTGAATTACCGGGAATGATGTTGGGCGTTGGTTCAATTACAGATGCTGCTGCGGCTTCATTATACATGAGTTTAGGTGCTAATTTTATTGTAACTCCGGTTTTTAGAGAAGATATCGCAATTGCCTGTAACCGACGTAAAGTATTATGGTCGCCGGGTTGCGGAACTTTAACTGAAATTGCCAGAGCAGAAGAATTAGGTTGTGAAATCGTAAAATTATTCCCTGCGGATATTTACGGACCGGAATTTATAAAAGCGATAAAAGGACCTTGCCCGTGGACGAACATTATGCCAACGGGAGGAGTTTATCCAACCGTAGAAAGCTTGTCTTCATGGTTAAACGCAGGTGCAACCTGTGTTGGTTTAGGGTCACAATTAATTTCAAAAGATATACTTGACAATAAGGATTACGACGGACTAAAAACAAAGGTAAGTCAGGTGCTGGATATCATTAAAAATATAAGAAATAAATAAGGATAATCATGCCAATCCTTATTTAAATGCGTTTTTTTTAGATTTTAGAGATTGTAATTGAGCATTACGCTTGGTAAAATAAATTTTGTTATTCCTCACTTCAAAATTTATTTTTCTCACACAAGTGTAATGTTTCTTTTACAGTTTGAGAAAGTCAAAAAAGAGAAAATAAGGTTTTAATGTGATTATTTGAAACACTTTTAAAGAAATTTTAAAATGAAAAAATTAAATAGAATAAATACAGGATTAGAAAAGTTATATCCAATTAAGGTAGTTCAGTTTGGAGAAGGTAATTTTTTAAGAGCTTTTGTTGATTACGCTTTTCACAAACTAAATAAAGAAGTTGATTTTAATGCCGGTATTGCAATAGTTCAACCTTTGAAAGACGGTATGGTAAACCTGATTAATGATCAGGACGGTCTTTATACCTTGTTTATGAACGGAATTAAAAAAGGCGAAAAGATACAAGATATTGAGTTGATTACTAATATTGTAAAAACTATAAATCCATATACTGAATTTGCAAATTATTTGGCTTTAGCCAAAGAAGAAGAGCTTCAGTTTATTGTTTCTAATACTACTGAAGCCGGAATTGAATTCCTTGAAAGTGATACTCCGGATATGCAGCCACCAGTGTCATTTCCTGCAAAGCTGACTGTTTTATTATATGAAAGATTTAAACATTTTAATGGAGATGCTTCTAAAGGAGTAACAATCATTCCTTGTGAATTGATTGATTATAACTCAGAGACGCTGAAAAAATATATTTTGCAATATTGCGATACATGGAAGTTAGAAGATGCATTTAAAACTTGGGTATCAGATGCTTGTACATATCACAGTACTTTGGTTGACAGAATTGTTCCTGGATATCCTAGAGCTGAAATTGAAGAATACAATAATAAATTAGATTATCAGGACAATTTAATTGTTGCTGCTGAACCTTTTTTCCTTTGGGCTATTGAAGGTGGAGATGCTTTAAAAACAAAATTGCCTTTTCATAAAACAAATTTGAATGTAAAAATCGTTGATGATATACGTCCCTTTAAAATGATTAAAGTTCGTGTTTTAAACGGTGCGCACACAGCAATGGTTCCTTTTTCACTTTTGTATGGTAACAAATTAGTAATGGAAACTGTTGACGGAGATTTTACCGGAAAATTTGTCAATAGCGTTATTAGTGAAATTAGTGAAACTCTGGATATGGACAAAAATGAAATTATCGCCTATTCTGAGGAGGTAATGGACCGATTTAAAAATCCATTTATCAAACATGCACTTGCTGATATTGCATTAAATTCTGTCTCGAAATTCAAAGTAAGAGTTTTACCTAGTTTATTAGGATATTATAATGCTAACAAAAAGTTGCCTGTTAATTTGACTTTTTCATTAGCGAGTTTAATTCGTTTCTACAAAGGAACATGGAAAAACGAAAGTTTACCGGTTAAAGATAATGAAGATATTGTATCTTTCTTCGATGGACTTTGGAAATCTGATGATTACGAAAAAATAGCGAGACTTACTTTGCAAAATAAAAGTTTCTGGGATGAAGATTTAACGCTTGTTCCGGGCTTGACAAAAGCAATTGCAATCGCATTAGAAGAAATTGACGCAAACGGAATTGAGAATGGTTTCGCCAATTTTCAAAAACAATTAAATACAACAACTCAGAACGTTTAGTTATGGCAACGCAAAAAAAATTAATAAAAGTTAATCCTACTGATAACGTAGCAGTAGCTTTGGTAAATCTTTTGGCTGGTGAAGTGATTAACTTTGAAGGCGAAGATGTTACTATTGAAACTGATGTGAAAATGAAACATAAAATCGCAATGGTTCCTTTAAATATAGGAGACAGGATTATTATGTATGGTGTTTTGGTGGGAAAAGCGAGTGCCAGAATCGAAAGAGGAGGATTGCTTTCTACATTAAACGTAAAACATGAAAGTGATAAAGTGACCGGTAAAACGGAAACTATTGGATGGAATGCGCCAAATATTGACAAATGGAAAGACAGAACGTGGCAAGGGTATCATAGAGAAGACGGACAAGTTGGAACTGAAAATGTCTGGTTGTTTTTTCCGTTAGTATTCTGTGAAAACAGAAATATTGAAATCTTAAAAGATATTTTTGAGAAGGAATTAATGAAACCAAAAGAGAACGATTATCAATTGTTGCTTCGTTCTTTGGTTAAAACCGAAACTGGCGGTACAGGAAATGAAGCCGCTTCAAACGATGCTAATTTATTTAATAATATCGAAGTTAAATTCATCACGCACCAAGGTGGTTGTGGCGGAATTCGTCAGGATTCGCATAGTCTGGCGAAGTTATTGGCGGGTTATGTAAACAATCCTAACGTGGCTGGAGCAACTGTATTGAGTTTAGGATGCCAGAACTTGCAGATTCAGATTTTTAAAGATGCAATGGATGCGATCAATCCAAACAGTAAAAAGCCTGTTTTAATTTACGATCAGCAACAAATAGGAACTATTGAAACAATGCTTAGCAGTGTTGTAAAAGATACGTTTGAAGCGATTAAAAAAGCGAATGAAATTAAGAGAGAACCGGCACCGTTATCAAAACTAAAAATTGGTTTGGAATGTGGTGGTTCCGACGGATTTTCAGGTATTTCTGCAAACCCTACTTTAGGTGTAACGTCAGATTTACTTGCTGCTTTAGGCGGAACTACAATTCTTTCTGAATTTCCTGAATTATGTGGAGTTGAACAGGAATTGGTAAACCGTTGTGTAGAAGATGAAGGCGGAAAACGTTTCTTGGAATTGATGAAATGGTACGAAAAAACGGTTGTTGATGCAGGTTCAGGATTTGATATGAATCCGTCACCGGGAAATATTAAGGATGGTTTGATTACAGATGCAATGAAATCTGCAGGCGCAGCTAAAAAAGGAGGAACGTCTCCAATTACAGGCGTTTTTGATTACGGTGAGTATATTTCAACACCGGGATTAACATTACTTTGCACACCAGGAAATGACGTTGAATGTACTACAGCAATGGTAGGTTCGGGCGCAAATATGGTATTGTTTACAACAGGTTTGGGAACGCCAACAGGAAACCCGATTGCTCCTGTTGTAAAAATTTCATCCAACACAGATTTAGCTAAAAAAATGTCAGACATTATCGATATCGATACTGGTGGAATTATCACCGGAGAAAAATCAATTGATGAAATGGCCGATGAAATGTTAGAATTTATAATAGAAGTTGCAAGTGGTACAATCAAAACCAAAGCAGCGATCTTAAACCAAAACGATTTTATTCCCTGGAAAAGAGGAGTTTCGCTTTAAGATTTTTAACATAATATACATGTACAAGACGCACATCAGTGCGTCTTTTTTTGTTTTAAACCATATAAGTTATATAAGTTCATTTTAGTTTATATACTGGTAATATAAGGCAGCTCAATTTCAAGAGGTGCCTTATTTATTTTATTCGTATTTCATCTCTGGTAAACTTTTTGATTTGTATTTTATGTGGTTTTATTCTCATTTTATGTCATTTCGACGAAGGTGAAATCTCCACAAGTAACTCCGCAACTAAAATCAAATCTTTGTAGAGCTTCTCACGGAGATTTCTCCTTCGTGGAAATGACAAATTTTGTGATTACCTTCTTGATATAGCAGATTTTAAAAAGTTGTATTATAAAATATGCACAAAGTAAAATGAACTTATATCACTTATATGGTAAAAAAAAAACGCACTACTGTGCGTTTATATGTTTAAGATATATTGTAAAATTTAAATAGCACTTCTTGACGATGATTTACGAATGTGTAATTCAGGAGCAAGAACCACCTTTTTTTCTATTTTAATAGTTTCGGTTTTGTCGACTTGTTCCAGGAAAACACGAGCAGCCATTTTTCCCATTTCAAGCGGAGACTGATCTACAGACGTAATCGATAATTCCATGAATTTAGTAAATGGTTCATTACTGAAACCCGCTACACAAAACTCTTTTGGGATACTGATATTTCTTTCTTTCAATTCCTGAATTGCACCTAAAGCGGCGAAATCACTCGAAGAAAATATAGCATCTGGCGGAGTTTCTAATTGTAACAAGATCTCAACAGCTTCTTTTCCTGCGTCCACACTACTTTTTACAGGAATAACATATTCTTCTTTAAAAGTCATTCCGTTATCCAGTAAAGCCTGTTTGTAACCTAAAAACCTGTTCTTGAAAATCTCAAGAGATTGATCTCCTGATAAATGCGCAATACATCTGCAGCCTTCGTTAATTAAGTGTTTTGTAGTAAGATATCCGCCTTTAAAGTCATTGATGGTTACTGAGCTGACACCATCAATATGTTTACTTCGGTCAAAAAATATTAGTGGAACATTCTTTTCTAATACATTACGAAAAGCGCCATCATTTTCGGTAGTTACATCGGTAACCGACATTAAAATTCCGTCGACCTGAGCGTCTATTAAGGTATATAAATTTTCGTTTTCTCTTTTTGGGCTTTCATGCGTCTGGCAAATAATTACCTGATAACCATGAGGATGTAATTCTTCTTCGATTCCTCTAATTACAGATGCGAAAAAGTTGCTGTCAATACGAGGAACAATAACTCCTATATTATTACTGCGTCCACTTTTAAGTGCTAATGCAAGTTTGTTTTGCTTGTAATTCATTGCAGCAGCCGTTTTAATAACCAACTCGCGCGTGCTTTCTTTTATCTTCGGATTGTTGTTTAACGCCCGTGAAACCGTCGCAGCGGTGATATTCAATTTCTCAGCAATATCGTAAATGGTTATTTTTTCGCTCATTAATATGGTTTTTCAAATTAGTTACAGACAAAAATACATTTTTTTTTATAACGTTACACAAATTGTTATCGATTACCATAAATTATAATTACATCGTTTTCGATTCTACAATGATAATAAATTATGTGTTTTTTTACATTAAGTGTAATTATTATTCCTAATAAAAATTAAATATATAATTTATTTCTAAATAAATTTGGTGCAATGGAACTTATTTTATATTTTCGTGTAATCGATTACATATTTAGATTGTTTTGATTCTGAAACAATAAATACTACCCAAATGATTGTAAATAAGGTTATAGCGTTCAAATCAGTTTTAATTTGCGGTGCAATTGCCGTATTAGTATTGTCATGTGCAAAACAGACTTCAAAAGTTTCCGATTCTGATCCGTGGAAAAAAATGGAATTAATCATAAAAAGTATTCCTGTAACTCAATTTCCTGATAAAACATTCAATATAAATGATTTTGGTGCTGTAGCCGATGGAAAAGCTTCGAATACAATCGCTTTTGAAAAAGCAATAAAAGCCTGTGTTCAAAATGGCGGTGGAAAAGTTCTTGTTCCTAACGGGAAATATTTAACAGGTCCAATACATTTAGAAAGTAACGTGAATTTGCATTTAGAAGATAATGCAGAGATTCTTTTTAGCATTGATCCAAAAGAATATCCAATCGTTCATACTTCATTTGAAGGAACTGAATTGATGAATTATTCTCCTCTTATATATGCTAAAAATAAAACGAATGTTGCCATAACCGGAAAAGGTATTTTAAATGGTCAAGCCAATAGTACAAACTGGTGGATTTGGTCAGGCGGAAAAGATTACGGCTGGAAAAAAGGAATTCCTTCTCAAAATGATCCTAAAAACCGTGAAGTTTTGGTTGATATGGCAGAAAGAAATGTTCCTGTATCTGAAAGAGTTTTTGGTGAAGGACGTTATTTGCGCCCGAATTTCATTGAGTTTTTTGAGTGTAATACTGTTTTGGTAAAAGATATCACGGTTATAAATTCCCCATTTTGGATTTTGCATCCAATAAAAACAAATAATATCATAATTGACGGTGTTACAGTAAACAGCCACGGACCTAATAATGACGGTTGTGATCCTGAATATTCGCAAAATGTACTCATTAAAAACTGCACTTTTAATACTGGCGATGATTGTATTGCTATAAAAGCCGGTCGTGATGCCGATGGTAGAAAAGTAGCGATCCCAAGTAAAAATATCATTGTTCAAAATTGTAAAATGATCGATGGTCATGGCGGAGTTGTTATTGGCAGTGAAATTTCGGCAGGAGTAAATAATGTTTTTGTTGAGAATTGTGTCATGGATAGTCCAAATCTTGATCGTGCCATTAGAATCAAAACAAATTCAAAAAGAGGCGGCGTTATCGAAGATATTTTTGTTCGCAATCTCGAAGTAGGAACCGTGAAGGAATGTGTATTGCTTGTAACGATGTTTTATAACGTCTACGGCTCACAAACCGGAAATTTCATACCAATTGTAAGAAATATAAGTCTTGAAAATGTGACGGTAAAAAACGGCGGAAAATATGCTGTTTGGGCTGAAGGATATGAGCAATCTCCTGTAGAAAATATTACGCTTAAAAATGTTACAGTACATAAAGTAGACAAAGTCTCTTTGTTAAAAAATGTAAAGAATATCAATTTTATAAATACGATTGTAAATGAAAAAAAAGTAGAAAATACTAAAAAATAAAAACTATCAATTAACCAAACTTTAAAACCACACTATGAACTTTAAACAATTATCAACGAAAAAAACAAAATACAATCTTGTATTTTTATTTTTCCTGAATTTTCTGTTGAGCTCTGCGATTTACGCTCAATCGACTTCGATAGAAGGAAAAATCACAGATGCCGCTGGATTATCACTTCCGGGTGTAAATATTCAGGAAAAAGGAACTAAAAACGGAACTTCTACAGATTTTGAGGGAAGTTTTAAACTAAATGTCACAAATAATAAAGCAATCTTAATAGTTAGTTATTTAGGTTTTCAGACGCAGGAAGTTAGTATTGCAGGAAAATCTAAAGTAAATGTTAGTCTTGCTGAGCAATCAAATTCACTTAATGAGGTTGTTGTTGTGGGATACGGATCTGTGAAAAAAACAGATTTAACGGGTTCTGTAAGTACTATTAGTGCTGCAACTATTACCGAAAGAAATACAACAAGTGCATTAGAAGCGATTCAGGGAAGTACGCCGGGAGTTCAGATTACTTCAAGTACAGGACGAGCTTCTGATGGATTTAATGTTGTCATTAGAGGTAATAACTCACTAATTGCGGGATCAACTCCTTTATATGTTGTTGATGGCGTGCCAACGGACGGAATTGACTTTTTGAATCCTCAGGATATTGCGAGAATGGATGTATTGAAAGATGCTTCTTCTGCGGCTATTTATGGTTCAAGAGGAGCTTCGGGAGTTATTATCGTGACTACAAAAAGCGGTTTAAGTGCAAAATCCGGAATCACGGTTACTTTTGATTCTTCATATGGTACAAAAACAGCTGCAAGATTACCTCAAATGATGAATGGTGAAGAATGGTGGAAATTTCACCAAACGGCTTATATGAGCGCAACGCCTGCAACCCAAACTCCGGCGCAACTTGCGGCATTAGCAGGAAATCAAAGTCCTTTGTTAGTTTCAAGAGCAAATAGCGGTTACAATTTTGACTGGTATGATGCGGTATTAAAATCAGGAATGACCGAAAACAATTATGTAAATATTTCAGGACGTTCTGATTCTGGCTTAAGTTATAATTTGGGTTTTGGAGTGCAAGGTGACAGAGGTTTGATTGATAATGATTCAATGGATAAATACTCCTTTAAATTAGGATTAAATCACAAAATAAATGATAAATTTTCTACAGGTGCAAATGTAACAATTGCAAATGTTGACTCACAATTAGGGAGTGATTTAGCAATGCAGGAAGCTTTCAGATTAAGTCCGTTGATGTCTGCTTATGCAATTGATGCGGCAGGAAACGAAAAAGTAGGCGAGTTGTTTTTTTTACCTGGAAAATTAACTTATCCTGATGGTTCATGGGCAATTAACAAAACGAGTTCTGTGAATCCGTTAGTAGAAATTGCGAATTCATCTCAAACAGAAAAAACATGGCAAACTGTTGGAAATATTTATTTTCAATATCAACCTATAAAATGGCTTTCTTTCAAAACCACTTTTTCAGCAGGAATATTGAGTGCTAAAAATGGTAAATCTTTTGGAGCTCAAACAAATGCAGGTGTACTTTTGAACAACAAAAACTCTTCATCTCTTGAAAATGTAAACAACTTCAATTATACATGGGACAATCAAATTGATTTGAAACATACTTTTAATGAAGTTCATGATTTTAGTGTTTTATTGCTGCAAAGTATCTATTCTAATAAAGACGAAAGTTCATTTTTATCTTCAAATACACAACCTTTTGATACTGGCGTGGACAATATTGGTTCAGGAGTTCAATCGAGCTATGTTGTAAAATCATCTTATGCAAAAAATACTCTGAACTCTTATGCAGTACGTTTAAACTATGCTTTTAGAGACAAATATTTATTGACAGCGTCTACCAGATGGGATGGTTCATCTGTATTGGCCGAAGGTGTAAAATGGGAAAGTTTCCCGTCATTAGCATTGGGTTGGAAAATTAGCAAAGAATCATTTTTGGCTGGAAACAGTACAATTTCAGACTTAAAATTAAGAGCAAGTATTGGTTATACAGGAAATGATAATGTTTTACCATATACATCGCAATCGTTATTAAACCAACAAACATTTTATGCAAACGGTTCAAATGTGGTTCCGGGATGGCAATCAGAAAATTTAGCAAACCCGCAATTAACTTGGGAAAAAACCAGAGAATTTAACTTTGGTCTTGATTTTGGTTTCTTAAAAAACAGGATTACCGGTAGCGTTGATGTCTATGACAGATTATCTGATGATTTGATCTACAAACAAAAATTACCATTAGAATCAGGATATAACAATACTTTTTCTAATGTAGGATCTGTGAGTAATAAAGGTGTTGAGATTTTATTGACAACTAAAAATATCAGATCAAAAATGGTTACCTGGGAAACTACTTTTACGTTCACTAAAAACGTAAATAAATTAGAATCTATTTACAATCAGGATAAAGTAAGTGATGTCGGAAACGCATTGATACTTGGATCTCCGCTTCCTAATCCGGCTTTTAACTCTTATAATTATGTTTACGATGGTGTCTGGCAGGAAAGTGAAGCAGCTCAGGCAGCTTCTTACGGACAAGCTCCGGGTCAGGCAAGACCTAAAGATTTAAACGGTGACGGTAAATTTAATCAGGATGACAGAACGGTAATTGGTAATCCAAATCCGGAATGGCAAGGAAGTTTTTATTCTAAATTAAATGTCGGTCAGTTTGATTTTAGTTTTTCTGTAATCACAAGTCAGGGACAAACCGTTTTGAGCAGCTTTCATCAAAACTTTACAGATGTAAGTGACAGAGGGCGTCAAAAATTAGCGATGGACTATTTTATCCCTACAAATGGTACAGGTATTCCGGCTAATGCAAATAACGAAAATCCAAGACCAGGTCCTGTAGCGACTGGTGCAGGAGCGTATTGGTCATCTGGTTTTGCATATTACAGAGACGCATCATACACAAAAATTAAAAATATATCTCTTGGATATACATTTGAGCCAGACTTACTTAAAAAACTGAAAATGAGTAATTTTAGAATTTATGTAAATGTTTTAGATCCGTTTGTTTTTACAAATTTCGATGGATATGATCCGGAATGGGCAGGTTCAGCTTTTGGAGTTAACCGTCCGGCATCTGTTACAACGCAATTGGGTTTAAGTGTTAAATTTTAATAAGATACAAAATGAAAAAGATAATATTAATTTTAGGAATAATCGTAACTACTTTCACTTCATGCAGTGATTATATCGAAGAAGAATCGCTTTCAAATGTTCCTGCAGATGCCACTTATAAAACAGCATCAGGATTTCAGTTGTTGGTAAACTCAGACTATGCAAGGCTAAAAGCAATTTATGGAGGCGATCCGTGGTTGTTTGAAGCAGGAACGGATATGTATGCCGAAGGAAGAACCGCAGAACCGGCTGGTTTAAGCCAATATACATTATTGATTCCGTCCTCAACAGGAGTAGAGCAATTGTACAATACATGTTATTTAGCAATACAATCTGTAAATAAAACGGTGTATTATTCAACCGTTACAGAGCAAAATCCAAATGTGAGCGTTCTTGTTGGCGAAGCAAAATTTATCAGAGCACAAGCCTACTTTTTATTGGTTCAAACCTATGGTGGAGTTGCAATTGTAGATGAAAATATTACCACTCCGGTTTTATCATTCAAAAGAAATACTGCCGAAGAAGTGTATACGCATATTATAGCAGACTTAGACAGCGCGCTTGCAACTGTGGGAATAGGAGCTTATGCAGCTTCAGGAAAAGTAAACAAAAGAGCCGTAAATGATTTATTGGCAAAAGTATATTTAACAAGAGGTTACGAAGCTTTTGGTAAAGCTGATGATTTTGCAAAAGCAGCTGCTTATGCTGATGCAGCAATTGCAGGACAAGCTTTAAATGTTGCTTTTACAGATTTATTTAAACCTGCAAATGATTTGAATGTTGAAACTATTTTCTCTGTTCAATATGATAAAAACTCAACAAGTACAAGTCCTACAACATTAGGAAACAATCAGTTTTATTATTTCAGTTCTTATTTAGGCGGAAGCGAAACTAAAGGCGGAGCACCATTAAGAAGCTATAATTTACTTCCAACAGGTTATACGTTAGGATTATATACTAAAGATGATAAAAGATGGACCGGTACTTTTATGAATGAAGTTTATGAAAACTATTATGACTTTTTTAGAGTTGCCGATAAAACAACTTTGAAAGTGAAACATTTTTATGCCCCTAAATGGTTTACGGCAGCTGATAAAACAGCTTATTTAGCAACCGCAAAATTAGCAACAGGATTTGTTTATCATCCTTGGGGAGAATATTCTGCAGAATATACATTGACTAAAAATATTGATTATCAGACTATTCCGGTAAAGAAATTTGATGATCCTGAAGTAACTACACCTTCAAGTACAGGTCCTGTAAGTACCAGAGATATTATTGTGGCAAGACTTGGAGAAACATATTTAGTGGCTGCCGAAGCGTATTTGAAAGCTGGAAATCCTGCAACAGGTTTAGACCGCTTAAACGAAGTGAGAAGAAGAGCCGGAGTTGTAAATGCCACTGCGCCTGAATTCAATATAGATTATATCTTAGATGAAAGAGCGAGAGAATTGGTGGGTGAATACAAACGCTGGTTCGATTTAAAACGTACAGGAACCTTAGTGGCGAGAGCTTCGGCTTATAATTACAAAATTAAGGCAGCAAATTTTGTTGGAGTAGGCGGTCAGCTTAAAATTTTAAGACCAATTCCACAAACAGCATTGGATTTAAACCAAAATAAAGATTTCCCTCAGAATCCTGGTTATTAGTAATTTGAAAGTTTTTTGAGATTTTATTTTTTGAAGAAGTTAAAAAGGAGTTCGGTTTTGAATCGGATTCCTTTAACTAAAATTAGTTCACTGGAAATGAAAAGAATATTGTTTGTTTTATTACTTGTTTCTCAAATTAGTATAGCGCAAAAGCACTACGATATTGACACGTCCTATACCGTAAAAAGTACCTATGCAAAATTAATTAAGAAATATCCTTTTATAAAAATTGCCGAAGCTGATAAAGCAATAAATGATACTCAGATTGAAAATGTAATATATTATGAAGATGAAAAAAGAGCATTACATTTAGATGCTTATTTTAATAAAAAGCAAAAAAGAAATCCGGCTGTAATCATGATTCACGGTGGTGGATGGAGATCTGGAAATAAAAATCAAATGCAGGTTTTGGCGCAGGAAATCACCTCAAAAGGATATTCTTGTTTTGCAATTGAATACAGATTATCGCTTGAAGCAAAATATCCCCAAGCAATTTATGATGTAAAAAACGCTATTAAGTTCATAAAAGATAATGCGAAAAAGTTTCATGTTGATCCGGACAAAATTGCGGTTTTAGGATGCTCCTCAGGAGGTCAAATGGCAGCTTTGATTGGTACAACAAATGAAGATTCAGCTTTTGAAGACAAAGATTACAAAAGCAAATCCTCTTCAAAAGTTCAGGCAATTATTGATGTAGACGGAATATTGGCTTTTAAACATCCGGAATCAAGTGAAGGAGAAATGGCATCGTTTTGGCTTGGAGGTTCTTACGACGAAAATCCTGAAAACTGGAAACAAGCATCGGCATTAAGCCATACTAATAAAAACACACCGCCAACTCTGTTTATAAACAGCAGTTTTGACAGATTTCATGCGGGAAGAGAGGATATGATTGCGATTTTAAATCAGAATAAGATTTATAATGAGGTAAAAACAATTCAGGATTCGCCTCATTCCTTTTGGTTTTTTCAACCCTGGTTTGATGAAACAGTACTTTACACAACAAAATTTTTAGACAAAATATTTAAATAATTACATTGAAATGAAAACAAAAATCACATTCGCAACCTTACTTTTAGTTGGTATTACGGCAGTTAATGCTCAGAAATACGATATAAAAACAGCTAAAACATATGCCGAAATATCTGCAAAAACAGATGGAAAATGGGAAGGCCGTAAATACAAAGGCGGAACTGTTTTTAAAAATGTTGACCGACTAAAATTGGCTCCGGAACACACAGATCATTCCTTTGATATTCGTTACGAAGGTCCGGGTTGGGAAAGTAACCGAATTGGTTATCGTTTGTATCTGGACTGGAGAAATGCAATTGATATTTTCGGAAAGAAAACTACGGCTAATATTTTGCCATTAGTGGGACAGGATAATTTTGATTCGTACCACGAAATGAGCGATTGGGGAGCGGATATCCTAAAGGCTGGAAAAGGAATTGGAATTGGTTCTATTGACCGCTATTTAAACAATGAAAAATTACACTTTCATGAAGTTGATTCAACAATTGCAACTGTAGTAAATAAAACCAATGAATCTGGCGTAAAAGTAAATTATTACGGATGGAAAACAGCAACTGATAAAATCAATTTTACATCTGAGTTAACGATAAAACCAGATCAGCTTTATACGCAACACACGATTCAGGCATCTAAAGAAATTAAAGGAATTTGCACCGGAATTGTAAAGCAAAAAAATACGGAATTGCTTAAAAAAGAAAGCAAAAATAAAAAATGGGCTTATTTAGCGACTTACGGTGAACAATCACTTGTTCCGGACAAATTAGGAATGGCTATTTTTTATGAAGTTAAAACAATTGAAAATATTGCGGACACAGATTTAGATTATCTCTTAGTTTTTAAACCAACAACAAAAGCGACTTCTTTTTACTTTTTAGGCGCTTGGGAACAAGAACCAAATGGTATTAAAACAAAAGATGAATTTGTAAAATATTTAGATGAAAAACTGGAGGTTTTGAACAAAAAAGGAAAAATCTAAAAGGCTAAAAGCAAATTAAAAATTAAAAATCTACTTGTGTGAGCATAGATTTCGCTCAATTTTTAAAAAATAGCCACAGATTAAATGATTAAAAAGATTAAAAAAAATCTGCTAAATCTGCTAAATCTGCAAAATCTGCGTGAAAAAATTATTTTTTACACATAGAAACATAAATTTTGCTCAATTTTTAAAAATAGCCACAGATTAAATGATTAAAAAAGATTAAAAAAATCTGCTAAATCTGCGTGAAAAAATATAATAAACGTGCCATAATTAATCTTTTTAAATCATTTAATCTGTGGCAAAAAAGCAACATACAATTATAAAATATATGTCTAAACAGGCTTTTAAAAATATCAACTTAATCATTTTATTACTAATTATTAGCAGTAAAACAATCGCGCAGACAAATGAAAATACCGTACTTCCTGATAAATTAAAATGGTCAGAAAGAACAGCGATTACCATTTTGAACAAATACCCAAAAGCATATCAGATCGACGGAACCGAAAAACCGAAGTGGGATTATAAAATGGGATTGGTATTATCTGCTTTTGAAAAATTATATCAAAAAACAAACGATAAAAAGTATTTCAATTACATTAAAGAATATGCTGATGAATTAATTGATGCTGAAGGAAATATCAAAAAATACGATATAAACGAATACAATATTGATTGTGCAAATCCGGGGAAATTGCTGTTTAATTTATACGATGAAACGAAAGATAATCGGTATTTAAAAGTGATACAGCAACTGAGAACCCAACTTGAAAGTCAGCCCAGAACGGCAAGCGGAGGATTTTGGCACAAGCAAATTTATCCCAGCCAAATGTGGATTGACGGCTTGTATATGGCTGAACCTTTTTATACGGAATACACCGTTAAATATGAAAAAGGAAAAGCGTTGGATGATATTGCCAAACAATTTGAATTGGTTCAAAATCATCTTGTTGATAAAAAAACAGGATTGGTTTATCAGGCTTGGGATGAAAGCAGGGAAATTGCATGGGCGAATCCGGAAACGGGAACTTCTCCAACAATTTGGGGACGTGGAAATGGCTGGTACATGATGGCTTTGTTAGAAACATTGGATTATTATCCTAAAATACATCCAAAATATAAAACGCTTATAGGATACTTAAATCAAATTGCAAAAAGTGTTGTTGAACATAAAAGTGCATCGGGTTTATGGTATCAGGTTGCAGACAAACCGGATTTAAAAGGGAATTATTTAGAATCGTCGTCTTCGGCAATGATTATTTATGCTTTGGCAAAAGCCGCAGATAAAGGATATATAAGTTCCAGTTATAAAAAAGTGGCTCAAAAATCATTTGATTCTTACTTAAAAGAGTTTGTGAAAAAAGAGGATAATGGGCAAATAATAATTTCAAATGTTTCATCGAATGTTGGTCTTGGAGGAAAACCATTTCGTGATGCAACAAATGATTATTATATTAATAGTAAAGCAAAAGACAATAGTTCGCCGGCTTTAGCAGCGTTTTTGTTGAGCGCAATTGAATTAGATAAATAGTTGAATTTAAATATATTTTAAAATGAAAAATAATAAAAGACAAGGTTATTTCGCATCGGTTGCTTTAGTTTGTTTGATGGTTTTTACAAGTTGCAAAGTGACTTCGCAAGAACCGGCAAAGAACGAAATAGTAATTTCTAAGGATTTAAAATGGTCTGATAAAATGGCTTTAACCTTAATGAAACGTCATCCTGAAGCCTATATGATCGACGATTCTAAAAAACCAAAATGGGATTATGTTCACGCTTTGGTTTTACATTCTATTGAAGAATTGGACAAAAAAAATCCGGATCCCAGATACAAAGCTTATGTAAGAGGTTATGTCGATGAATTTGTACAAAATGACGGAACGATTAAAACGTATGAATTCGACAAATACAATATAGATTTAGTGGTTCCGGGACGTTTGCTTTTTGATATTTATGCGACTTCAAAAGACGAAAAATACCTGAAAGCAATGCAATTAGTACGCAAACAACTTTCAGAACAGCCACGTACGCAAAGCGGAGGATTCTGGCACAAACAAATTTATCCGAATCAAATGTGGTTGGACGGTTTGTATATGGGAGAACCTTTTTATGCACAATATACACTGACGTTTGAAGATGGAAAAAGTTTTGATGATATCGCAAAACAATTCGAAGTGATTCAATTACATGCTACAGATCCTAAAACAGGATTATTGTACCATGCATGGGATGAAAGCAAACAAATGCCGTGGGCAAATAAAGTAACAGGGAATTCACCAAATTTCTGGTCAAGAGCTTTAGGATGGTACGTTATGGCACTTGTTGATGTATTGGATTATATGCCAAAAGAGCATCCAAAACAAAAAGAATTAGTAAAGTATTTGAACAATGCTTGTACTGCTTTGGCTAAATTTCAGGACGCTAAAACTGGGTTATGGTATCAGGTTACAGACAAAGGCGCAAAAGAAGGAAACTATCTTGAAGCATCAGGATCATCAATGTTTGCGTATGCTTTTGCAAAAGGAGCCAACAAAGGATATTTACCTGCAAAATATAAAAAACTTGCCAATAAAGCTTTTGATGGTTTAACAACAAAACTAATCACAAAAGTTGACGCTGATGGCGGAATTACATTGACACAAGCCTGTCAGGTTGCAGGTTTAGGCGGAACTCCTTATCGCGATGGAACATATGAATATTACGTAAACGAAAGAAAAAAAGACAACGATCCTAAAGCAACCGGACCTTTTATTTTAGCTGCTTTAGAATTGAATAGATAATATGTTTTATCGACAAACCCGACAGGTTTTAAAAACCTGTCGGGTTTAACCAAAAAGTAATTTATTACCAAAAATGAAAAATTTAAAAGCCCTTATTCTTCTATTATCAATATTCACCATACAAGAGAATTTTGCTCAGGTTTGGGTATCTGATAATGGAGACGGAACCTATACAAATCCTATAATTCATGCCGATTATTCAGATCCTGATGCAGTTCGTGTGGGAGATGATTTTTATATGACAGCATCGTCGTTTAATTGTATTCCTGGATTGCCTATTTTACATTCTAAAGATTTGGTAAACTGGAAAATTATTGGTTATGCATTGGCGAAACAACCTCCGTTTGAGACTTTTAACAAAGTACAGCATGGCAATGGCGTTTGGGCGCCAAGTATTACCTATCATAACAATGAATTTTATATTTATTATCCTGATCCTGATTTTGGAATTTACATGATAAAAGCCAAAAAAGCAGAAGGGCCTTGGTCAGAACCACTTTTGGTAAAAGCAGGAATTGGGCTGATAGATCCCAGTCCGTTATGGGATGATGACGGGAAAGTTTACCTCGTTCACGCCTTTGCCGGAAGCCGCGCACAAATAAAAAGTCTTATAGTAGTTTGCAGCATGAATGCCGAAGGAACTGTTGTCAATAATGACGAAGTAATGGTAATTGACGGACACGAAAGCGAAGGAACAATTGAAGGTCCTAAATTCTATAAGCGAAATAATTACTATTACATTTTTGCCCCTGCGGGCGGCGTTGCCACAGGATGGCAAACGATTTTAAGATCTAAAAATGTATTTGGTCCATATGAAACTAAAAAAGTTCTCGAACAAGGTAAAACGGCAATAAACGGCCCGCATCAGGGAGCTTGGGTGCAAACTCAAACCGGAGAAGATTGGTTCATCCATTTTCAGGATAAAGGTGCTTACGGCAGAATCGTACATCTTCAGCCCATGAAATGGGAAAAAGACTGGCCGGTTATGGGACAGGATTTCGATAAAAACGGAATTGGCGAACCTGTTACAACATTCAAAAAGCCAAATGTAGGCAAAAAACATCCAATAGAAACTCCGGCAGAATCAGATGAATTCAATGAACCAAAATTAGGTTTGCAATGGCAATGGCAGGCAAATTCTCAAATCAATTGGGGATTTCCAACGAGTTTAGGATATTTCAATTTGTTTTGTCAAACGACTTTAAAAGACAATCAGAAAATATTTGATGCACCAAATTTATTGTTACAAAAATTTCCTGCCGAAGAATTTACAGTAACAACTAAAATGACTTTTAATACAAGATTAAACGGAGAATCAACCGGACTTATAATAATGGGATTGGATTATAGTTATTTGAATTTTAAAAACGATAACGGAAAATTATATCTGAACCAGAAAACAGGAACTTTTGATAAAAAAATTTCAGAGTCAGAAACAACGCCAATTCAAATAGCAAACAATACAATTTACCTTAGAGTAAAAGTGAAAAAAGGCGGTATTTGCAGTTTCTTTTATAGTATAGATGATAAAAAATACCAGTCAATAGGATCTGATTTTGTTTCGAAAGAAGGAAAATGGATTGGCGCAAAAGTAGGTCTTTTTGCCTTGAGCGGGAAAGTAACAAATGATTCGGGAAATGTAGCCGTAAATTGGTTTAGAATTACTAAGTAAAAAAAGGTACAGAGGTGCAAAGTAGCAAAGGGACAAAGTAGCAGAGGGACAAAGAGACAAAGTTTAAAATGATTAATGCTTTAGGTTTTTTTGCCACGAATTTCACGAATTTATACTAATTCTATCGTGATAATTTTATGCAAAGAATAGTCATGAAATCAGTTTAATCTGTGGCATAAAACTATTCGTGATAATTTGTGAAATTCGTGGCGATAAAAAAAATAAAAAAAACGATTTCATTTATAAAGATTAAAAAAAATCTGCCAAATCTGCTAAATCTGCGTGAAAAATAAACACACAGTATATGAGATTTACTTTAAGTAAAACGACTTTAACATTTACAAAGCCTACGTCTCTATGTGCGAAAAAAAACATGCGCAACGACAATAAAAACATACAAAATGATTCTATTTAAAAAGTACATACTATTAGTTTTCTTCAGTATTTGTTTTGGCGTAAATGCCCAGAATACCTATAAAAACTGGCCGGATATTATTCGTAAAAACAATGCAAATTGGTTTGGCACAGACGAAGCTAAAAAAATAGCCGAAAATGTTTTGTTATATCAAAGAGACATTGGCGGATGGCCAAAAAATATCCAGATGCAAGAGGAATTAACTCCTCAGCAAAAAAAGGAATTAATCGCCATAAAAAACTCCACAAAAGAAGTTACAACAGATAACGGAGCCACAAGTCAGGAAATGCTTTTTATGTCTAAAATGTATGCTCAGATTAAAGATGACCGTTACAAAGAATCTTTCCTGAAAGGATTAAATTATTTGTTAGAAGCACAATATGATAATGGCGGATGGCCGCAATTTTATCCATTAAAAAAAGGATATTACACGCACATTACATACAATGATGATTCGATGGTAAATATTCTGAACATCATAAAACAAATCACTGAACAAACTGATTTTTATAGCATAAAACCATCAAAGGAAATTGTAGAAAAAGCAAAGAAATCTTTTGATAAAGGAATTGATTGTATCCTAAAAACACAGTACAAACAAAACGGAGTTTTGACAGCTTGGTGTGCGCAACACGACGAATTTACTTTGGCTCCAGCCAATGCAAGAGCTTTTGAACTGGCATCGTTAAGCGGATATGAATCGGCTAAAATTGTTTTGTTATTAATGTCAATTGAAAAACCTTCGGCTGAAGTCATTAAAGCAGTTAAAAGTGCTGAGGTTTGGTTCGAAAAAACAAAAATTACCAATCTTGAAGAGAAACGAGTTTTAAACGACGCCGGAAAAATCATAGACAAGAAAATGATTCCAACTCAAAATGCAGCACCAATCTGGGCAAGATTTATGGAATTCGATAACAACGAACCTTTCTTTTGTGACCGTGACGGAATCAGGAAAAAATCACTGGATGAAATTGGTTCAGAAAGACGAAATGGTTATTCATGGTATTCTGATGCGCCAAAAGAAGTGCTAAAAAAATATCCTGAATGGGCGATGAAAAACGGAGTAAAAGTTTCGGAAGCTGCTTCGGATAAAAAAAAAGCTAACTTTATTACTGTTGCTTTAGACGGTTCCGGCGACTTTACCAAGATTCAGGAGGCCATAAATGCAAGTCCGTCATTTCCATATGAAAAAGTTACGGTTTTAGTGAAAAACGGAATCTACAATGAAAAAATCCGAATTCCGGAATGGAACACACGTTTGGCTTTAATCGGCGAAAGCAAAGAAAAAACTATTATTACTTTTGATAATAACTTCTCCAAAATCAATTTAGGCAGAAACAGTACTTTTTATACCTATACAGTTTTAGTTGAAGGCGATGATTTTTCGGCATCAAATTTAACTATTAAAAATGCTTCGGGCGATAATGGTCAGGCAATTGCATTATCTGTAGTGGCAAATCGCGCTCAGATTTCAAACTGTAATATCTTAGGAAATCAGGATACTTTGTACTTGTCAGGAAAAAACGGAAAACAATATTTTAAAGATTGTTATATTGAAGGAACAACCGATTTTATTTTTGGAAGTGCTACTGCTTTGTTTGAAAACTGCGAGATTCACAGCATAAAAAACTCTTATATTACGGCAGCTTCAACTCCTCAGGATACGACTTTTGGCTTTGTTTTTAAAAACTGTAAACTAACTGCAGAACCAGCTGTAACTGCAGTTTATTTGGGCAGGCCGTGGCGTCTTTATGCCAAAACTGTTTACATCAATTGCGATATGGGAAAACATATTAAACCCGAAGGCTGGGAAAACTGGTCAAAACCCGAAGCAGAAAAAAATGCTTTTTATGCAGAATACAATTGTAAGGGAGAAGGATTTCAACCCACAAAAAGAGTTACATGGTCAAAGCAACTTACAAAGAAAGAAGCTGAAAAATACACAATAGAAAATATTCTAAAAGATGATATAGCGAATTGGTATTCAAAATAAAATCATTTGCCCACGGATTTGGCGGATTAAACTGATTTACACCGGTTTTTTTATATTGCCCGCAGATTTGGCGGATTAAACGGATTTACACAGATTTTTTTATTCAAACCTGTGAGCTAAAAATCTTTCGCAGATTAAGCAGATTAAGCAGGTTTTTTGAAGTATAAAAATAAACCAGCGACAACCAGTTCAACCCGTAAAACCAGTGGGCAAAAAACATTAAAAATATACATTATGAATTTTAAATATTTCATTTTTCTATTAGTTTCATGGACTTCATTTGCTCAGAATAGTGAATTTCCAACAGCAAAAGTGGATTCAATTATTAATAGAATTCAGCTTCCTGTGTTTCCTTCGTATCAAATAAATGTATTGAAAATAGGAGCAAATGGAGATTCAATTACCAACAATAAAGCGGTGTTTGACAAAGCAATGGCGCTTTGCAAAAAGAACAATGGCGGAACTATAATTGTGCCTAAAGGAATTTATAAAATCAATGGACCAATCCATTTTGTAAGTAACGTAAATCTTAAAATTGAAAAAGGAGCAAAAATTAAATTTAGTGATAAACCCGAAGATTATTTGCCGATGGTTTTAACAAGTTGGGAAGGAACGATGCTTTACAATTACAGCCCGTTAATTTACGCTTATGAATGTTCAAATATTGCAATAACAGGCGAAGGAACCATTGATGGAGAAGGAGGAAAGACATGGAAAAGTTTTAAAGCCAATGAAGGAAAAGGCAAAGAATTAAGCCGTGAAATGAATCATAATAATGTTCCGGTGAAAGACAGGAAATTAGGCAGCGGTTATTTTTTACGTCCGCAAATGATACAGTTTTTCAATTGCAGGAATATTTTGGTTGAAAATGTGCGTATCGAAAATTCACCTTTTTGGTGTCTGCACTTATTGAAATCACAAAATATTACCGTTCGTGGAATAAGCTATAAATCATTAAATTATAATAACGATGGTATTGATCCTGAATATGCTAAAGATGTTTTAATCGAAAATGTAACCTTCGATAATGGTGATGATAATGTGGCAATCAAGGCAGGAAGAGATCATGAAGGAAGAGCAAATTCTGCAACGCCAAGCGAAAATATTGTAATAAGAAATTGCAATTTCAAAGGACTTCACGGCGTTGTTATAGGAAGTGAAATGTCAGCCGGAGTTCAAAATGTATATGTTGAAAATTGCAAAACTGTTGGGTTTTTAAAACGTGGCATTTATTTAAAAACCAATGCCGATCGCGGCGGATTTATCAGGAATATTTTTGTTCGGAATATAACACTCGATGAGGTAGAAGATTGTTTGTACATCACGGCGAATTATCACGGCGAAGGAAAAGGATTTCAGTCGGATATATCCAATGTTTCTTTTTCAAATATTACCTGCAATAAAGCCACAGCATCAGGAATTGTAATTCAGGGATTTGCAGATAAAAAAGTGAGGAATATTTCTTTAAATAACATTGATATCAAATGGGCAAAAAATGCCATTTCAAGTACCAATGCTGAAAATGTTCTTTTAAACGAGGTTTTTATAGGAGAAAAAGCAACAGTTCCTACGGCCGCAAAATAGGTTTTTTGAAGTTACTAAGGTTCTGAGTTGCTAAGTTTTTTGAGGAAGGTTCAGAGAAGCAAAGGTTCAAAGAGACAAGGTTAAAGTTGTTTTAGGTTTCAAGTTAATGCAGCATTTAAAAGACAAACCAACCACAATCTTGTCATCCTGAGCGAAGTCGAAGGATCTGTGCGCCATTAAAACATAAAGTTGCCACCAATTTTTGTCATCCTGAGCGAAGTCGAAGGACACACAAGTAACTAGAATAAAAGAATAAAAGAATAAAAGAATAAAAGAATAAAAGAATAAAAGAATAAAAGAATAAAAGAATAAACAGTGAAAATCTGTGTGCTATTTAACCACAAAACCAACCACAATAATGTTCTAAATCTAAGCAAATCTAACAATCTAAAATTCTAAAGTCGAATTATCTAACAATCTAAAAAATGAAATATTATCTATTAATAATCTGCCTAATATGTACAACTTGTTTCGCTCAAAAAACAACTATTTATACCATTGGCGATTCAACAATGGCAAATAAAAAAGATCCGGATAAAAATCCTGAACATGGTTGGGCGCAGGTTTTACAGCCATTTTTCAAGGATAATTTTGTTATCGAAAATAAAGCCGTAAATGGACGAAGTACTAAAAGTTTCATCAATGAAAAACGATGGGATTCGATTTGTAAAAAATTAAAAAAAGGCGATTATGTTTTTATCGAATTTGGACATAATGACGAAAAAATAGAAGATTCAACGCGATATACAAATCCGCATACAAGTTATAGGTACAATCTCATAAAGTTTGTGAAAGAAAGCCGCGAAAAAGGAGCAATTCCTATATTACTGACTTCTATTGCGAGACGTAATTTTAATGAAAAAGGTGTACTTGTTCCTACTCATGGAGATTATCCGCTGGAAACCAGATTAACAGCTCACGAATATAAAGTTCCTTTTATTGATTTAGAATATTATACCGAACTATTAGAGCAATCGTATGGACCTGAAAAATCAAAACAATTACATTTACACTTTAAAGCAGGAGAAAACGCTTATTATGATAAAGATAAGAACGATGATACGCATTTATCATTAAAAGGTGCTACGGAAATTGCCCAAATTGTTGTAAATCAAATTAAAGAATTAGAAGATCCTTCCGTAGAAAAACTTAAAAAGGGAATTAAGTAATAAGACTTCTTTAAAAAAATGTCCTAAACTATCACTTAAAAATCTTTTGCGGGTAAAAATCCTTTATTATGATGTCTATTTTTGCAATAGATATTAAGAACTTTTGTTAGTAGGGAATTGTTTTTGTATATTCTTAATATTCTATTTTAAATATTTTGATGATTATTTTAGAAAGAGAGAACTTATGTTCTCTCTTTTTTTTATGGTTAGGAATTTGGAAATATTGCAATTACGTTTTAGAATAGTGCATTAAAAAAAAATATTTTACAAATAGTAATGGATTATAATTTGTGATAGAATTAATAATTACCACTAAAAAGCGTTATAATTTATACTAAATAAAGCCGATATAGAAAATTTTGTATCGGCTTTGTTTATTAAGTTGTTTTTCTAATAATAGGTTTTAATTGTAGATAATAGGGAATTTTTAAGTTAAAAAATGTCTTAAAGTATTATTTAAAAAACTTTTAAAGGACAAATAGATTGTGATTATAAAATATATTTGACTTGTTGATTTAAAGAAGTTGAATTTGTACTGAGAGCTTTATAAAGCTTATTTAGATCAAAAAGTTTTTTTTCAAGTATTTATTTTTTGTTGGATTAGGCAGCTCTTTATTTTGTTTTAATTTATAGTAGGATAGAAATTAGACAATTAATTGAATGTGGGATACTACTGTTGCCTAACCAACAAATTAAATTAAAAATTAAATTTTATGAAAGATGATCATAATACAATTTGGCACGGTAGCAGATTAATGTTGTATGGTTTAATTATAATTTTATTAATCCTAAATCTAATCCAGCTTTTTTCAAAATAATTTTTAAAACTTATAGCCAATAATAGAATTTGTTTTTTTATTTAAAAAAATGGTTTATTTTATAAAGTACTAATTAACGTGTATTTTTTTGAATTCACTTTTATTAATAATTCATTTAAAAATGAGGAAACTTTGATTTCCTCATTTTCTTTTTTAGCTTAAAGGTATTTGTATTATAAAGTTGGTTCCGGAAGGACTATTATCGAGTATTGTAATTTCTCCCTGATGATTTTTAACGATTCCGTGAACCACACTTAGTCCAAGTCCAGAGCCGTTATTTGCGGTTTTTGTGGTAAAAAACGGCTCAAAAACTTTTTCCTTTATCGCATCGGGAATCCCGCTTCCCTGATCTGCAATTGTGATAAATAAATTTTGATCATCACATTCAATAATAGTTTGTATAGTACTTTTTTCCGGAGACGCATGTATTGCATTAAGAATTAAATTGAACAGTAATTGTGTCAATTGTACAGAATCAACCTTGGCTGTAATTGTATCATCCTGAAAAATTAGCTGGCTTTTGATGCTTTTTCCCTGGAAATTCTGATTAAGAAATGATAAAGCAAAAGTTACAATTGGTTTAATTTCTTTTAATTCTAAATGCTGAGGCATTTCACAAGAAAAATTCAGGATTTTTTTTACAATTTCACGAGAATAAATGACTGAGTTGATCACAGTCGAAATATCATCATCTATTTCGGGATCTATATTACTGCTTTTAATAAGTTCAGCATAGCCTAAAATGTTGTGTAAAGGAGTATTGAGTTCATGTGCAATTCCTGCAGTCATTTCACCCAGAATTGATAATCTGTCGATTCGTTCTAAGGTTCGCATTAAAAGTTGCTTTTTTTCAAGATTTTGAAACTTTTCTATATAGTTGCCAATTTCTAAAGCTATAGTATCCAGAAGTTTTTGTTCTTCTTGTAAAAAATCACGTATAGTATATTTAGCTTCAGGATAATGCACTTTTATGTAACCAACTTTGTTATTAGAAACAAAGATCGTACTGGATTGATAAACTGTTTCTTCGTCTTCTTGTAATGTTGCTAAAATATAATCCGGAATTTGTATTGTTACTTTTGCATCTTTGTTATATTTCCATGCTTTTTTTGTGCTTGAAATTATTTTTTTAAAGACAGATCTATGAATGCAGTCTGCACGTGATATTGTCTGTGAAATTTCATAAAGACAAGTTAATTCTTTAACTCTTTCTCTTAGTCTTTCTTCTGTAGGAATAAATTTCATCTTGCGTAGGAAATTATTTATAATTAATTTAAATTGAAGTCAAAAGTAATTAAATATTCAATATTAAAATATTTTTTATGTATTTATTTAACTATTTGAAATAAAGATAAATACGAGCCTGTTATTAGTCTTATTTTAATACATTAATACCTTTTAATGGCAGTTTTATATATTTATTTTAGCTATTAAAAAGTATAATTTTTTGTAAGAATTTGTTTTTATTCAAATTATATTTATTTTTTGCAGATTTCATTTTTATTTGCAATGTGTTAAAAGTCTTATTTTGATACTTTGATATCCTGATAGGCAAGTCCGCGAATTGTATTTGCCCTAGTTTTGTCTTTATTTTTATTGCCGTTTTTTCACAATAGGAATTTTTAATTATATAATGCAATCCAAAAACAAATGAATACCTCCGGCTTTTTTTTAGAGTTCGAATTAAATATAGGCGAAATACAAAAGTTGAATAAAATGTATTTTAAAAGTCTGTACAAGCAAAGAGTAACTGTTTTTACGGGAATCTTTTTACTGTACGCTATATTTTTTGATTTTTTCGATTTAAATGATGATATTGATTTTATGAAGTGGATACTTCGTAATCTCATTTTTGTTATTTTATTTTTAGCTTTTCAATATTCGTTTGTGGATACATTAAGTGCAATTATTTTTAAATTCACTAAAAGGTTTGCTACATATAAAAGGTATAATAAAAGGTACAAATTTAATTTTAGCCCTTCGGGTATTTACGTTCGTTCGCCTTTAGGTGAAGTTGTGCACAAATGGGGGCAAATTGAAAAAGCAATTTTGACTAAGGATTTTTTCTTTCTTTATGTAAAAGACAGAAACGGATATATAATTTCAATTTCGAATAAATATAGCGAAAGGCGGAAAATTAATGAGTTGATTGCTTTTGTTGAACGAAATGTAACTCAAATTACTAAAGTCTGATAGACCATAAAAAACCCTAATTTGATCATAATATGACTTTTAGTGTTATATCATATGATTGTAGCTCATTTACCTTTGTAATCTTATTAAAGTATTGGATTTTTTGGTGAATGTAGATCGTCCCGTAAAGATGATTTTACAATAATTAGCTAATTTCTAAAGACTTGTAAAGAAATTTAAAAATGGTAAAAGAAAGAATTTTGGTGCAGGATAATAAAGGATCTTTTTTAAAAATGTTTAAAAGAAATTTCAAAGAAGAATTTGATTTTCATGAACGCTCCTTTTTATATGAAAATGAAAATGAATCACAAGAATTTGATCGTTCTATATTTGTTATTTATGATAAGTTTGAATTAATGGAGTTCTTAGCATTAGATAATAAAGGAGCAAATGTTTTAGTATGCTTATTTAATAAACAATTATACGATAGTTTGTTTTTTTTAGAAGAAACTAAAAATTTAAATTTATTAGATTGTAATCAAACAAGAATAGAGATGATTAAGGAATTAAAGTTATATTTTAATTGGAAATGCAGTTTTGTAAATGAAACGCCGGTAATAAGGTTTCCAACTTCAAAAATATCAGCTAAATATAACAATTTTTATAAGGCTATATTTTCTATGATGTAAGTTGAAATATACTTATAAAAAAAAGGTAGCATACACTGTGGTCGTGTATGTTACCTTTTATTATTTTACAGCAATAAATTAGTTTTTATTTAATTTTATAAATTTCAGAACCAGCCAGTAAAAAGCAGCCTAATCCGTAATCTTCAAAATCAGGTATTTTATCATATAATAATGGCTGACCATCTTTAGGTTCTTTTCCTGTTGATTGCATGTAACCTAAAAATCCATTGTTATGTAAACTCTCTGTGGTTATCGCATTCCATGCTTTTTGAATTACAGGTAAATACGTTTCTTTTTTCAAAATTCCGCTGTTGATTCCGTACGCCATTCCGTAAATAAATAAAGCAGTTCCTGAAGTTTCTTTTTCGCCAAAATTGGTTGGATCATGCAAACTCACATTCCAGAAACCATCAGCTCTTTGAATGGGCAATAAAGCTGCCGCCATAGCTTTTAAATCTTTTATATATTGAGCTCTGTGAGGCGCATTTTCAGGAATAATCGCCAACACTTTTGCCAGAGCAGCAATTACCCAGCCATTGCCACGGCTCCAATAACAATCCTCGCCATTTGGTTCCTTATACGGCGGATCAAAATCCGCATCACGCCACCATAAACCATCTTTAGGATTAAAAAGTCCGTGATCGCCATGATTATTTCTGGAATACATATACATTTGATACATTTTCTCGAAATAGCGATTGTCATTTTCTAAAACACCCAACTTTGCAAAAACAGGCATTCCCATTTGTATCGCGTCAATCCATGACCAATCATCAAGTTGTGATGTGTTTAAAAGCATATTGATATTCGCTTTTGTATTTTTTAATTTTTTAGGATCGGGCTCTAAATTGTATAAGTCAATATAAGTTTGCGCAGCACAATAATTATCAGCATTCCTGGTCGTGTTGCTGCTATTGAAACTCCATTTATGAAATTCTGACCACGAATAAGCATAATCATAATAAACATCTTTAGGGAAAATTTCATGCAAAGCCATTAACCCTTCATAATAAACCCCACGTGTCCAGATATTACTGGGACGTTCTTTGTTCGTAATAATTGTTTTGCCGGTTTCGGGCCATTTTTGCATGAAATAATCATTAGCAAGAATCATTTGTTTCAGCACTAATTTCCTGTCAAATGCTTGTTGTGCATTTGAGTAAGTATATGAAAGACAGATAGCGAAAAATAAAAGCAATTTCTTCATTTTTAATATTCGTTGGTTGGTAGTTAGTTTTGTTGTTTTAATGGCGTGAGCGTAACAGGACCCAATAAACCTGACGGAGTAAGATTCCATTTTGTGGCGTCGAATTTTTTATAATCTTTATCGACCATATTTATTTCATAAAAAATCTTCCATTCTTCGCCTTTTAATTCCTTGTCCCGAATTCTGTTTGCCGAAAGATTTGTCACCTGAATTTTTAAGATATTCTTTCCTGATTTTAGTTTTCCAATGTTTAATTGATAAGGAACTGACCACGTTGTACCAATAAACTCATCATTCAGCCAGACTTTTGCGCTTTCGCGGACATCTCCCAGATTCAGATTCCAATGTTCTGTTGTCGCATTTGGTTTCTCAAATTCTAACGTATAAGTCGCAGTTCCTGAAAAAGCGGCTGCTTCAGGACTTAAATTTGTCCATGATTCCAAGGTAGAAGTTGTCGCACTTTTTGGTAATTCCGGACCGCCTTTATCAAAAGTGATATTCCATTTTCCTTTTAAAGGAATAGCTTCAGCAAGAGGTTCGTAATACTTCCAATTTTTTTGTGAAGCAAAATTTTCAGTTTTTAGAAAGTAAGATTGTCCCGGTTCAATTTTCAGTTTAACTGATGTTGTATTAGCATTTTTAGTCACAATTGCATTCCCGAATTCTCTGGTTAACGGATCAAAAATCACGACTTCTTTATTGCCAATTTGCAACGGAACAAATGCATCGATTGTTTTAGGAGTATGATTCACCAGATAATATATTTTTTCGCCGTCAATAGTTCTTCGGGTAAATTTTAAACCTGTCGAAACAAGAGTTTCAGGAAATATTTGAGCATTTTCCAGAGCTTTGAAAATATCAGAGGATGGTTTAACTAAATCTTTATTTTGTGCTAATATCGATTGAAGTTTTTGTTCCTGTTTTTTATAGTCATAATAACCCGGAACAGATTCCGGTAAACCTTGAAAAATAATGGAACCGCCAGCTTTTTGCAACTCGATTAATTTTTGCAAAGTAGCAAGTGGCATTTTTTTACAATACGGAATTATCAGCGATTTAAAACTACCGCCGGGCAAAATAATTTTTCCGTTTACGACTTTTGCTTCGGCAATAAAATTATCCGATATAAAATCTACGCCATATCCTTTATTCATTAAACTTTTGGTTGTATCATAAAATGAGGTTCCGTACAGCCATTCTGATAGAGAATGTATTTTGAACTGTACAAACAAATTCCCTTTTAAATATTTATCCCATGTATCATAAACAGGCCAATAAAGCAGGATTTCATTATCAGATTTACCTTGTTGTAACAACGACTGGCAATTGGCAATATAAGAGAAAAGGGCAGGAGCGTCTTCCCAAATACTATTATTGGTATTGAAATTTACTGCCGCATAAAATTGCCATCCAGGCCATGCAGCCCTTGTTGGCGAATAAGTAGAACCATGTAAAAAAACGTGATTGACACCGTTTAACATCAAATCCTCAACCTCAGGTTTGCATTGTGATAATGCCGTTTTAAAATGTTCCCTTAACCATGTAAAAGTCTCAGATGAAACCAGATTTTTTCCTGAAATATGTGCCGCAGACGACGAGAATTTCAGCATTACAGGATCAGCGTCACCTTCGCGAATGTCCTCTTTCTCTCGTCTGAAACCCGGAATATCAAATGGCATTGAACCAAAAGTTTCGCATTCAGGAATATCCGCAGAAGCGTACAAATCGATCAGGTTTCCCGGCGATCCATGCGCCTGAAGTTTCGTTTTAAAGTTTTTAGAATTTGCCCATTTTGTCCACGATTTATCAAATTGATTCAAAAGTAAATCGGCGATGGTTTCCCGGTAATCACTTCGAATTCTGTTACCAATTTCATTATCGGTTTCATTCAGTAAAAGCGGTAATTCTTTTTTAAGGTCATAACCTCGTAAAGTGTTGAATTCCTCAAAAAAATCAGGCGTAAAATCAGTTCCGTAAACCTCAAAACTATCATTAAAAATAGCCCGAATTTTACCTTCACGACCTTTAAAAGCAGTATTAAAAGGAACTACATAAGCATTTAAGGCTTCCTGAGAATAATGATCTAATGTATATCCTTTTCCTCCGGGAGCAGCACGTTTTACCTGTTGACCCGTTTTTCCGCTAAACACCGCATAAATCGTATAATTGGTTTTATTGGCTTTCCAGTTCAGTTTATTGGGTTCGGTTATATTGGGTAATGCAACGTGATTTCCTTCAATTCCTTTATCCTTAGAATTTATCTTATTTTTTTTTAATTGATCTGTCAAATTCACATAGGAGCCATCGCTTCCATACCCTACAACGTATAAAAGTTCAGCCGGAGTTTTTTCCTTAGTGCTGTCAAGAACAATATTTCTATTGATTGTTTCATTTTTTTTAAGCGAATATTTTTCTACAATCAGTTTTGTAGCGGCGTTTTGTAGCGTAACATGAGAACCACCGTAAGGCCAGCCGGTTCCTAAAACCATATCGACCTGCATGTTTAAACTGTCAGCAACATGAATTGTATAATCCAGCATTTCCATCCATTTTGGCGACAAATAATCGATAAAATTATTCTCTTCGCCTTTCACCCCGTAAATTGGCGTAATTTCAACACCGCCAATTCCGGCTCTATGAAAATCGATCAGGCTTTTTTTAAGGTTGGGTTTGTCAACAGCGCTTCCCATCCACCACCAGCGCGTCCAGGGTTGATTGATATTAGTAGATTTTGGCCACGGAGAAATCGCCTCTTGTGCAAATGAACTAAAAGCACAAGAAAAAAATAAGGAAATAAAAAAGATCAATTTAGTTTGTTTCATTATAGTATTCACAGGTTTTAGTTGTTACTAATTAATCACTTCTTGCATTTTATTTATCTCAAAAAAACTAACACATAAAAACAGATTTAGATGGAAAAAACAGGATAGAAACTCATTTCTTCCAGATACCAAATTATGTATAATTAATTACAAGTGAAACGCCTTTTTCAAGATTATAAATCTATCCCGAAGCTTCGGTACTATGTGTTGAAAAAAGCACACAAGTTTTCTTTCGATAGAGTAAAAGTATAAGTAGTCCTTTAAAATGCTATCCTGTAGCATCCTGTTTTATAAACTATATTAAAAATAAAATAATTATCAAATATGCGTTATTACTTATTAATTCATATATTTTTATATAAATATATAAGAAATACTAAAAAATATTTTACTAATTTTTCCAATATGATATTTACTGTTTTCGCAATGATTTAGGGTTTGTAAATCAAGCAGTTGTGCGGATTTTATGTTAAAATAAATGTAAAAAATAGTATAAGCTATTGAAATCTAACAGGATACTACAGGATACTGTGACAACTACTTCTGGATAAATTTGGAATAACTATTAAACTAACCAAAATTTAACTTTTATGAAAAACAAACTTAATCTTCTGCTGATTATGGCCTTTTTTGCATTACTGAATGCAGCAGGTTATGCACAAGAAAAAACGGTTACAGGAACAGTTACTGATCCGGCGAAACTCTCTATACCGGGAGTCAACGTAATTGTTAAAGGAACTAATAGAGGAGCCAGTACAGATTTTGACGGAAAATTTACAATCAAAGCTTCTGAAGGAGAAACACTTGTATTTTCATTCGTAGGATTTATAAAAAAAGAAATAAAAATAGGTGCTGCAAACTCTTATAATGTTTCTTTAGATTCCGAAAGTGCCAACTTAAATGAAGTTGTCGTAATTGGTTACGGAACTCAGAAGAAAAAATTAACCACGGGCGCAATTTCCGGAATTAAAACAGAAAATTTTACCGAAAGACCTATTTCAAGAATCGATCAGGGTTTAATTGGGCAAGTTGCCGGAGTTCGTGTAAAACAAACTACAGGATTACCGGGACAGCCTTTTAGTATCGAAATAAGAGGAGCGGGATCGATTACGGCAGGAAATGAACCACTTTATGTTGTTGATGGATTCCCTATTTATACCGAAGGATCAAACAGCAACGGAGCATTTTCAAGCGGAAGCCCATTAGACAATATGAACCCAAATGATGTTGCTTCGATTGAAGTTTTGAAAGATGCAGCAGCAGCTTCAATTTATGGATCAAGAGCCTCAAACGGAGTAGTTTTAATTACCACCAAAAAAGGAAAAAAAGGAAAACCAAAATTTACTTTTAATACCTACGGTGGTGTTAATAAAGAAGCCAACAGAGTCGATATGTTATCATCACAAGGATGGATTGACAGAGCAAAAACCATGATCGATTCACAATGGGTAGGATCTGGAATTGCAGGAGCATCGGCAAGTCAAAATACTGCTCAAAGAATTGCCGCTTATAATACAAAAAATCCAACCGCACCGCTTAATACCGCAAATACCAGATATTACACTTATTTGTATGATGATAGATGGGATATGCCAGGACATCCGGGATTAGATTATATTGACTGGCAGGATAAAGTTTTCCGTACAGGAGAATTTAATAATTATCAATTATCAGCTTCAGGAGCTACAGATGTCGTGAATTATTACGTATCTGCTAATTATCAAAAAAATACAGGATACATAATTGGAACCGATTATACTTTGTTTTCGGCAAGAGCAAATGTTGATGTAAAATTATCAGAAAGCTTTAAAATGGGAATCAATATCGCGCCTTCCTATTCGATTAAAAATGATCCGGGAGTTGAAGGAAAAGACAATACTTTGTTCAAAGCTCTTACGGCAACACCGGTTTTTGAAAGCGCATCAAATGCAGCCGGAGAAAAATATACCACAAGATATGCGTGGGGAAGCAGCACAACAAACATGTTGAATGCATTGGCAAGAACAGGAAAAAACTCGATGTACAGAACTTTGATTTCGACATATGCCAGTTATCAGTTTGCTACAGGATTTACATGGAAAAGTACTTTAAACTTTGATAACTCAGACAATACAAACGAAAGTTATACGCCAAACGATGTTCAGGCAAGTATTAGAGGAGCATATAATACGTACAGAAGACAAAATTTAGTAAACGAAAATACGCTGAACTGGGACAAATCATTCGGAAATCATAATATCAATGTGCTTTTAGGACAGTCTTTCAGTTCGTATGAAATCATGAGATCAACCTTGTCTTCGGGCGCACTTTACAACAGTTCAACAGTTGAAACATTGCCAACAGGATCACTTGGTTCTACAAATGCTGAAAAAAGTACTTTACTTTCATATTTTGCCAGATTACAATATAATTACAAAGAAAAATACATACTATCTGCAAGTGTGAGACGTGATGGTTCTTCAAAATTTGGATCTGATAAACAATGGGGAGTTTTCCCGTCAGTTTCATTAGGATGGAGAATTAAACAAGAAGAATTCCTGAAAAATGTCGACTGGCTTACTGAATTAAAATTAAGAGCAAGCGGCGGACTTAACGGAAGCAACAATATTGGCAGTTATGCATCTTACGCAACACTTGCCACTTACAATTATTCTATTGGCGGAGCAGCAGCAATTGGGCAAGGCGCATCATCAATTGCAAATCCATCATTACACTGGGAAGAATCACGAAGTGTTGATTTAGGTTTGGATTTTGGAATCATCAAAAACCGACTTTCAGGAACATTTGAAGTGTACAGAAAAAACAATAGTGAATTACTTTTAAGAGTTCCAATTGTAGGCGCAACCGGATTTACAAGTTATTTGACGAATGTGGGAGAAGTACAAAATCAGGGATGGGAATTTGAATTGAGTTCTTTAAATGTTAAAACACCAAGTTTTGAATGGAGAACATCAGCAAATATCAGTCATAACGAAAACAAAGTTTTGGCATTAGGACCAGATCAGTCAAAAATTGAAATCAGCAATGCGTATGACGGAGGGGTTCCTTTTGTAAAATTAGAAGTTGGAAAACCAATGTATACCATCTTTGGATTAAAACAAAATGGCGTAGTTAGCCAGGCAGATATTGATACGGGCGGAACAACAATAGGAGGAAATAAACTGGTTTTAGGAGATCCGAGATATATCGATCAAAACGGCGATAAAAAAATAAACTCAGACGATCGTGTTGATTTGGGTAATCCAACTCCAAAATATACGTGGGGAATCACTAACACTTTCAAATACAAAGACATTGATTTGAATGTATTAGTTCAGGGACAAAATGGCGGAACTGTTTACGGATTAACCGGTAGAGCAATTGACCGTACCGGAATGGGATCTGTAGAAAATTCTCTAAATGTAGATCCAGCCGTAAGAGGAAACTGGAGAACATCATTTGGATATCAGGCAAATTCAGATTGGTTGTACAAATCAGATTATGTAAGTATCAGAAATATTACAATAGGATATAATCTAAGACAAGCGATTAAAGGCTTAAGCCGAATTGACAATATGAGATTGTATGTAACGGGTGAAAACTGGTTTTACTGGAACAAATATAAAGTAGGTTTTAATCCCGAAGCAGTAAATACATCAGCAAGTTCAAACAGCGATTTTTCTGTGCCGGTAGATTATGGAGGAGCACCTCTTGCAAAATCTTTAGTGATAGGACTTAACATTAATTTTAATTAAAATAAAATGAAAAAATATATTTATTTACTCGCAGTACTATTTGCATTTACATCTTGCAATGATGAGTTAGAACAATTGCCTTTGTCACAAGGAACAATTGAAAATTTCTATGCGACACCGGGAGATTTTGTTCAGGCTCGAAATGCAACATATTCAGTAGCTTTTCACGGAATGGGAACTTACGGATATGCAAACAGAGTGTTGAATTTAAGCGAAGTACGATCAGATAATTTGCTCGCAACAACAGAAGCTTCAAGAGATTGGGAAGGAATTAATAGTTTTTACACCAATATAAGTTCTAATACATTTGTAAAAGAAGCTTATATCAGTAATTATAATGCCATTAATAAAGCCAATCAATTACTGGAGAAAATAGCCGAAAAAGGAGATCAGATTTTTACCAATCCTGCTGAAAAAGATGCAATCGCAGCCGAAGCACATTTTTTAAGAGCATTTTGTTACTTTGATTTAGTAAGATGGTTTGGCAGAGTTCCGTTAATTGATAAAACAATGACAGCAACCGAAGCCGCAAAAATACCAAGAACTCCCGTTGTTGATGTTTATAAATTGATAATTTCAGACCTGGAACAGGCAATTCCCAATCTTGCGTCATTCTATGATACAGCAAATTACGGACGAGTTTCTAAATACGGAGCAAAAGCATTATTAGGTTTGGTTTACATGACACGTTCAAGCCCAACTTACGGAATCGACGGCGCAACTCTTGGTTTAAACGAATGGGACAAAGCGTACCAACAATTAAACGATATCAAACTAAGCGGATTATATAAATTTGGAACAGATTATGATGCCATTTTCAAAGTCGAAGGAAATGCAAACCTTGAAAATGTACTAACTATTCCATACACACAAAGTTTACCATTAGCAGTTGGAGGAAATTTTATGGTAGAATTGGGTTACGAACCCTATTTTGCATCCGTAAATTTATCAGCACAAGGAGCCTTAGAAGCAAAACCAATTTCGACGGGATTTTTAAGCTTATTTGCTGCAACTGATAAAAGAAAAATATTCGGAATTGCGACAAGTTATACAGTGGCAACAGGAACATATAAAGGAAGTTATACATTACCGGTTTTCAAAAAATACATAGATGCCACAAGATACGGAAACGGTCGTGAAGACTGGGGAGTAGATTTTATGGTAACACGCTACACAGATGTATTAATGATGATGGCCGAATGCACACTTCACGGTGGCGGAGGTTCACAAGCCGAAGTTGATGATATTGTAAACAAAGTAAGAACGAGAGCAGGAGTTCCGGCAAATGCTGCAAACATAAACTTAGATCAATTATTTGAAGAAAGAAGAAAAGAATTTTTCTCAGAAGGAACAAGATGGTTTGATTTAATTAGATCAGGAAAAGCCGTAACCATCATGAATGCATGGAAAGCTGCGGAAGATACAGGAGGAAAAATAAGAGCAATTGAAAATAATTCATTGTTATATCCAATTCCGCTATCAGAAATTTTAGCCGTTCCCGGACTTTACGATCAAAATCCGGGTTACGATTAATTATTGGTAATTTTATTTTTTGTTTTTAGAAGAAGCTGTCTTTTCAGACAGCTTTTTGTAGTTTTTCAAATTCAGAATAAACAGGAAAGCACAGGATGCTTTTACCGTTTAACTTTTTTAAATTTAAAGTTTTAGTAACCGTTGTCTTTATTTAAAAAAAGTTCAATTAAACACATAGAAAACAGAGAACTGGCTTTGCGCATTTTAAATAAGTGAAACGCCTTTTTTTAGCTAAAAAATCTATATTTCTATGTGTTAAAAATTGCACCCAACCGGGTTTTAGTATTTAAAAATATTCCAAATGATATACTTAAAAAGACTTCTTTTATTTTTATTTGTTTTAGGAAGAATAACTTCCATAGCTGCACAAATAAAATTGCCCGCATTAGTCGCTGATAATATGGTTTTACAGCAAAATGCAAAAGTGAATTTATGGGGATGGGCATCTCCAAACGAAAAAATAACCATTAATTTAGGATGGGAAAACATTCCCGTTGAAGTTATTGCTGATGTTAATGGAAACTGGAAAACAGCCGTAAACACGCCAAACGGAAGTGATAAAGCATATGAAATTTCAATAAATGCTTCAAACAATATCACCTTAAGAAATATCTTAATTGGTGAAGTTTGGCTTTGTTCCGGTCAGTCGAATATGTTTTTTCCTGTGGGAAGAGAAGATAAAACATGGAAAACCGGAGTAAAAAATTACGAAGAAGAAGTCAAAAATGCCTCTTTCCCCAATATCAGATTATTTACAGTTGCCCTAAATGCATCACAAAGTCCGCTGGAAGATGTTACCGGAAACTGGAAAGTATGCACGCCCGAAAGTATTCAGACATTTTCTGCCGTTGCTTATTTCTTCGGTAGAGATTTATATCAGAAATTAAACGTCCCAATCGGATTAATATCAACGTCATGGGGAGGAACAAAAGCAGAAGCGTGGACAGCACAAAGCATTTTAGAAGAAGATGTTGCCTTTTTACCGATTTTACAAGAAGATGCAAAAAACGAAAAATTACATCAGGAAAAATTAGAAGCATATTATCTAAACCTCACAAACGAACGAATTGCAAGTGCCGAAAATGCGCCAAAAGGACAATTAAAAAAGCCCAAAAAAGAACCCAATAAAACATCCTGTGTTTTGTACAACGCTATGTTGCACCCAATAGTAAATTACACCATAAAAGGCGTAATCTGGTATCAGGGCGAAAGCAATTCAGGAAAAGCCTTTTTATACAGAACATTATTTCCCGCAATGGTAAAAAGCTGGAGACAAGAATGGAAGCAAGGCGATTTTCCTTTTTACTACGTTCAGATTACGCCTAATAAAGGACAAAATCCAGACATTCGGGAAGCACAATTAATGTCACTAAAAACAATCCCAAACAGCGGAATGGTCGTAACAACAGATGTTGGTGATGCGCAAAACATTCACCCAATTGAGAAACAAACCGTAGGTTACAGATTATCTTTAATTGCCCGCGCTAAAACCTACGGAGAAAATAAACTCGTGTATTCAGGACCCATTTTTAATCATATGAAAGTCAAAAAACAAAAAGCACAATTGTTTTTTGATTACGCCGATTCAGGTTTTCAGAAAAAAGGAGAAACACTAAAAGAATTTGAAATTGCAGGAAACGACCAGATATTCTATCCCGCCGAAGCCAAAATTGATGGGAAAACAATTATAGTTTCTTCGTCAAAAGTAAAAGAACCAGTTGCGGTTCGGTTTGCATGGAAAGCCGTTCCCGAACCTAATTTATTTAACAACGATAATTTACCGGCTTCGCCTTTTAGAACAGATGATTGGGTCGCGAATCCGGAGAAAAAATAAGTTTTAAATACGTTGCGATTTATTTTTTTTTCACGCAGAGTTTATACACAATCTTGTCATTCGACGAAGGAGAATCCCAAGCGGAATTCGACAAAGATTGGCGATGTTGATTGCGGAGTTACTTGATGAGTCTCTATGTGTTGAAAATATTTTTTCACGCAGATTAAGCAGATTTTAATTTAATCTTTTTAATCCTTTTAATCGGTGGCAAAAAAGCGCAAGCTATGTTAAAGAAAATAGTTTCTTATTAATATTCTTTTTACACATAGAAAAAAATCTATGTCCCGATAGCTATCGGGACTATGTGTTGAAAATATTTTCACGCAGAGTTTTACACAATCTTGTCGTTTCGACGAAGGAGAAATCACACTCGGGAGTCAAAGATTGACGATTTTGATAAAGAAAATCTATGTTTCTATGCGTTAAAAATATTTTCACGCAGATTTGGCAGATTGAGCAGATTTTTATTTTAATCTTTTTTAATCTTTCTAATCAGAGGCAAAAAAAAGCATGCTAAAACTTTAAGAAAATTAAGTACAATAAAATGAACAGAAGACAATTTATAATCGGAAATTCACTTGCAGCTCTGGCGTTGTGTCTTCCTTTTTCCGTTAAGGGAAATATCTTTATGGATGATCCCAAGTTATCTGATTTCGAAAAAAGACTTCGACCAGTTGGACGTGCATTAGAATTTGAAGATTATTATGTTTGGTGCAACAGCCCAATAGAAGGTCCCGACGGAAAAATTCACGTGTTTTTTTCAAGATGGCTAAAAGCAAAAGGAATGAGCGGATGGATCAACAGTTCAGAGATTGCCCACGCCGTCGCTAATAATCCCGAAGGACCGTTTGAATATATCAGCACAATTTTAGCACCCAGAGGTGAAGGTTTTTGGGATGCAACAACCTGCCATAATCCCAGTATTCATTTTGTAGATGGAAAATACGCCCTATTTTTTATGGGAAATTCAAACGGAAAAATGAATACAAAACGAATTGGTTTAGCGACTTCAGATACACTTTACGGACCGTGGGAAAGACCGGACCAACCCTTATTATTGCCCGGAAAAGAAGGTTCATGGGATGATCTTTTAACCACAAATCCGTCGTTTTTAAAACATCCAAACGGCGAATATTGGCTTTACTATAAATCATTGGATACAGAAAATTATGAACATCCAAAATTTCCCGTAAAAGGCAATAGAAAATACGGATTAGCAATCGCAAAATCACTCCACGGACCTTATGAAAAATACGAGCATAATCCCGTAATTGATTTCTCAAAACTAGGAGATAACAAACAATGTGAAGACGCTTTTGTATGGTACGAAAACAAGAAATTCAAAATGTTGGCGAGAGATATGGGCGTTTTCGGGATCGATTATGGCTTGTATATGGATTCTGACGACGGCAAACATTGGAGTAATCCTCAAATTGCCTATCAGCCCTTAAATAAATACATTAATCAACCCGAAGCACCAAAACATTTAAACAGATACGGACGAGTCGAACGTCCGCAATTATTGTTTCAAAACGGAAAACCGACCTATTTATTCACCGCTTCGCAAGGTGGAAAATATGAAACAGCTTCGGCATTTATTTTTAAAATAGTTTAAAAGGTGTAAAGGTTCAGAGGGACAAAGGTGCAGAGGTTCAAAGGAACAAAGCAACAAAGCAACAAAGGGGGCAAAGCTATGTAAATTCAAACAAGTGAAACGCCTTTTAAGATTTCTATAAACTATGTCTCTATGTGTTTAAAAAAAACACTCAACAAAAAAAATATTTAAAATAATGGAAAATAATAACACAATCAGAAATGCTTTTACAATGAAATTAAAGCCAGGTTTTGAAACCGAATACAAAATTCGGCACGACCAAATCTGGGCGGAATTGCAAACATTACTTTCGGAAAGCGGCATACAAGATTATAGTATATTTTTAGATGAACAAACTTTAACGCTTTTCGCGATCCAAAAGGTAAGTAAAGAATTTGACACTAATCTGTTGCCAAATCATCCAATTGTAAAAAAATGGTGGAATTACATGGCAGATATTATGGAAACAAATCCGGATAATTCGCCCGTAGCAAACCCGTTAAAAGAAGTTTTTCATTTAGATTAAACCCGAGCGATAGCGAACAGACGAAATAAATCACACTGGAAAGTCGGTAAAAATTGGCGATTTAGCATGCGGAGTTTCAAGTGCGATCCCAATGTCATTGAGTTAAGATTTTTTAAATTATAATTTCTCGCAAAGTTTAGTTTGAATTGCCTCCAGCTTTAGCTGGAGTTTATATAAAATCAATCTGAGTGGCTTTAGCCAAAAACGTGATTTGGCTAAAGCCATCCTATTGTGCCTATTAAACACCTCCAGCTGAAGCTGGAGGCTAGTCAATAAAATAAACATTTTAAAAACGTGGAAACACTTTGCCTGAAATTGTTTGGTCATAATGATCTTAAAAAAGCTTAACTCAATGACATTGGGTACGATCCTTCCAGCTTTAGCATGACAAGATGATTGTATTGAAAAAAAGAAAATAACCACACAGTTTTGTTCATTTTGAAGAATGAGACCCGGGCGATAGCGAACAGACGAAGTAAATCACACAAGAAACTCGACAATGATTGACCGCAAATGATTGTGTTGAAAAAATAGCAAAACAACTTATATTAATACAAACCCAAAATGAAAAATATCTTAAAAATTTTAATCTGCGTACTCGTTTTTTCGCAATCCTCATATTCTCAGGATTACAAAAACGATAAATTCCCTGACGGAACCGAAATCACCAATTGGTTCAAAGATTATTCTAAAATTCAATTGAAAGATCTCGGAAAAAAATATACCATTACAGATTTTGAAGTAGGGAAAGACAGTACGAAAGTTCAAACCGTCGCCATTCAGAAAGTGATTGATAAAGCCGCAGCAAATGGAGGAGGAGTAATTGTGATTCCGAAAGGAGTTTTCCTGAGCGGAGCTTTATTTTTTAAACCTAAAACGACTTTATATGTTTCTGAAGGCGGAGTTTTAAAAGGATCTGATAATATTGCCGATTTTCCAATAATGCCGTCAAGAATGGAAGGACAAAATTTAGATTATTTCCCGGCTTTGGTAAACGCATACGGAGTTGATAATTTTTCGATTTCGGGAAAAGGAACGATCAATGGAAACGGAAAAAAATATTGGGAAGCCTTCTGGGAACGTCGAAAAGAAAATCCAAAATGTACTAATCTCGAAGTTTCAAGACCGAGATTGATTTTTGTATGGAACTCTAATAATGTGCAGTTTCAGGACGTAAAACTGATTAATTCAGGTTTCTGGACCAATCATTTTTATAAATGCAATAATGTAAAACTATTGGATCTTTATATTTTTTCACCACATATTAGCATAAAAGCACCAAGCACAGATGCAATTGACATTGATATTTGCACCAATTTTTTAGTAAAAGGCTGTTATATGTCCGTCAATGATGATGCGATTGCCTTAAAAGGAGGCAAAGGACCCTACGCAGATCAGGATTCAAACAACGGACCAAATGCTAATATCATCATAGAAGACTGCAATTTTGGGTTCTGTCATTCTGCACTTACAAACGGGAGCGAATCTATACATAACAGAAACATAATTATGCGCAATTGCAAAATCGATGGCGCTTCGAGATTATTATGGCTAAAAATGCGACCTGATACGCCACAACGATACGAATATATAAGAGTAGAAGATATTAAAGGCGAAGCAAAAACCTGTCTGGCAATTTTTGCGTGGAAACAATTTTTTGATATGAAAGGACGTCCGGATGTTCCCTTATCATATGGAGACAATGTTACCCTTAAAAATATCGATTTAAAATGCGATACTTTTTACGGAGTAGAAAATGATCCAAATGTTCGCTTATCCAATTTTACATTTGAGAATTTAAAAATAGAAGCCGTAAAAACAAATATTGATAAAAGCTTAATAACAAACGTGAATTTTAAAAATGTGTATGTTAATAAGCAAATTGTTGAGTGATTTTTACGCATATTCTCAGTCCATTTATTTGTTTTCTTCGCTCTAAAGTGTAAAATTTCTGACTGTTTGTGGTGATTTATGAAAATAAATAAAATTATTTTCGACATCTGTCAACACCTTGTAAAGCCTTACTATTTTGAAAAATAAAAATAAGTACTTGATTAGTAGTTGATTGGTTCTTTTATTGAAGAAGAAAAAAAGTGAGGTAAATTTAATGTTAAATCAAACGTTAAAAAACACCGATAATTTTAACGTCAAATATGTTGTAGCTATCGTTCAAACTTTTATTTTTGCGCCTTAATTTAATAATTATAAGCATGAAAGATCTATTAGTAAAAATCAACGCCGAAATTGAAACATTTAAAACAGAAGCTGACTCTTTAACAGAAAAAGGAGTTAAAGCTGCTGGAGCAAGAGCTCGTAAAGCTACTTTAGAAATTGAAAAACTTTTGAAAGAGTTTAGAAAAGTTTCTATCGAAGAATCAAAAAAATAATATTTTTTAGTCAAAATAAAACCTCGTTTAATTCAGTTTAAACGAGGTTTTTTTATTTATGAGAGGAGTTAGGGGTTATGAGTTAGAAGTTATGAGTGAAAGGTAATTTACAATCTTAAATCTTGCATCTAACTCATACTTCATAACTCATAATTTTTAAGCCCACAATCCTTCAGCTTTTTAATATTTTCCGCCACAGTTTTTGCGTTAAAAGCAGCTCCTTCTGATCCCGTATGCGTATGATCTTTTGGAAAAAATACTTTTACTTTTTCCTTGCCCAATTCTTCATATTTAAGCGCAACGATTTCGTTAAGATCAATATAAAATGCATTCTCTTTATCAGCGGCTTCTTTTGACCATTTTCCGTATGTATCATTTCGTCGTTCTACCTTGTCATTTGGCCATTCATTTCTTGGAGTCTGACTCAAAACAATTGGGATTGCGCCTTTTTCTTTCGCTTGACGAATGAACTTTTCCATATAACAACCAAAAGTGTGAACCGTTTCCTTAGAGCCATCTGCGAGAATTACTTCCTGCGTTTCGTTACCATTTCCTTTAATAGAACCTCTGAATTTTTCCTTATCAATCGCTCCGGCATCATTATGACCAAACTGAATCAATATAAAATCGCCGCTTTGCAATTGATTTTTAACTTCATCCCAAAGACCTTCATGATCAAAAGTTCTTGAACTTCGGCCACCTCGGGCTTTATTAATAATTTCAATTTGCGTTGTGTCACAATAAGCAGGAAATGCAACTCCCCAACCCACAGCATTTACATCATTATTGTTTGCCATAGTCGAATCGCCAATTAAGTACACTTTTTTCTTTTTAGGAAACACAATTTTCGGATCTTTTAAAATATAATTTTTCAATGAGTTTTTACTCTCTTCCAATTGATTGATAATTACCGAAGCCGAAAGCACAGCACCTTTTGCCGAAGTATGCGTATGATCCCTTTTATAGAAATAAGTTCCGGTCACTTTTTGTTCACCCAATTTTTCCATTTCAAGACTCATTTTATCGTTCAAATCTATAAAAGTCACCTTCTCTTTATCCGCAATTTGTTTTGCCCATAATCCGTATGATTTATTATTGCGAGGCACTTTTCCGTCTTTCCAGTCGTTTCTGGGAATTGGAGAACAAACAATAGCAATCGCGCCTTTTGATTTTGCTTCACGAATTATTTTCTGAATATACCAGCCGTAACTATGAACAGTTTCGTGTTTTTTAGTTAAGATATTATCTATTTCCTGAGTTTCGTTTCCAATTCCCTTAATCGTTCCGCGTGCGCGAAGACTGTCGTTTAAAGGTCCGTCGTCATTATGCCCAAACTGAATCAACACATAATCACCTTTTTTGAGTTTATTCAAAACCACATTCCACAAACCTTTATCCTGAAAAGTCCGACTGCTCGTTCCGCCCAAAGCGTGATTTTCTATATTAACTTTTGTAGTGTCTAAAAACTGACCAATAAAATCTCCCCAACCCCAAAGTCCGCCAGCGCCATCGCCTTTGCCATTTTTTACTGTAGAATCACCAACCATAAAAACCGTTGTTTTAGTGTCTTGCTTTGTAGTGAAGTTGAAAAAAAGAAAGCCTAATAAAAGGACTGAAAATATTTTAATTGATTGCATATTTTTTGATGTGTAAATGTCAAGCTTTGTTAAAGTTTAAAAAAAAAATAAACCTGACAGGTTTTTAAAACCTCTTAGGTATAAAAAAATTAGACAAAGAATATTTTCAAAGTAATCTGCGCATTTTTGTCATCCCGAGGAACGAGGGATCTCCGCAAGCAACTCGACAATTTAGGAAAAATACTTTGCGTTAGTTTCTTACGGAGATCCCTCGTTCCTCGGGATGACAATAATTGTGGTTACTTGATGTAAATGAATCTCTCTTAATTCTTTATGTCAAGAATGTTTAAAGAATATGCAAAACTATAACTTGAAACTAAATTTCCTCCCTAAAATCAAACCACAAATTCATTTTAATCCCGTCATCACCGCTTTTAATCCTGATATTCGTAGGCTGACTTTGCGGCCCTTGCTGTTCAAGAGGTTTAAAATCTCTCATTGCCGGAATTTCATACATAAACGAAATATCTCCTTCCGGAAATTCCGGTTGAGGATAACTTCCCGGGAAAGCATTTTTAGGCAAATCAGGGGTGAATAATCTCAGGAATAAATTATCATTTTCGCTAAAAACCTTAAACGATGAAGTTCCAGCTTTTAGATTCGCACCCAATAAATTCGCATGATAACCCTTAAATTCCGGATAAATTAAATTTTCAAAACTTTCACCCGTGATTGTGTTATTATAATCCTTCTCCCAAAAACCGTAAGTTGTTCCTTTAATTCGGTTTTTCCAAACATGATACGGACCTCTTCCGAACCATTTAATACCCGTAACTTCTTTTTCCGGAAAACTAAAGGTGATCCCAAAAGCGTTGATTTTATCTTCAAAAAAAGCACCGTCAAAACCCTCACCGCCAGAAGCATTTTTCAGCGCCAGCAATTCCATTTTGAAACGTCCGTCAGGTTCCATAATCCATTTTATAGAAGATAATCCACCCGAATAGTTAACCGTACAAACCGCTTTATCACCTTCTTGCGAAATCTGAATATCCTTTAATTTAGCCTTCATCCCAATTGGTCGCGGACCATTTGTAAGCGGAATTATCGAAGTTCCATTTTTAACAGATAAAATTTCTCCAGATGTAACATCTAAAATAACCGTGACATTATTCCCTTTTAAAGTGATTTCATTAGCCGTTTTTGTAACCGAAGCTTTCCCTTTAATATCCTCAACCTTTAAAAATTTAGCAGCATAATATTTCGCTTTATGAATTGGCCACGTCCAGGTATAAATTTCCTTATCAAAGGGATCAAAAGCCGAAATCGATAAAATATCACCTTCAGTAAAATTATCCGGAACATCAAGTTTAATTTTGCGGGTTTCCCCGGGATCAATACTCGGGATTTCAATTTTGCCAGAACTTATTGCTGGAGAATTTCCGTTTGTATAAAGAACATTATTATCTGCTTTTAAAACTTTAAAATTCATTTTACAGGAATTTAAATTAGTAAAAAGATAATCATTTGTAATTAAAAATGATCCGTCAAAATCCTCAGTAACTTGTTTCGGCAGGAATTGAATTGGCGCCCAAACCTCCTTAACCGTATAATAACTTCCTTCCCTTTCACGATGAGGTCCAAGAATTCCATCCGCGGCAAGCGAACCTTTTGAGTCAAATTTTACATCACCTGTCCAATCCGATCTTTTTACCGCTTCGTCAAGCATCGCCCACATAAAACCACCTGCAAAAAGTGGACTTTCTTTATACCTATTCCAGAAATCTTCTAACGCCGCGCCGTGTCCGTTATCATAAGTTCCGTGCATAAATTCAGTAGGGAAAAATACATTTTCACCCGAATTAAAACGATGCATTCCCGTTAAATAAGTTGGATAATGATGCGTATCCCAGCCATTAAAATCTGCCCACGGATGAATCACAATTCTTTTTTGAGGATCTTTTTCGGCAAAAACGTTATCAACATTATAATTCCAGCCGCCTTCATTTCCGTTATCCCAAATAATTATCGATGGATGATTTACGTCGCGCGTCACCATTTCGGTCACTAATTTAGTTCCTGTTTCAGTATCATACGAATTTTGCCAACCCGCCAATTCATTCAAAACAAAAAGTCCCAAAGAATCACAAACATCAAGAAAATGATCGTCAGGCGGATAATGCCCTCGAACCGCATTCATATTCATATCCTTCAATAATTTTCCGTCTAATTCGCTGATACGCTTACTCGTACTACGTCCGCCTTCCGGCCAAAATGAATGACGATTAATTCCCTTCATGATAATTTTTGTGCCGTTTACATAAATTCCGTCCTGTTTTTTAAATTCTAAAGTTCTAAAACCAATTCGCTTATTATATTGATGAACAACAATCTCGTTTTGTTTTAAGACTAATTCTAATTCATACAAATTAGGCGTTTCAGGATTCCACGGTTTTACGTTTTTCCATTTTGCAGCAATTGATGCTGCCGTAGTTTTCGCTTTAAGCGGAAAAGTAAAAGTTTCGAAATTTTCTCCATTCAAACCTTTAAGTTGGGCTTCGAGAATAGTATTTTTTGGAATATTTTTCAAGTTCAGATCAACCGTAATAGAACCGTCCATTTTAGGATTCACGGCAATATTTTCAATATGAGTTTTGGGCGAAACCTCTAACCAGACCGGACGATATATGCCGCCAAACAACCACCAATCTGCCCGACGTTCAGCCGCATTTACTGATTTATTAGCAGAATGTTTCCAGACACGAACTTCTAAAATATTCTTACCGCCAAACTTCAATAAAGAAGTAATATCATATTTAAATTCATAAAATCCGCCCTGATGAATCGCTCCCGCTAACCTTCCGTTTACTTTCACTTCAGTATCCGTCATCGCGCCGCCAAAAGCAATCAGAACGTCTTTATCCTTATAATCCGTCGGAATTTCGAACTCATATTTGTACAAGCCTTCTTCCTTACTTGGTTCTTTTTGGTTCAATTCCTTATACCATCGCCCATAAGTATATTCACCAAAACCCTCTAATTCCCATTGAGATGGAACATTAATTTTTGACCAGACTTTACTGTTATTTCCGCCCGTACAATAAAAATCCCATTGTACAGGATTTTCAAAATCTTTTCCTGAGAGATAAATTTTATCTGTTTGTTGCGCATTGCTTTTCTGTAGAAAAAAAATGACCACGAGAACAATAAGATATTTTTGTATAATGTTTATTGACAGCATAGTTAATTTTATGTTATTTCAAAACTATGATTTCTGTTTTTATATAGTATCCTGTACTATGATGTTAAAATATTGAAATATTATAAATTATCATTTTTACAAAAATCAGGTAGGTACAGGATACTATCCCATAAAAAAACATAGAAATTGCATCTGTATTTAGGAATTAATAATAATACAGAATTATGGTTTTCTAAAATTTAAACTAAACACATAGAAACATAGATTTTAAGTGCAAAAAAAGAATGCGATAAAGAATATATTTCTTTCAGATAGCTACTTTTTACATCTAAAATAAATGAAACGCCTTTTTAAGAGATGAAAATCTATGTTTCTGTTAAATTAATCACAACCAATGAGTTGTATTTTTAAAATTTAAGAATATTCATTTTTTATATAATATGGAAATTAAAAAACAATCTATTCAAATCCTTATTGGCTTATTCTTAATTTGTTCAATGGCAACATTTGGACAGGAAAATAAAGCCATACGTAAAATACATTATGCGCCCGAAGGAAATAGTTTCGTTTTGAAAAATGGCACCCGAAAATTCAACAGAGCCTTATATGGTTCTAACACAGGATTTAGGGTTGAAACTGGCGATTTGCCTGAATTTGCAATGTATATGCCCGGAATGGGAGGAAATTTCAAGCTAGGTTTAGTTAACGGAAAAGACAGTAAATGGATCACCGAAGCCACAAAAATTGATACGCGATATGTTTCAGGAACAATGCGTTATACAATCGAAGATCCTATTTTAGAAAACGGAAAATTGTTCATAGATGTTGTAGCTTTAAAAGAAAGTGAAGGTTTTATTGTAAAAGTCTACGGGAATAATATCTCAAAAAACACCAGTTTAATATGGGCTTTTGGCGGAGCAACAGGAAAAAAGTTCAGTCGTGACGGAGACATTGGCGCAGATCCGGAATCGGTATTTTATTTACAGCCGGAATATTGTATTAATAATAAATACACCATAAAAAAGGAATCATTTTTATTAGAATATGGTTCAGAAAGCAACAAACAAAAAACAGGAAATAATAGAAATATTACCGGATTTTTTCCCGAATCGGTTACGCATTTAGCCAATGCAAAAATGCAAAACAAGCCATTAGAACTTTTTAATTCAAATCCCGAATCACTGATTTTAATTACAGGAAAAATAAAATCAATTACTAAAAAAGCATCTTATTGGTTGTTCTTTTCGGAAGATTCAAAAATCAATTATAATCAAAAAAACATAGCACAGCTTTATGAAAAATCAGTTCAGGAAACAGAAATTTTAGCGAATCGCGTAAAAGTTTCAACTCCTGATCCGTACATAAATACACTGGGATCTGCACTTTCAATCGCTGCTGACGGAATTTGGGAAAGTCCCGCTTATCTTCACGGAGCAATTGCGTGGCGAATGTATCTCAATGCCTGGCGCGGTGCTTATACGGCTGATCCTTTAGGCTGGCACGATCGCGCAAAAACTCATTTTACAAGTTATAGCAATTCTCAGGTTACAAGTCCGGAAACGGGTCCAATTGTATTAGATGAAGAACGAAATTTAGCCCGACAAAAGGAAGAAATTGGAACCTCAATGTTCAGCAGCGGATACATTAGCCGAAGCCCGAACAAAAATAATATCGCACATCATTATGATATGAATTTGGTTTTTATAGATCAAATGTTACGACATTTTAAATGGACGGGAGATACAACTTTTATAAAAGAAATGTGGCCCACAATTCAAAGACATTTAAAATGGGAAAAAAGAAATTTTGATCCTGATAATGACGGATTATATGATGCTTATGCATCAATCTGGGCGAGCGATGCTTTGCAATATAGTGGTGGCGGCGTCATACATTCATCAGCTTATAATTATTATGCGAATAAAACCGTAGCACAAATTGCAAAGAAAATTAATGAAGATGAAAACCCGTTTACAAAAGAAGCAGATAAAATTTTTAAGGCGACAAACAGCCAACTTTGGGTCCCTAATAAAGGAATTTTTGCTGAATATAAAGATGCGTTAGGAAATAAATTATTACATGATTCACCCGGAATTTGGAGCATTTATCACACGATAGATTCAGAATTATCGAATCCGTTTGAAAGTTATCAAATGCTGGATTACGTCAACAATCAGATTCCGCATATCCCAATTTCGGCAGAAGGACTGGACAAAAAAGACCTTTATGTAATTAGCACAACAAACTGGCAGCCTTATACCTGGTCGACAAATAATGTTGCTTTAGCCGAACAATTACATACTTCTTTGGCTTTCTGGCAAGGCGGACAATCTGAAAATGCGTTTAAAATGTGGGAAAGTGCTTTGGTCGAAAGTATGTATTTGGGCGCTTCGCCGGGAGGTTTCGAGCAGCTTTTGTATCAGGATGCGATGCGAGGCGAATTGTATCGCGATTTTGCCGATCCAATTGGTATGGCTTCAAGAACTTTAGTCGAAGGACTTTTTGGGATTCAACCAGATGCTTTGGCAGAAATATTAACGATAAAACCAGGCTTTCCTGAAAAATGGAATCTGGCTTCCTTAGAAATTCCTGATGTTTCAATTGATTTTAAAAGAGAAAAAAAAGAAGAAAAATATGTAATCAAAAATCAGTTTTCGGCAAAAATGAATTTGAAATTAGTTGTGAATTCTTCCTTCGAAACTGTAGAAAATATTACTGTAAACGGAAAATCAGTTTCGTGGAAAATTGTTCCCGAAAACATCGGAAAACCAAAAATAAGTATTGAAGTTCCGTACAATTCCATTTATGATATTTCAATTAAATGGAAAGGAAATCCTATAGAAGAAATTCACTCTAAAGAAAATTATACATCAAATGAAATTTTAGATTTGAAAACTCTTAAAGCTAAAATAATTTCGGTTTATGATCCGCAATTTGTTTTAACTGAAATTTCAAAAACAGCTAATTCGCTCACGGCGAAAGTAAATTCTATTGGAAATAAACTTTTTTTTGTCGAATTAAAACAAGGCGAATTATCCTGGTGGCAACCCATTCATATAAATGTAAAGTGTGAAAATAAATCAAATGAAGCAATTACAAATTGGGATCTTCCGCTTGATAAATCTAAACGTCCAGAAACAATTCAGCTTTCGTCATTTTTTAATTCAAAAGTAACCGATATTTTCAATTATGAATATCTTTCTCCGAGACCACAAACCGTAACATTGCAACTTCCTAAACAAGGAATTGGGAATTGGTGTTATCCCAATATTTCCGTAAAAATTGATGATTCTGGCTTACGCGAAAAGGCAAAATCAAACGGACAAATTACAACGCCAAACGGGATTCCGTTTCAAACACCTTCTGATGTAAATCAAAAGAATATCATTTTCACATCAATGTGGGATAATTTTCCCGAAAGCATCGATATTCCGTTAAACGGAAAAGCTTCACACGCTTATTTTATGCTCGCCGGAACCACAAACCCAATGCAAAGCAGAATCACAAATGGTGAAATAAAAGTAAATTACACCGATGGAACATCAGATATTCTGCCTCTAAAAAATCCCGAAAACTGGTGGCCAATAGAACAGGATTATTTTATTGACGGACTTGCTTTTACAACCAACGCGCCAAAACCGCCAAGAATTTATTTTAAAACAGGAGAAATCACAAGAGATTTTAAGGATTTTAAAACCATAAAAGGATTCACCAGTTATGGAATTGATGGCGGCGCAGGAACTATTTTAGATTTGCCATTGAATAAAAATAAAATATTGAAGAGTTTGACATTAAAAACTATTGCAAATGATGTTGTGATTGGGTTGATGAGTGTTACTTTAATTAGATAATGTGTCAATGAGAAAATGTGTCAATAAGAAATAATCTAAATGTAAAAATGCTTCGTTAGGAGCTAAATGTTGGTAGCAAAAAAAAAATCAATTTCCCACATTTCAGAGTCCCGTAGGGACGACATATAAATCGGGCAATAAAAAAATTAGATAACCTATTAAAATAAAAACATTAAACCGCTTAAAATTTTACCGCAAAGCACGCAAAGTTTTTTATGCTTGCGTGATTTGTGACAAAGCAAAGTTCGCAAAGCTTTGTATTGATAAAGCTTTGCGAACTTATGTTTTACAAATAATATTGGTAAAAACTTGCGTGCTTTGCGGTTAATTTTTATCATCTCAACCTGAAACTATCATAAATTATTTACCCAAATGAAAAAATATCAATTAATTACTGCATTCCTCTTTTCAATTTCCATTTTCGCACAGCAAAAAATAGATCGTAAAGCCCTTGTAACGCGACATAATGTTCAAATTACAGCTATCGATACTTTGGCTTCGCTGACGGTTGGGAACGGTGCATTTGCTTTTACGGTTGATGCGACGGGATTGCAGACATTTCCTAAAAAACACGAAAACGGGATTCCGTTAGGAACACAGTCAGAATGGGGATGGGACAGTTATAAAAACACTAATAACTATAAATTCTCAGAAACCTTAAGAGATTACAAACAATATGGTAGAGATATTTCATACACGGTACAAATAAAAGAACCAGCGAGAAAAGTAGAAGCGGTGAATTGGTTTCGTCAGAATCCGCATTTATTGCAATTGGGAAATTTAGGTTTTGAAATTACCAAGAAAGACGGAAGCATCGCAAAACCGGAAGACATTAAATCAATTGCTCAAAAATTGAATCTTTGGACAGGAGAAATCGAAAGTTATTTTGAAGTTGAAGGAATTCCAGTTACAGTTTTGACCGTTTCACATCAGGAAAAAGACGCGATTGGCGTAAAAGTCAAATCGGATTTATTGCAGCAAAAACGCTTGAAAATAAGTTTAAGAATTCCGTTTCCAACAGGTGATTGGGCTGACATGGGAACAAAATGGGAGGGAAAAGAAGATTATAAAAGCACGTTGTTTGAAAAGTCAAAAACAGAAGCCGTTGTAACGCATGTTATGGACAGTATTTCATACAATGTCAATTTGAATTGGAAAGGAAATGCGCAGATAAAAAAAGTTTCTGATCACTATTTTGTGGTCGAAGCATCAAATACAAATACATTAGAATTGAGTTGTCTTTTTGCTTTAGCAGATAAAAAATCACCATCAAATTCATCATTTACCGAGATTGAAAACAGTAGTATAAAAGGGTGGGAACAATTTTGGAAAAGTGGCGCAGCGGTAGATTTTTCTGGAAGTACAGATCCTCGCGCCAAAGAACTAGAACGACGAGTTATCCTTTCGCAATATTTGACCAAAGTACAATGTACAGGAAAAGTTCCGCCACAGGAAACGGGTCTAACCTATAATAGCTGGTACGGAAAACCGCACCTGGAAATGCATTGGTGGCACGGCGTTCATTTTGCGCTTTGGAACCGACCTGAATTATTGGAAAAAAGTCTTCCGTGGTATCAAAAGGTTTTTGATAAAGCCAAAAATATTGCAAAAAGACAAGGTTTTGAAGGCGCAAGATGGCAAAAAATGACAGATCCGGACGGTAATGAAAGTCCGTCATCTGTAGGTTCATTTTTGCTTTGGCAACAGCCACATTTTATTACTTATGCAGAATTAATTTATCGTGCAAAACCAACCAACGAAACTTTAAATTTATACAGCGAACGTGTTTTTGAAACCGCTAATTTCATGGCTTCGTTTGCGAATTATGATGCTAAAAATGATCGTTATGTTTTAGGACCAGGAGTTATTCCGGCGCAGGAACGCTTTAAGGCGATGGAAACTTTTAACCCGACATATGAATTGGCGTATTGGAACTGGGCTTTGAAAACGGCGATTGCATGGAAGAAAAAATTGAATCAAAAAGTACCTGAAAAATGGGAAACAGTTTTGGCTAAATTATCTCCGTTACCAATTGCAGATCAGGTTTATCTGGCGACAGAAAGTGCGACGGATTCTTATACAAATCCGGAATTTAAAACAGATCATCCGTCAGTTTTGGGGACTTTTGGGATGCTTCCTGAAACGTCACTTTTAGATAAAAAAATCATGAAAAATACGTTTGATTTGGTTTGGAAAACATGGTCGTGGGATAAAACGTGGGGATGGGATTTCCCGATGACTGCAATGTCCGCAGCACGTTTGCAACTGCCGGAAAAAGCCATTGATGCCTTGTTTATGAATGTAACAACGAATACATATTTAAAAAACGGACACAATTATCAGTCAGACAGATTAACGCTTTATCTTCCCGGAAACGGAGGATTATTAACCGCCGTTGCCATGATGTGCGCAGGTTGGGACGGAAGCACGGAACAAAACCCGGGCTTTCCAAAAGATGGAACGTGGAAAGTACAGAGTGAAGGGTTTAAGAAGATGTTTTAGTTTTTGAGGTTCTAAGTTGCTAAGATTCTGAGTTGCTAAGTTTTTTTTTGTCATTTCGACCGAAGGGAGAAATCACACAAGAAACTCCGTATAGAATGTCGCCAATCTTTGTAGAGTTGAGAGTGATTTCTCCCTTGGGTCGAAATGACAAACTTGTCTCAAAAACAAAAGAAAAAAAACAAAAACTTTGCGCCTCTGCAACTTTGCGAGATTATTTAAATTCAACAGATAAAAAAGCTTAAAAGAAACCAGCGACAACCCGTTTAAACCCGTACAATCCGTGCGCCATGACAAAAATAAAAAATTATGAAAAATAAAATTGTACTACTATTTCTTTTATCAGGTTTACTTTCATTCGCACAAAGACAAATGGAAAATCTTGACCGAGGCGTTATTGCAGTAAAAAACAACAATCAGTTTTTTGTAGGTTGGCGTGTTTTAGGAATAGATTCTGATGATTTGGGTTTTAATTTATATAGAAAAAGCGGAACTAAAAAACCAGTAAAACTAAATGACAAACCAATTTTTGGCGCAACAAATTTTATTGATGCAAAAGCCAATATTCAGGAAGAAAATACATGGTTTGTAAAAACTGTTTTTAAAGGAAAAGAAACTGATGCAAAGGGAAGTTTTACAATTCCTGCACAAAGTCCGGATAAAGATTATTTGGCAATAAAGCTAAAACCAGTTGCAGGATATATCCCAAATGATCTTTCGGTTGGGGATTTAGATGGCGACGGAAGATATGATTTGATTGTGCATATGACAGGAAAAAGTTTAGACAATTCTTTTAAAGGAATTACAGATGCGCCTATATTTCAGGTGTATACATTAGATGGGAAATTTTTATGGCAAATTAATCTCGGAATAAACATCCGTGAAGGCGCACATTATACTCAGTTTATGGTGTATGATTTAGATGGCGACGGAATTTCGGAATTTGTGTGTAAAACCGCTGACGGAACAACTGATAACCAGAATAATGTTGTTGGCGATGTTTCAAAAGACTGGCGCGATATTGATCCTGATTCGCCCACTTATGGAAAAATTCTAAAAGGCCCGGAATACCTTTCGGTTTTTAACGGAAGAACCGGAAAAATAATTACAACTACAGAATATATCCCCGAACGTGGTGATCTTGCAGGTTGGGGCGGAAGAGGCGGAAGCGGAAGAAATGATACTAAAGGAAATAGAATCGATCGTTTTACAGCTTGTATTGCCTATTTAGACGGGATTCACCCAAGCGTTATAATGTGCAGAGGTTATTATGGAAGAACGGTTTTGGCTGCTTGGGATTTTAAAAATGACAAACTCATTTCGAGATGGGTTTTTGATAGTAAAAATGCGGAAAATCCATATTCCGGAATGGGAAATCACGGACTCACGGTTGCAGATGTGGATAATGACGGAAAAGATGAAATTATTTACGGATCAATGTGCGTCGACGATAACGGAAAAGGATTGTACACAACTGGTTTCAGGCACGGTGATGCTTTGCATGTTTCTGATCTTGATCTGGATATTCCGGGTTTGGAAGTTTTCGGAATCCATGAAATAGAAAACGGAACAACGGGTCCGGGAGTTACTTTATTTTCAGCCGCTGACGGTAAAGTTTTATTTACGGGTTCTCTTAACGAAGATGTTGGTCGTGGCGTGGCAGATAATATCGACCCAACCAGAAAAGGTGCACAATGCTGGTGGTCAGGATCGCCATATTTACATGATATGAAAGGAAATGAAATAGGAAAAGCACCAACTTCGACGAATTTTTTAATTTATTGGGATGGAGATTCTTCCAGAGAATTGCTTAATTCTAATTATATTGATAAATACAATGCTGGCAGATTGTTTACAGCAACAGGAGCAGTTTCTAATAATGGAACGAAATCAACGCCGGCACTTTCGGCAGATATTCTTGGAGATTGGCGTGAGGAATTAATTTTAAGATCTGAAGATAATACCGAACTAAGAATTTATTCGACCACGATTCCTACCGAAATCAGGCAATATACTTTGATGCATGATCCGCAATATCGATTAAGTGTTGCGTGGCAAAATGTAGGATATAATCAGCCGCCGCATACAAGTTTTTATATGGGAACAGGTATGAAACCAGCGCCTAAACCTGATATTGTTTTGGTTAAAGTAAAAAAATAGTTGAAGACTTGAAATAATTTAATTTTCAATACTATCCAATCCTTTACTTTTAGTAAAAGTATGTTTTCCTATTTCGTTTAAAAATTCAGAATCAAATTCAGTATAAGCGCGCAAAGTGTATTTTTGATCCCTTTTTTGCATCACAAAACGAATTTTATGCACCATTAACCAGATCGGTTCGTAACGTTTGTGTCCTAATAGATATTGAATTTGGAGGATAGAGAATCTTCGTTTTGAAAGCGTCATTAATTCAATGCAAATCATCCAGTATTTAATAGGTAAATTAGAGTTTTCCATGACTGTACCGGAACGAAGACTGATTCTGTTTTTACAATTTTTACATTGAAATTTTAAATCAGATTTTCTGAAAGAATGAGTGTTATGCGCGCATTTCCGGCAAATCAAACCGTTTTGCAAACGTTTGTTTTTAAATTCCTCAATGCAGTTTTCTTCGTTTTGATATTTTTCGAAATACTCCCGTAATTCCATTATTACTATTTTCTTGGTTAAATATAATAAACGAATCCTTCATCCATAAATAAGAGCATAAAAAAAGAGAACACTCAATTAGAATATTCTCTTTTTAAAATTATAAAAAATGAAATTACAGTTTTTCTGCTATCTCTTTTTTGTATTTATTAAGGATAGATTTTGTCATTCCTAAATTAGCTTTTGTAGAATCCACCGCTAAATAAATAAAATATTCTCCATTATCAGATACATCAATAATGTGAATTTGAGATGTAAGCGTAATCATTATATTATCAACAGCTTGTCCTTGTAAATTTAATGCTTTGATAGCATTCATTTTTGCTTTAACAACCTCAAGATTAAATGCAGAAGCCAATTCAGGATCAAATTCACTTACTACAGATTGTGAATAATATGACATTCCGCTTTTTACTTCAGCTACCGAAACTGCGATAAAACCAGGTACATTTTTTTTTAGATCTTCTCCAAATTGTTTTAAAAAATCAGACATAAGTTTTTAGGGTATTTTAGGGTTTTGCAAATCCTTTATTCTGGATTTTGAGCAAAATTATAGATATGATTCTATTTAATTATCCGCAATCCGTACCTGAAACTTATTTTTTTGTTGTTAATTTTCTATTTTTTAAAAGTTTGTGAAATTCCGTAAAAATTGAAATAAAAAGTAAAGAATCTTCTTATGTTAAGTTCATGCCTTAGATATGCTCAACGATAGCGCGGAAATTCTTTCCGTGCCCGTTCCAATAAATCACAAGAAAGATTAACCTTCCAAAACTAAAAAAGAGACTTAAAGCTAAATCGAATTTCGATCAATAAAATTAAATGGTACTTTAACTTGTCCTTTTTCCTTATTCAAAATCATTCTTGCCGCGGTTTCGCCCATCACATTAAAATCTGTAGACATTACTGTGATTCCTAAAAGTTCTTTTAAGGGCGTATCGTTATAAGAAATTACGCCAATATCTTTACCCAAAACATATTCTTCATCACGAATTTGTTTCATTAAATTCACCAAATCAGATTCTTCTATGGTAATAAATAAATCACCTTTTTTAAGGATCATATCGTCGTAAACTTCACTTAAAATCTCAAAATTGATTTCGTGTTCAACACAAAACTTTTTAAATCCGTGTAAAATTCGGCGCGGATAAGGATAAACCGCTTTGTCAGGATAAACTAAAATTAACTTCTTGTATTTGTTTATTTTCGAAAGTCCTTCTTTTAACGCATTGTAAATATCATTTTCAAAATCCTGATAAATTTTGATGATTTCACCATCCATTCCCAGTTTTATATTATCCATCAAAACCAGTTTTTCATCAGGAATTTTCTGGATTGCCTTTGCAACTTCATCAGTAAAACTTAAATGTTTTAATTCATCGGTTTTAAAATGCGTTGTAATTACATAATAATCATAAGCGCCTTCAAATTTGTCTAATAAGTTGAGAAACAATGTTTCATCACAATGATAAATATGCAAATCAACATGAGCATTTGCGCCAACGGTATTAATAAATGAGTTGTAGGTTTTCATTTTATAGGCACTTAGTTTATTAAGCACAAACAAAATATTTACTTTAGATTCAAGTTTTGTTCGGGTAATGTAATATCCTTTTCCTCGAATGGACGATATTATTTTTCGCTCTTTTAAAATATTATATGCCTTTTCAACTGTATCTCGCGACATATAAAATTCTTCGCTAAAGCTGTTTATGGAAGGTATTTTTTGATTTATTTTTAAATTTCCGTTTACAATATTCTGCAGGATTGAGTCTACAATTTGTTTGTATTTAGGAACCCTTGAATCTTCATCTATTTTAATAAGTTTAATCATTTTTTTTGGCTTGTAAATTAGGCGACAGTTGGTTACGATATATTTTTAAATCATAATTGTATCAAAAGTTTTATCTGAAAATTATAAAATGAACCTGCTCGGTACTTTTCTCACAAAAGCTTTAAAATTAAATAAGGCTTATTTTATATTTTTTGCTGATTTGTTTGTTTCTGGCAAATTGAGGATATAATAATTACGAAATCGATTGCTAAAATAGAAATTTAAAATTTATATTTCTAATATTATTCGGTAGTTCTTCTTAATAATCTTCAGTTTTAACATAAATAACAAAACTATAAAGGATAGTACAGGACAGTTTTCTTTTTTACATTCTATTATTTTACAAAACAAAATTAACTATCACAATAACCACAAAATAAATTATTAATGGAATCATTATTAGGGATTATTTTTCATTCTATCGGAGGCTTTTCTTCAGGTAGTTTTTATATGCCATTTAAAAAAGTAAAAGATTGGGCTTGGGAAAGCTACTGGATCGTAGGAGGTTTTTTTTCCTGGTTAATAGTGCCGCCAATCGCAGCTTATTTAACGATTCCAAATTTTGTTGAAATTATTGCCACAGCTTCGCCATCAATAAAAGCATTCACATTTTCAATGGGATTGATTTGGGGAATTGGCGGATTAACATACGGTTTAGGCGTTCGCTATTTAGGAATGTCATTAGGAAACTCCATTATTCTTGGATTTTGTTCCGCTTTTGGAGCTTTAGTTCCTTCTGTTTATTATGATTTATATCCTACAGCGGGAAAAATTTCATTCAGTCATATGCTTTCAAATCCAGGCGGACAACTGGTTTTAGCAGGAGTTGCGGTTTGCCTTTTAGGAATTGCCATTTCTGGAAAAGCCGGAATCCTTAAAGAAAGAGATTTCGCCACAGGACACGAAGATAAAGACAAGGATTTTAGTTTAACAAAAGGACTAATTATCGCGGTGATTTCAGGGATTTTGAGTTCCTTTTTTAATTACGGAATCGAAGCCGGAAAACCAATGGCAGAAACAGCAGTAAACTACGGCTGCAATCCTCTTTTTCAAAATAATGTTACTTATATCGTTTTGATGTGGGGAGGTTTAACGACCAATTTTATCTGGTGTATGTATCTTAATTTCAAAAATAAAACCTTCTCAGATTATACCAATAAAAATACACCAATTTCAAAAAACATTCTTTTTTCGGCAATAGCGGGAACAATGTGGTTTTTACAATTTTTCTTTTACGGAATGGGAGAAAGCAAATTAGGAAACGGTGCAAGTTCATGGATTTTACACATGGCAACCATAATTCTGACAGCAAATTTTTGGGGATTTTATTTGAAAGAATGGGCGGGAGTTTCTAAACGAACCCTTAGAACATTTGCCTGGGGAATTGCATTAATCATGCTGTCAATTGTTTTAGTTGGAATTGGAAATTCATTATAAACGTACAGAAATAACATAACAACAATGTCGAATATAAATATAAATAATATGACTTTTAAGCATGTAAGCTATCTTTGGGATGAGGCTCAGGCAGCAGCATTGGCAGGAGATGAAGTGGGGCTTTTCATTTATCGTTCTAATTTATTAGGAGCTGATTTAAGATTGACTAACTATGGCGGTGGAAACACGTCAGTAAAAATTACTGATAAAGATCCGCTAACCGGAGCGAGCTCTGAGGTGATGTGGATCAAAGGCTCTGGTGGAGACATTGGTACATTGACAAAATCAGGTTGTGCGGCCCTTTATCTTGACCGACTTCGCAATCTTGAAAATGTGTACAAAGGAATTGATTTTGAGGATGAAATGGTCGAATTATTCAATCATTGTATCTTCGATTTAGCATCAAAAGCACCTTCTATAGATACGCCTTTACATGGTTTTTTACCCTTTAAACATATAGATCACTTACATCCTGATGCGGCAATTGCAATCGCAGCGGCAAAAGACGGAGCTAAAATTACCGACGAATTATTCAACGGCGAAATTGGCTGGGTAGGATGGCAGCGTCCGGGTTTTGACTTAGGACTTCAATTAAGAACTTGTCTGGAAGAAGCCGAGAAAAAAGGTAAAAAACTACGCGGAATCATGTTAGGTTCTCACGGTTTATTTACTTGGGGAGATACTGCATATGAAAGTTATGTTAACACGCTTGAAGTAATCGAAAAATGTGCAGAATATTTAGAAAATAACTTCGGGAAAAAACGCCCTGTTTTTGGAGGTAAAAAAATAGAAAGTCTTCCTGTCGAAGATCGTAAATTAAAAGCAGCAAAAGTAGCCCCAATTTTAAGAGGTTTCTGTTCATCAGAGCGTCAAATGATTGGACATTATACAGATGATGCAAGGGTTTTGGAATTCACAAATTCTAATGATTTATCAAAACTGGCTCCGCTGGGGACTTCATGTCCGGATCACTTTTTACGTACCAAAATCAGTCCTTTGGTTTTAACCTTAGAACCAAACGAAGATTTATCAGATGTTGTCGCAATCAAAGCAAAATTAACACCAGCTTTTGAGGCATATCGCGCCATGTACAAAGACTATTACAACACTTGTAAAAAGTCAAATTCGCCGGCAATGCGCGACCCAAATCCGGTTGTGATTTTATATCCGGGAGTTGGTATGTTTACGTTTGCCAAAGACAAAACAATGGCAAGATTGGCATCAGAATATTATATCAATGCAGTAAATGTGATGAAAGGCGCCGAAGCAGTTTCAGAATATACTTCATTGCCCCGTCAGGAAGCTTTTGATATTGAATATTGGTTATTGGAAGAAGCAAAATTGCAACGTATGCCTAAACCAAAAGCTTTGTCAGGAAGAATTGCTGTAATTACAGGTTCTGCAGGCGGAATTGGTAAAGCTATTGCGAAAAAATTTGCTCAGGAAGGCGCTTGTATTGTCATCAACGACATTAACGAAGAGCGTTTAGAACAAGCTACAACTGAGTTTATTAAATTATTTGGTAAAGATGCTGTTACAAGTACTTTATTAAATGTTACAGATGAAAAAAGCACAGAAAAAGCATTAGACGAAGCTTGTTTGGCTTTTGGAGGTGCAGATATTATCGTGAATAATGCAGGAATTAGTATTTCTAAATCTATTGCAGAACACACGCTTGAAGAATGGGACAGATTATACAATATTTTGGTAAAAGGGCAATTTATTGTTTCAAAAGCCGGAATTGAAGTAATGCGCAAACAGGGATTTGGCGGAGATATTGTAAACATTGTTTCTAAAAATGCAGTTGTTGCAGGACCAAATAATCCTGGTTATGGTTCAGCAAAAGCAGCTCAGGCACATTTAACACGATTAATGGCTGCCGAATTAGGGGCCGATAAAATTCGTGTAAACACTGTAAATCCTGACGCAGTAATCTCAGATTCAAATATTTGGTCAGGAGGTTGGGCAGAAGGTCGTGCAAAAGCATACGGAATAACTGTTGAAGAGTTACCGGCTTATTATGCAAAACGCACATTATTGAATGAAATTATATTGCCGGATGATATTGCAAACGCATGTTTTGCCTTTGTTGGTGGTTTACTCGATAAATCAACAGGAAACGCCTTAAACGTAGATGGCGGCGTATCAATGGGCTTTTACAGATAGAATTGTTAAGTTTTTAAGTTTGTTTAAAGCAAAAGTGGTTTTTTGTGGTCTAACGTTCGATATCATTCGGACGTTAGATTTTTTTAGACATTCCAAATCGCATAATAAGCGCATAATAGCATAAAATAGTAAAGTTAAACCAGAGTTCAGTTTATATAAATTATATATATATTGTAATCTCTATTAAAATATAAATAATATGTTAATCGGATCAAATAATATAGCATCTCACAACGAAGATTTATTAAAAAAACATCAAAATAAATTTGCTTTTACAGTATCAGAAATTGGTGAAACAGAATCGATTATTCAAAAATTAATCGATTTTCAAATCGCCATTCCATCCTGGGCTTTAGGAACAGGCGGAACCAGATTCGGACGTTTTGCCGGAGGTGGAGAACCACGTTCTATCGAAGAAAAAATCGAAGATGTAGGTTTGCTTCATGCTTTAAACAATGCTTCGGGCGCGATTTCATTGCATATTCCGTGGGATATTCCACAGGATTATAAAGCAATAAAATTCCTTGCCGCACAACACAATTTAAGATTTAATGCCATGAATTCAAATACATTTCAGGATCAGGCAGGTCAGGAAAATTCATATAAATTCGGATCATTACAAAACGTAAACAAAGCAGTTCGCAAACAGGCAATTGCTCATAATATAGAAGTAATTCAACACGGAATCGAATTAGGATCTGAATCATTAACGGTTTGGTTAGCAGATGGATCATCTTTTCCGGGACAATTAAACTTTCGAAAAGCATACCAAAATACATTAGAAAGTCTCGAAGAAATCTATGATGCATTACCTTCAAACTGGAAATTATTTTTAGAATATAAATGTGCTGAACCTAACTTTTATTCGACAACTGTAGCAGATTGGGGACAATCGTATTCGTACGTTAAAAAGTTAGGCGACAAAGCGCAAACATTAGTTGATTTAGGACATCATTTGCCAAATGCTAATATCGAGCAAATTGTTTCCTTATTATTAATGGAAGAAAAATTGGGAGGTTTTCACTTTAATGATTCAAAATACGGAGACGACGATTTAACCGCCGGAGCCTTAAAACCATATCAATTGTTCCTGATTTTTAATGAATTAGTTGAAGGAATGGACGCTCGCGGAATGAATCACGCCAAAGATTTAGGCTGGATGATCGATGCATCGCACAACATAAAAGATCCTTTAGAAGATTTATTACAATCTGTAGAAGCGATTATGATTGCATATGCTCAGGCACTTTTAGTAAACAGAAAAGCATTAGAAATTGCACAGCAGGAAAATGATGTAGTAAAAGCGCAGGAAATTTTGCAGGACGCTTTCCGTACAGATGTTCGTGCCTTAGTTGCCGAAGCTCGTTTGCGTTCCGGCGCGGCATTAAATCCGGTTGAATTGTATCGCAGTCTGAGTGTCAGAAAAAATCTAATAGGCGAAAGAGGTTTAAAAACAATGGCAACAGGACTATAAATTGAGTTATTAGTTATGAATTATGAGTTATAAGTTCATAAACTATTGTTGTTATAATGGTGTTTGATGTGAAAACAAAAAAGCACAGCATAATAACATTTTGAATCCGTAAGCAAAAATCATAACTCACAACTCACAACTCATAATTCATAATTCAAAACTCATAATTAAAGAAATGAACGTAGTTGCAATTTTTGACATTGGTAAAACAAACAAAAAGGTATTTTTATTTGATGAAAACTATAAAATTGTTTGGGAAAAATCAGTAAATCTTGACGAAACCGTCGATGAAGATGGTTTTCCCTGCGAAGATATAGAAGTCCTCAAAAACTGGATTTTCGAACGATTATCAGAAATAAAAAGCCTGACAGATTACGTTTTAAAAGCCATCAATTTTAGTACTTATGGCGCCAGTTTTGTTTACATTGATGAGAAAGGAAAAGTTTTAACGCCTCTTTATAATTATTTAAAAGAATATTCGGAGGAATTAAAAAACGACTTTTATAATAAATACAAAGGGAAGGAAGCTTTTGCAGTCAAAACCGCTTCACCCGTTTTAGGAAGTCTGAATTCAGGAATGCAAATTTACAGACTCAAAGAAGAACAGCCGGAATTATTCAATCAGGTAAAATACTGTTTACATTTACCGCAATATTTGAGTTTTCTATTAACAAACGAAGCTTTTTCAGACATTACAAGTATTGGATGCCATACCAATCTTTGGAATTTCAAAAAGATGAAGTATCATAAATGGCTCAAAAACGAAAATATTTCGGCTAAAATTCCACCGCTTCATTACGGAAAAAACATCATCAAACAACAAGATGAATTAGCCATTGGCGTTGGTTTACACGACAGTTCATCGGCAATAATTCCGTACACGATAAACTTTACAGAACCTTTTGTTTTATTATCTACAGGGACATGGAGCATTTCGCTCAATCCGTTCAATAATAAACAATTGACTTTTGAAGAGTTGCAACACGATTGTTTGTGTTACATGCAATACACAGAAAAACCCGTAAAAGCAGCCCGATTGTTTTCAGGCAATGAGCACGAAATACAAACCAAAAGATTAGCAGAACATTTTAAAGTTCTGTTTGATACCTATAAAGAAGTTTATTTTGATAAAAAGATAATTTCAAATCTACGAGCCTTAAATTTTCAGATTATTTATCCAAAGAAATATGATTTTGATATTCTGAAAGAATGTCCATTTCAAAAAAGAGATCTCAATAATTTCAAAAGCTACGAAATTGCCTATCATCAATTGATGCTCGACATCGTAGAACAACAGTTTTTTTCGACTAATTTAGTAATTCATAATAGTCCGGTAAAGAAAATTTTTGTCGACGGTGGTTTTAGTAAAAATTCTATTTTCATGAATTTATTAGCCGAAGCCTTTCCGGACATAGAAGTTTACGCCGCATCAATGGCACAAGCAAGTGCTTTAGGCGCCGCATTAGCAATTCATCAAAACTGGAACCCTAAACCAATCCAGAATGATTTGATCGATTTGAAATTTTACAAACACTAGGTTTGAATTAAAAATTTAGAATTAAAAATTAAA
>NZ_JAYSPC010000133.1:0-27421 GCF_043722275.1 Flavobacterium sp. | reverse complement strand
TTTGAAAATTTATTTTGTAAATAAAAGCTTTCAAAGAGCAGAAAATATTTTAGAAATTAAAATGCAAAACGATGGTGATGGAAAAAATAATTATTTATTGAAAAACAGCACTTTGCTTTTAAGAATAAATTCCAAAAATAAATATAAAACCAAATACCTGTATGATTCAAAAATTACTTTTGTTCGTTCGTTCTTTATTTCTAAAATTTAATTCTTCTTCTTCAGAAAGGTCTTTTATCCCAAGTTTAAAATTACTTTGTGCGACGATGTTTTTTGTTGTAACATATTCTAATGCGACAAATTACTATTCTAAATCCACTGGAAATCTTAATTTGCTAGGTTCATGGGGAATAAGTACTGATGGTAGTGGTACTGCACCGGGAAATTTTACAACAGCTAATAATGTTTTCTATATTCAAAATCGTACTACAGCTACAATTAATGCAAATTGGACGGTATCAGGAACCAATTCAAAAATCATTTTAGGAGATGGAACTACTTGTAATTTTACAGTTGGAAGTAATTATCTTTTGAATGCCAAAATGGATATTTCTGCTAACGCAACCCTTACATTGACAACTACTGCTAATACTGCCGTTACATTTGGAACTTTAGCAAATACTAGTACAGTTAATTTTGCAGAGAATGGTAATCAGCCAGTCATTACAGCTTCTTATGGCAATCTTATTATTTCAGGTAGCGGGAATAAAACAGTATCGGGAAATATTACAGTTAATAATGATTTCACGTTAACAGCGGGTACTTTTGTTTTAAATAATGGTTCTAGTTTTGTATTTACAATTTTAGGTGATTATACCCAAACAGGTGGCGTTCTTGATTTTAATGCAGGAGCATCAGGTACCAGCACTATTAATTTAGCTGGAAATTTAACGGATACAGCAGGAGCAAATTCTATTACAACTGGTGGAAGTGCTGTTAACGGAATTATAACATTTAATGGTACAGGAATTCAGACTTTAAACATACCAACGGCTGGTTCTGCTGTTTGGGCAAAGTATATTGTTAATGTAGGAAGTACATTAAAATTAGCGTCAAATTTTAGCTTAAGCCAAAGTTCAGCTGCTGGTTATGTTGGGGATCTTAATGTAAATGGTACCATTGATTTTGGATCTTTTCAAATTTCCCAGTCTGGAGGAACTGGAGGTTTTGCTACTTTAAGCATCAATTCAGGAGCTAATTTAATTACGGCTAACACTAATGGACTGAATGGATCTGTTTCATCAACAAATTTAACGTCGACTTTCAGTTCTGCGGCTAATTATACTTTTAATGGTACATCTGCTCAGGTTACAGGAACATCATTACCAGTTACTGTTAACAATCTTTCAATTGCAAATACAGTCGGAGTTACATTGAGCAAGGCAACAATTATTACTAATGATTTTTCATTAGCATCGGGAGCAATAGCTAATTTAAATACGTTTACACATAGTGCTAAGACGTTAACCGTTAATGGAAATGGTCAGAATGCTGGATCTTGGGGAAGTACAGTTTCATCAGCAACTAATAAAAGTGCAGCTTATTTTGGTACTACTGCTTCAGGAATTCTTAATGCAACTACTGCAGCGTGTACTGCAGGATACTGGACTGGTGCTGCAAGTACAGATTGGAATACAGCTTCAAACTGGTGTGGAAATGTAGTTCCTACAAATTCAACTAATGTAATTATACCAGCAGGAACTCCCAACATGCCTACTATCACTACGGGTACAACGGCAGTTGTCAATAATTTAACTATAAATGCTTCCGCTACTTTAACATTAGCAAATAGTGCAACCAGTTTATTAAATATTAGCGGAAACTTTGTAAATAGTGGAACTTTTACTGCAGGTGCAGCAAGTACTATTAGTTTTATAGGAGGAACTCAAAGTGTTGCAGGAGTTACTTACAGCAACGTAACACTTTCTGGAGGTACTAAAACATTTACAGGAAATACAATAATAACAAATAATTTAATTGTTAATTCAGGAGCAATTATAAATTTAAATGCAATAACAACACATACAGCGGGAACTTTAACGCTTAATGGCTCAGGTCCTTTAACAAGTACTTGGGGAGCTTCAGGTTCTGGTGCTGCAAATACTAATGATACTTATTTTACGGGTTCAGGAAGAATCACGATAAATGGTACACCTGCTTATCCGGCAATAGATAAAAATTTTGCTTCTTATTCAAATGGTGTTTATGGCAAAGTAGCAAATTCGTATGCTGAAAACGCTAGTCCTCTTTTTAGTGCTCCTAATGGGACTGTTTTTATAAATGTCGATTTTGCGAGTTACGGATTACCTTCAGGTTTACCAGCACCTTTTACTTTAGGAACATGTGATGCCTTTAATAGCCGAACAGTAGCAACGACTTTTCTTGGAAACACAAGTGCAACTATTCCCGCAACAAATGCTGTTTTTGGAGATCCTTGTTATAGTACAGTTAAAAAGCTGAGTATTCAGGCTACTTATACAGAACCAATTTGTAATAATACGAGTCCTGGTTTAATTACCGGATCAAATCCTACAGGTGGAAATGGTACATATAGTTTTTCATGGTCAGTAAGTACATCAGATGCAATATCTGGTTATACAGCTGCGCCGGGAGTTAATAATGCCAAAGATTATACTCCGGGTTTACTTACTACTACTACATGGTATAAAAGAACTGTAACTTCTGGCATGTACACTAGTGAAACAATCGTTATTGTTCCAGTAAATCAAATACCTGTGGCACCAACTACAATAACGGCACCGGTTTCTATCTGTGCCGGCAATCCAACTACTCTAACAGTTAGTGGAGGAAATAAAGGAGGAAACGGTGGTTATGCACAATGGTTTTCAGATTCTTGCGGAGGAACATTAGTTGGAGAAGGAGATAGTGTAACTTTGACACCTACAGCAAATACAACATATTATGTTCGATATAAAAATGGTTGTAATGCAACAACTTGTATTTCAACAACGGTAACAGCAACTGTTTCTGCAACTGTTGCAGCTTCTGCGACTGATGTATGTAAAAAATCAACAATTCAGGCGACACCACTAACTTATAGCGCTGCTACAGGAACTCCAAACAGATATAGTATTGTATGGAGCAATACTCCAACAAATTCTTTTGTTAATGTTACAGATCTTGCTATTACTAACCCAATTTCTATCTCAGTACCTGCAAATACTGCAGCAGGAACTTATACAGGAACTATTAGCTTTAAAAATGCGAGTAACTGTTCTAGTTTTGGAACTACTTTTACAGTAACAGTAAATGATTTACCAACAGCTCCTGCTATAACAACAGTTCAGCCAACTTGTTCTGTAAATACAGGAACCATTACAATTACAGCGCCAACAGGAACCGGAACAACTTATAGTATTAACGGATCAACTTATACAAATACTACAGGAATATTTGCAGGACTTGCAGCAGGACCTTACAATGTTACGGCTAAAAATAGTTCTGGATGTACATCACCAATAACAGTAGTAAATATTAATGCTGCAACAGTTAAAACATGGACTGGCGCAGTAGATACAAAATGGAATTTAGCCGGAAACTGGAGTCCAAGCGGAATTCCAACAGCTTCTGAATGTGTAGTAATTCCAAATGTTACCAAACAACCTATTATATCAGGAACTGGAATAAATGGTGTTGCGCAAGCACTTACGATAAATGCTAATGCTTCACTATCAGTTTTTAGCGATAACACTTTAACCGTTACAAACGAAATAACTGTAGATCCTATAGGATCTTTAGTATTTGAAAATCACTCAAGTTTGCTTCAGTTAAATAACAGTCCTACCATTAATACAGGTAGTATTACATACAAACGTATAACGGCACAAATTCGAGTAGCCGATTTTACGTACTGGTCAACACCGGTAAGTCCTCAAACATTACTGGGCGTTTCTCCTTTAACTTTATTCGATAAGTATTTTGGATTTGATGGAGATAATTGGGTTGGAACAAATTCAAGCACAATAATGACAGTTGGTAAAGGATATATTATTCGTGGTCCGCAAAGCTATTCAAGAACAGTAAAAGCAGATTATGAAGCTTCATTTAGTGGAGTTCCAAACAACGGAGATCTTTCCGGAGAAACATTGCTGGCAAATAAGTCTTACTTAATAGGGAATCCTTATCCATCAGCTTTAGATGCTGCGAAATTTTTAGCGGCAAACACATTCCTAAATGGAACTCTTTATTTCTGGACCCATAATACGGCAGTAGTTTTTGCACCTGGCTACATATACAATTCAGCTGATTATGCTGCTTATAATCTTACCGGAGGAATAGGAACTTATGCAGCACCAACGGGTAGCATACCAGGAAATAATCCTGCATTACCATCTGGTAAAATAGCTGCTGGTCAATCATTTTTTGCTAGTACGGGCGCATCAGGAGGAACCGTGACTTTTAATAATTCAATGCGTTCCGGAGCGGTAGATAATACACAATTCTTTAAACCGGGAACAACATCAAAAGGAACAGAGGCAAATCGCGTATGGTTAAATATAACCAATGAAGGCGGAGCATTTAAACAACTGCTTATTGGTTATGTTGATGGAGCCACAAATGATTTTGATAATAATTATGATGGTTTAACTTTTGATGGTAATGAGTACATTGATTTTTATAGCGTAAGTAACGACAATAATTATGTAATTCAGGGACGTGCATTACCATTTTCAGATGCTGATATTATTCCTTTAGGTTATCGTACAGCAATTGAAGGTGATTTTACTATTGCAATAGATGGAACTGATGGAAGTTTAAGCAATCAAAATATTTACCTTGAAGATAAAACAACTGGGAAAATACACGATTTAACAGCTGGTAATTATACTTTTAAAACCGCGATAGGAACTTTTACAGATCGTTTCGTATTGCGTTATACAAACAAAACATTAGGAATTGGAGATGTAGAAAATCCAGATAATAATCTTTTAGTTTCGGTTAAAGACAAAGTTATCAAAGTAACTTCTACAAAAGAAAGTATCAAACAAGTTACTATTTTTGATATAACAGGAAAACTTCTTTATGACAAAAATAAAGTTGGAACAACCGAATTGCAATTACAAAATTTACCATTTAGCAATCAGGTTTTATTAGTAAAAGTTATTCTTGAAAATGATTCAGCTACAACTAAAAAAATAATATTTAAGTAAAAGATCAAACTGCTTATTATAAAATCCATTCCGTTATGCGGAATGGATTTTTTTTTGGACAAGATTTAAAACTATGAACAAACAAGGTATTTGCGAAGTTGAAAGAAAAACACTATAATTGCAGTTAATTCTTACAATTAAAATTAATAGTTGTAATTCAATCTTCTTAATTTTGATTAGAAAATACATTCTCGCATTTATATTACTTTCTTTATTTACCGAAATTCAGGCACAACAAGGGAAATTAGATATCACTTTTAATACCATTGATAACGGATTAAACGGTGATGGTTTCGACAAAACAGTTCGGACTTTATCCTTACAACCAGATGATAAACTCATCGTTGGCGGTGAATACCTAAATCTTAACGGAATCCCAACTTCTTATTTGACTCGGTTAAAACCTGACGGAACAATCGACGATGGTTTTAATGTGGGAACAGGTTTAAATGGTAAAGTTTACACTTCGTATATTCAAAGAGATGGAAAAATAATCGTTGCAGGAAGTTTCACTTCTTATAACGGGAATAATTCCGGAAGACTTATTCGGTTAAACCAAGATGGATCTCAGGATACAACATTCAATACTTCGATAGGAGCAACTAACGGAATTATCTACAAAGTTTGTCCTCAGCCTGATGGCAAAATTATAATCGTGGGAAGTTTTACTAAATACAATAATGTTACAGTAAACAGAATTGCCAGAATTCTGCCAAACGGAGCTTTAGATACTTCTTTTAATACGGGTTCTGGTGCCGCTTTGAACATTACAGATGTTGGGATTTTATTAGATAATAAAATTTTAATCTCAGGAAATTTTATTTCATTTAATGGATTTGTGGCAAATAAAATCGCTCGTTTATTTCCAAATGGGAACATTGATACCAGTTTTAATAGTGGTTCAGGTTTTAATGAAGATGTAAATACCATGATTTTACAACCCGATGGAAAAATTATATTAGGCGGAAAATTTACAGATTATAACGGAATCATTGCCAATAGAATTATCAGGCTTAATGAAGATGCGACAATTGACCAAAACTTTTTATCAGGATCAGGTTTAAACATCGATGCTGTTCAGGTTATTAAAACAGATCCTTTCGGGAATATTATGGTTGGAGGATCATTCAAAGGCTTTTATAATGGAAGTGAAGTTAACCGAATGTTTCTTTTAAATTCAAACGGAACCCTAAAACCAAATTTTGATATAGGTTCAGGACCTGCGTCGGCATCTGTTTTTGCTTTTGCAAATGCTCCTGATGGATCTTGGTACATCGCAGGTTCATTTTTAGTTTTTGATGGACAAAATCAAGGTAAATTAGCCAAAGTTGATGCGCAAGGCGAACACGACACATCATATTTAGCCGCCGGAGTTGGTTTTGATAATGTAGTTCACAAAATTGTATCATTAGAAGATAAAAAAACGATAGTATTGGGCAATTTCACAAAATTCAATACTCTTTTTGCACCAAGAATAGTGCGGCTTTTAGAAAATGGTTTATCCGATGAAACTTTTAATTCAGGACAACCCGGATTTAATAATCTTGTAAAAACCGCAGTTTTACAATCAGACGGAAAGATAATTTTAGGAGGAAATTTTACAAAATATAATGATATCATTTCTAATCGCATTGTCAGAATTTCTTCTGATGGCGCAATTGATAACACATTCAATATAGGTACAGGATTTAAAACTCAGGTTTATGCAATATCAATGCAGGATGAAAAAGTAATTGTTGCGGGAAATTTTACAACTTATAATGATTTACCAGCCGGAAGAATAGTGAGATTGTTAGAAAACGGCACACGTGATCCCGGTTTTAATACAGGTCTTGGCGCTGATGCAATAATCGAAACAATCGTGGTTCAGTCAGACGGAAAAATTCTTGTAGGCGGAAGATTTAATATTTTTAATGGACAATCGTTTTCTCGTTTAGTCCGTTTAAATTATGACGGAAGTATTGATTCAGGTTTTAATATTGGAACTGGTTTTGACAAATTTATTTACACAATAGCATTACAATCTGATAATAAAATAATCATTGGCGGAACATTTTTAAGTTACAACGGAATTTCTCAAAAACGTATTTTAAGATTAAATCCTAACGGAACTTTAGATACCACTTTTGATGCCGGTTCAGGATTTAGTAATGGCGATGTTTTAAGTCTTTTAATTCAGCCCGATGATCGAATTTTAGTCGGTGGAACTTTTTCAGGAACCTATAAAACCCATTCATCCTTACGATTGATTCGTTTGCAAAAGTCAGGAGATTATGATGTTGCTTTTCAGGCAGATTTAAATGGAAAACTGAATACAATGAGTTTTACATCAGATCACAGATTAATGATTGGTGGAGATTTTAATTCAGTTTCAGGACTTTCAAAACATAGAATTGCACGCCTTAAACTTTGTCTGGATTCTACAATTTGGAATGGTATTTCCTGGTCAAACGGTTTTCCGTCAGGCGGAAAAGAATTGACTTTCAAAGCCGATTATCCCAATTTAATTTCAGCAAATGTTTGTAGTTGTACAATTGAAAACGGGAAAATCGTAACACTTTCAAGTGCCAATACTTTAGCATTAGAATTTGATTATTCAGGATTGGGAACATTAATTTTAGAAGATTCAGCCAGTTTATATCAGTCAGATGATGAAATGGTAAACACCGGCATTGTACATGTAAAAAGAAAATCTTCGCCTATTTTAAAATTCGATTTTACATATTGGTCGTCTCCGGTTCAGGATCAAAAATTGATAGATGTTTCTCCAGATACATTGTGGGATAAATATTTTTCGTTCGATTATCAATCGGGAAATTGGAAAGATGAAAATTCTTCGAATAAGATGACGCCAGGAAAAGGTTATATTATTCGTGGACCACAAGATTTTTCTACAACCGTTCCTTCACAATTTGAAGCAACATTTAAAGGAATTCCCAATAACGGAAAAATTGATATAGATGTAGGAATGGATACTTCTAATTTAATTGGCAATCCATATCCATCAGCTATAAGTGCTGATTTATTTTTGTTGGGGAATAAATTGAACTTAAAAGGCGCGCTCTATTTCTGGACACATAATACGCCATATAATTTTAGTGAATATTCGTCAAATGACTATGCAGTTTATAATTTATTGGGCGGTGTAGGAACCAGAAGTTCGGTTTCTGCGGGAATTAATGAAACTATTCCTGATGGAACAATTGCTTCCGGACAAGCTTTTTTTGTGGAAAGTAAAAATTCCGGCAATGCCGAATTTAATAATAGTATGCGAATAAAAAACAAAAATTCAAGTTTTTTCAAACCCTCAAAAAATGCCAAATCGAAGAATATAAATCAAATTGAAAAACATCGTATCTGGTTGAACTTTGAAAACAAACAAGGTGCTTTCAAACAAATTTTATTTGGATATATCCAAGGAGCAACAAATTTATACGATGAAAACTATGATGCCCAATCCTTTAATGGAAATCAATATGTAGATTTTTATAGCATTACCGATCATAAAAATCTCGTAATTCAGGGACGTGCTTTACCATTTATAAATACAGATGTAGTTCCGTTAGGATATCAGACTAAAATTGCGGGAGAATTTATAATATCAATTGATAACATTGATGGTAATATGAGTAATCAACCAATTTATATTGAAGATAAAACAACCGGAATTAGTCATAATTTGCAAAATAATAATTATACGTTTACCACAATTGCAGGAACTTTTGAAGATAGATTCATTATAAAATATACTGATAAAACATTAGAAACAAAAGATTTTGAAAATCTCGAAAACGGAATTTTAGTTTCTGTTAAAAATAAAGTAATCAACATAAAATCATCAAAAGAAAACATAAAAGAAGTTACTGTTTTTGACATCACAGGAAAACTGCTTTACAATAAAAAGAAACTAAATACTACCGAATTACAAATTCAAAACTTGCCAGTGAATAATCAGGTTTTATTAGTGAATGTAACTTTAGAAAATGATTTTAAGGCGAAGAGAAAAATTTTATTTTAGAAATTACACAATAATAGTTTAGTCCATAACGGACATTTTTAAACTTGTTTGTTTTTTACCAATATTAAACTCCTAGAGTATAACTTTATTTTTTATTAAATGTATCTCGTAGAGATTATATATTGGTAAAAAAAATAGTGCTATATATCACTCCGCTGGAGTTTTTAGAGTCCCAGAGGGACGTAATATTTATAGAAATTTATAGATGACGAGATATAACCCCATCGGGGTGAAATATAAAATAAAGAAACGTAAAAGATGTCGCTCCGCTGGAGCTTTATAAACGTTATAATTAATTGGCTATAAGTATAACACTCCCCTGGAGTTTTTTAGAATCCCAGAGGGACGTAATATTTATAGAAATTTATAGATGATGAGATATAACCCCATCGGGGTGAAATATAAAAATAAAGAAACGTAAATGATGTCGCTCCGCTGGAGCTTTACAAACGTTATAATTAATTGGCTATAAGTATAACACTCCGCTGGAGTTTTTTAGAGTCCCAGAGGGACGTAATATTTATAGACAAAATTATAAAACGATTATAGAACGCGGAAAACTATGGTTTATAATAAAAAGCATTACGACACTTTTCTTAAAAAAGTCTTTTCTAAATTTACATGCGTATTCTGCATTGCTTTTTCGTTTTTATAATCAATCCATTTCTGACCTTTTACTTTTCGCATTAAAATATCGAAATGGCGCATAATAAAAATATTATAAGCCGCTTTAGATAAGTTCACAATACTTTTAGGAAAAGAGCGTAAACTCATAGAAAATCCCGGAGTTAAATACTTCATATAATGCCAGTAACCTTCCGGCATATATAACATTTCGCCATGTTTTAGATTTGTGATAAAACCTTGGGCATTTTCAAGAGCAGGGAATTTTTCATAATCGGGATTATCAAAATCAATGTCTTCTCTGGAAATCAAAGCATGCGGAACCTTGTACATATACTTCGACTGATCCGGTGCAAAAAGCATACATTGTTTTTCACCATGAAAATGGAAATGCAAAATATTCGAATAATCAATATCATAATGCATGAATACTCTTGAGTTTTCACCGCCAAAAAACAACATTGGTAATTGCTTGACTAATCTTAAACCAATATCCGGCCACAAAAAATCACTCTTTAAAGTGGGAACCTCCTTCATTAAATTATAAAGAAAGATGCGGTAATTAGTAGGTTTCGACTCTAATAAATTAATATAATCGCCCATTTTCATTTTAGTATGCGCTTCATTAAAGCCATCTTCATGATTAACAGGTCTATTGTCGTATAAAGGAACGATAGTATCGCCGGCGATTTCTTTGATATAACGTAATTTCCATTTATGATAAGCTGGCCAGTCTTCGGTTAGCTCTTCAATAACAACGGGAATTTGCTTTTTGACATATTGGGAAATAAAATCAGATTTCGAGATCTTTTTTACCCTTTGGATTTGTTGTAACTTCATCTCTTTGAAATAAAAAAATTGCTTATAGCTCAGTGCTACAAGCAATTTAAAAATTGTCGTCGAGAAATATTAACTCATTTAATTAAATTTTTGCTTTAATCGAAGCTTCAAGGTTTCTTTCAATCGTATGTCCCGGTCTTGACCATCTTGGTTTTTCACCAAGCGTAGTAAATTGAGAATCCACAGCTTCTACTGTTTGAGGTTGTGAAACCTTAACAAATGGCTTTTGCGGAATCAATCCTAATAACTCAAACATTTTCATATCTTCCTGAACATCAGGATTTGGCGTTGTAAGCAATTTGTCACCTGCAAAAATAGAATTCGCACCGGCAAAAAAGCACATTGCCTGACCTTCGCGGCTCATATTAGTTCTTCCGGCAGATAAACGAACCTGCGTATCCGGCATTATGATTCTTGTTGTAGCAACCATTCTAATCATTTCCCAGATCTCAACAGGTTTTTCTTCTTCCATCGGAGTTCCTTCAACAGCAACCAAAGCATTAATTGGTACAGATTCCGGTTGTGGATTTAAAGTCGAAAGTGCTACAAGCATTCCCGCTCTGTCTTCAATACTTTCTCCCATCCCGATAATTCCTCCGCTGCAAACCGTAACATTCGTTTTACGAACATTTTCAATAGTCTGTAAACGATCTTCAAAACCACGAGTCGAAATCACATCTTTATAATATTCTTCAGATGTATCTAAATTGTGATTGTAAGCATATAAACCAGCTTCTGCCAGACGTTGCGCCTGATTTTCGGTAATCATACCTAAAGTACAACAAACCTCCATATCCAGTTTATTAATGGTACGAACCATTTCTAAAACCTGATCGAACTCTTCGCCATCTTTTACATTTCTCCACGCGGCGCCCATACAAACACGCGATGATCCGCTGGATTTTGCACGCAAAGCCTGAGCTTTAACCTGACTTACACTCATTAAATCATTTCCTTCAACTCCTGTGTTATAACGCGCAGCTTGCGGGCAATAACCACAATCTTCAGGACATCCTCCCGTTTTGATCGAAAGCAAAGTAGATACCTGAACAACGTTAGGATCGTGCTTTTGTCTGTGTATTGTTGCTGCTTCATAAAGCAGGTCCATCAAAGGTTTATTATATATGGCGATTATCTCGTCTTTAGTCCAGTTGTGTTTTGTAATGCTCATTGATACATTGTTTTTGAGAATCAAAAGTAATTAAATTGTTTTAATCACCAAACGTTGAATTTTGTAAATGATTTTTTAAGAGATATTCTAAAAATCAAAAACACCCTAAAAGCATAGATTTGTGATTATGATTTAGGGTGTTTTTGTTTATTTTTATTCTGAAAAATTAATCGGCTATATATTTATTGTTCCAATACAACATCATCATTAAAGTAACAATGACCGATGATGCAAGTCCTTCAAAAAGCAGACAAATACAATAGGTTGGTACAGATGGATCTCCGCCAAACATAAAAGTTTTAGAAAGCGTTTCTACATAAGCATCGCCACCTTTGGTATAACTGTAAATTAATAATCCGAGCACGCTTAACGAAACTCCAACTACAGATGTTGTCATTGCAGAAACCGCATTTGATACAAAATTAGTTTCACCTTCCTTCAGATTCATTTGCATCGTTCTGTTTACACCATAAAAGATAAAAAATACATTTAGAGTTCTCAGGTAAAATAAATGGGAAAGTCCTAATAAACTCATCAATAAAAAATAAATGCCTATTCCGAGGAAAATCAAAAAACCGTTGGTAATTTCTTTAGGTAAATTCATAGTGGTTATTTTTAGAGAAGTTAATATTTAAATCTTTGATAAACAGAGTTCTATATCAAATTTACAGAAAAAATAGCTACGATGATTTAAAAGTAGAGGAAAAGAATAATGATTAGAAAAGTAACAAGGAAGAACACGGATATTTTTTTTAAAATTATTACCGAAAAAGTATATTCGCGACGGGATATTGTCATTAATTTAAGAAAAAATCAATAATGTTATGCCAAATAATCTCTCGCAAATAGCACTCTCAATTCAACGGAGGAGAAATCTCCGTAAGTAACTCCGTAATCAGAATCCAATCTTTGTCGAGCTTCTTGATGAGATTTCTCCTTCGTCGAAATGACAAGATTGTGTTTAAACTTAGCGTCTTTGCGAGATTGTAAATGCATTTCGTTTATTTCAAATACGTTTTAGCCTAAATAAAAAATATCTCGGAGAGATTAAATGTTGGTAGAAAATAATTAGAAATAACAATTTTTGTCCCATCGGGCAATGTCATTAAGTTAAGCTTTTAAAAAATAAAATTATTACAAATCAAATCCGTTTTTATCAGCGTTTTTACGAAGTAAATCTGTTTTATCCGCGTCAAAAATTAGACGCTGATTTTACTGATTCTCTAAAGCGAAAACGCTGATAAAAACGGATTTTTCTAATTGCTTTCTTGATTAAACTGTTAAGTAATTTTATATATTTCCCCTTAACTTAATGACATTGCCCATCGGGACTATCCCATTTTTTTTTACAATCTGCTCACAAATGCCAAAGCATCTTTATTTATGCTTGTTATTTGGTTTACTACAATTCTTAAATCGATATTTAATAATCATCTTAAAATTTTGTATTTTTGATTAATGAATAATAAAGGGCAAATAGAACAGAGTTTTATTATTGACAAATTGACGGATTCAATCTTAAATACAATTTCAGGCGATAGTTTTCAAACTGAAGTGAGTCGCATTACAAGTGTTGATTTGAAAACTATTATAAAGAAAAATGGTTGGAATTTTGATTGGAAATCTGAATTTAAAGATATACAAAAGGAAGTATACAAACTTACGATTGTAAATAATTCAAATATAATTCAAGGAGCATTAAGTATAACGATTGAAGAAGATCATGTTTATATGAATCTTCTCGAAAGTTCTCCTTTTAATATTGGTAAAAATAAGCTTTACGAAGGGGTTTCGGGAAATTTAGTTGCTTTTGCTTGTAAAGTTTCATTTCAAAAAGGGCTTGATGGATTCGTCGCATTTACATCCAAAACAAATTTAATTAAACATTATGAGGAAAGTTTAGGTGCTTTTCATTTTAAAAATCAAAGAATGATTATTGAGACCGAAGCATCAAAAAAATTAGTAAAAAGATATTTTAAATCATAAAATTATGAATTTTATAAAAGAACCTAAAGGTGTAGATTTTGTAATACAAAGTCCACCATTAACAGAAAAGGAAAAAATTGAAATCAGCGAATTTATAGCTAGTAGAAAAGCTAAAAAAGATGTTGAGACCAGAAGTGCTAAACCAAAAGGCGTTAAAAAAATAAATGACTAATAAAATGATTCCTGTAATTTTTACAATCTGCTCACAAATGCCAAAGCATCTTTTTTATCCTGATTTAATTGAGCTTTAAGTAAATCCAATGAACCGAATTTTTGTTCTTCTCGAAGATATTGCAATAACGAAACTTCGATTTTTTGACCGTAAATATCTGCATCAAAATCAAATAAGTTCACTTCGATAGTTTGGTTTTGTCCGTTTACAGTAGGATTAAATCCAATGTTCATCATCCCGAAAACTTCCTTTTCGCCAACTAAAGCTTTTACGGCATAAACACCAATTTTTGGAATTAGCTTATATTCTTCTTCAATTTTTATATTAGCCGTTGGGAAACCAATAGTTCTTCCTAATTGTTTTCCTTTTACAACTTCGCCAGATAAAAAATAAGAATAACCCAAATATTCATTGGCAAGAGCCATATTTCCTTCGTTTAAAGCCTTTCTAACTTTAGTAGAACTTACCGAAACATCCTGAATTTCCTCAGCCGAAATCTGTTCCACTTCAAAACCATATTCAGCTCCAAAAGCAATTAAATCATCAATATTAGCCGTCCTGTTTCTTCCAAAACGATGATCGTGACCAATAATTATTTTCTGAATATGAAATTGATCCACTAAAATAGAATGTACAAATTCTTCAGCTGTTAATCGGGAGAAACTTTCGTTAAACGGATGAATCACAAGGTTTTCAATTCCTGTTGCTTCCAGAAGTTTAGTTTTTTCAGCAATAGTATTTAATAATTTTATTTCTGATTTTTCCTGTAATACCATTCTTGGATGCGGAAAAAAAGTAAGTACTAAACTTTCGTATTTTCCGTTTTCAGTATTTTGAGTAATTCGTTCAAGAATTTTTTTATGACCAATATGTACGCCGTCAAAGGTGCCAAGAGTTAAAATCGTTTTCTTGGTTGACTGAAAATCGTTTATAGAATGAAAGAGCTTCAAAACAAATAATTTAAGATGGTGCAAATTTATACTATCTATTTTAAATTTAATAGTATGCCCAATTGAATTTTGATGTCAATCTGTTTCTTTTTGTGAAAATGAAGTAACTCGTCGATAAAAAAGCATTAATTGTCGTATATATGTAAGAATTTAATTTAATTCGCTTAATTTTGAATCTTTAATCGCCTTCAAGTATGAAAAAAAATCTACTTTTTTTATTTTTTATTTTTTGTTCTGCAACGATTCACGCACAAAGTGATGATTTGTGGCAGAAAGTCAGCGCAAATTCTGTAACCAAAAGAGGAAATTCTTCTGACTCGGAAAGGCTTTATTATAAGCTGAATACAGACTTCTTGAAAAATAAACTTTCGACAACAACTAATAAAACATCAAAAGGCACCGGTACAATAATTACTATTCCAAATTCTGATGGTGTTTTAGAACGATTTACAGTTTGGGAAGCCTCAAATTTTGAACCGGAATTACAGGCAAAATATCCGGAAATCAGAGCGTATGAAGGAAACGGAATTGATGATAAAACCGCAAAAATTCATTTTAGTGTTGCGCCAATTGGATTCCAGACAATGGTGCTGCGTGCTGATAAACCATCTGAATATATCGAGCAAAATCCTGATGATAAAGCTCAATATATGGTATTTGCTAAAAACGATGCAACCTCAAGAAGCTTAACTTGTAAAACTACAGGATTACTTTCGAATAAAAATAAACCATCAACATCAAAAACGACCGCGAGCAATAAAGTTTTTAAAACTTTGAGATTGGCACTTTCGTCTACCGGAGAATATACTGCTTTTTTTGGCGGGACAAAAGCCGGAGCATTAGCCGGAATGAACGCAACCTTGTCAAGAGTTAACGGAGTTTTTAACAGAGATCTTGCCGTACAATTATTATTGATTGCTACTAATGATGCTATTATTTACACAAATCCAGCAACAGATCCATATTCTAACGCCTCTGACGGAACAGCAAATTATCCGGATCGTGATGATATTCAGGTTTGGAATGTTGAAGCGCAAAATACTATAACAAGTGTAATTGGCGAGGCAAATTATGATATCGGACATTTATTTGGAGGTTCCGGAGGCGGAGGTAATGCCGGTTGTATAGGATGTATTTGTGATAGTCCAACATCGTCAAATATTACCGCAAAAGGAAGTGCTTATACATCACCATCAGACGGAAAACCGCAAGGTGATACTTTTGATATTGATTTTGTAGCACATGAGATAGGACATCAATTAGGCGCAACTCATACTTTTTCGTATGGTATTGAAGGAACGGGAACAAACATTGAACCCGGAAGCGGTTCCACGGTTATGGGTTATGCAGGAATCACAGATTATGATGTTCAGGGCAATTCTGACGATTATTTTGCTTTTGCCAGTATTTTACAAATTCAGAATAATCTTGCTTCAAAAACCTGTCCCGTTAGTACCACTATTACTAATAATCCACCAGCCATCAATGCCGGATTAGATTATACAATCCCAATAAGTACGCCATTTATTTTAACCGGAACGGGTTCAGATCCTGAAGGCGCGACCGTTACTTATACTTGGGAACAAAATGATAGTGCAACAACAACTTCAACATCTAATAGTATTGCATATCCCACAAAACCTGATGGTCCGTTGTTTAGATCAATAATTCCCACAAGTTCTCCGGTTCGTTATATGCCAACTTTAAGTACGGTTCTTGAAAATAAACTGACCACAACCTGGGAATCTGTTTCGTCTATTACAAGAACGTTGCATTTTACTTTAACAGGAAGAGATAATGCTGCGCAAGGAACAGCTCAGACAAATACAGATGCAATGGTTGTAAATGTTGTGGCAAGTGCGGGACCATTTACAGTAACTTCTCAAAATGGAAATGATGTTAGCTGGCAATTGGGATCAAGTCAAACAATTACATGGAATGTAAATAACACCAATACTTTGCAAGGTTCTACAACTGTAAATATTAAATTATCAACTGACGGAGGATTAACATTCCCGACAACTTTAGTTTCAAACACAGCAAATGATGGTTCAGAAACAGTTCAGATTCCTACAAGTGTTCCAGCATCGACAAATTGCAGGCTTTTGATCGCGCCAACAGCAAATATTTATTATGCAATAAACAGCAAAGCGTTTGCAGTAGGTTACACGGCTACAACAACTTGTGATTCATATAGTTTTGGAAATAGTTTTACAATACCTTTTCAAACCACTTTTGCAACCAGAACCGTTAATGTTCCAGCTTCAACCGGAACAGTTTCTGATGTTGATGTTTTAGTAAATGTAACGCATGACCGACTTTCGGATCTTGAAATTCAAATGGTAAGTCCAAAAGGAACAATTGTGAACGTTTACAATAGAAGCTGCGGAAATATAAAATCTACACTTGCCCTTCAGTTTGATGATTCAGGAGTTCCGTTAGATTGTTCTCAAACAACAAGTCAAATTGTTGTTCCCTTTGAAGCATTAAGCGCTTTTAATGGCGAAAATCCTCAGGGAACATGGACGTTTAGAGTTCGCGATGCGGTTTCCGGCAACGGAGGAACGATAAACTCGGCATCGGTAAATATTTGCAACCAGACATTTACCTTAGGAACGCCGGATTTAAGTAACGTAGAATTAGTGCTGTATCCTAATCCTAATAAAGGAAACTTTACAATTCAATTTTCAAGTGATTCTATAAACAGAGTTCAGATTTATGTACATGATATTTTAGGAAAACAGATCTATTCTAATTCTTATAATATTACATCTTATTTTAATCAAAACATTGAGCTTTCAGATGTTTCATCAGGATTGTATTTTGTTACCATTATTGATGGCGATCGCAGAACCGTGAAGAAAATAATTATTAATTAATTTTTTTTGCCCACAGGTTTTACTGATTAAACTGATTGTCACAGATTTTATATTGGTAAAGCGTAATATATTTAAATTTTAGCCACGAATTTCACGAATTAGCACTAATTAATTCGTGTAATTCGTGGCTAAAAATAAAACCGGCGTAAACCCGTTTAATCCGTAAAATCTGTGGGCAAAAAATAAATCTAAGAATTCGCCATTGCCATACAAACAATACTAATTTTAGCTCCGGGAATTTTTAATAAAGCTCGTGAACAAGCTTCAAGAGTAGCGCCGGTTGTTAAAACATCGTCGACAATTAAAAAGTGTTTGCGTTGATTTTCTTCTGTAAAAGTCACATCAAAAATATTATCAATATTATCAGATCTTCCTGCCAAATTCTTTTTTGATTGCGTTTTAGAATATTTCTTTCGATATAAAATATTTGTATTATAGCTAATGTTCAAACCTTCGGCGACAGCCAAACCAAAAGTCGTAACCTGATTATAACCGCGTTCCTTAAACTTTTTAGGATGTAAAGGCACAGGAATCACAATATCAAAAGGAGTTTCTAAAACCAGTTCCTTTAAATCCTCGACATACCAATTTCCTAAAACGGTACCAATTTCTTCATGACCTTTGTATTTCAGGTTATGAATAAGTTCCTGAACAATACCTTTTTTGGTAAAATATAAAAGTGCCGATGCATGTTCGATAGCAATTTTGCCGTAAAACTTTTTGACAGCTTCGTTTTTTGGATCTAAATGATATTGTGTCAGCGGCATTTCATGTCGGCAATTAGTACATAAAACAGTTTCGGCAGTAATCAAAATAGTATGACAGCCCGCACAAACTTTAGGGAAAAACAGGTTAATAATATAATTAAACACAAATAGAAAGAATTTAGTTACAAAAATAACGAAATGAATCCTTCAATCTTTGTTATTTTTCTTTTTTTTAATGGGACTTTTTATATTTTTGCATCACTATGGCAAAACAAGAAGATTTATTAAAGAATGTGGTTTCGCACGCAAAAGAGTACGGATTTATTTTTCCGTCAAGCGAAGTATACGATGGATTAAGTGCAGTGTATGATTATGCACAAAATGGTGTCGAATTAAAAAAGAATATCCGTGAATATTGGTGGAAATCAATGGTTCAGATGAACGAGAATATTGTAGGCCTTGATGCTGCAATATTAATGCATCCAACGACTTGGAAAGCTTCAGGCCACGTTGATGCTTTCAATGATCCGTTAATTGATAATAAAGATTCAAAGAAAAGATATAGAGCCGATGTTTTAGTAGAAGATTATGCTGAAAAGTTAAACCTGAAAGCTAAAAAAGAAATTGAAAAAGCAAAAGCTCGTTTTGGAGATGCTTTCAACGAAGAGGAATTTGTAACTACAAATCCAAGAGTAATTGAATATTTAGCTAAAGAAACAGAAATTAGAGAGCGTTTAGGACGTTCTTTAGGAAATGGGGATTTAGAAGATGTAAAAGCTTTAATCGAAGAATTAGAAATTGCTGATCCTGAAACCGGTTCAAGAAACTGGACAGAAGTGCGTCAGTTCAATTTAATGTTCGGAACTAAATTAGGAGCTTCTGCAGATACTGCAATGGATTTATATTTGCGTCCGGAAACGGCTCAGGGTATTTTTGTGAATTTCCTGAACGTACAAAAATCTGGCCGCATGAAAGTTCCTTTTGGAATTGCTCAAACGGGTAAAGCGTTTAGAAATGAAATCGTTGCGAGACAATTTATTTTCCGTATGCGTGAATTTGAACAAATGGAAATGCAATTTTTCGTTCGTCCGGGCGAAGAAATGCAATCTTATGAATACTGGAAAGAAACACGTTTAAAATGGCATTTATCTTTAGGATTAGGAAAAGAGAATTACCGTTTTCACGATCACGAAAAATTAGCACATTATGCAAATGCTGCTGCTGATATCGAGTTTAATTTCCCATTTGGTTTCAAGGAATTAGAAGGAATTCACTCTCGTACCGATTTTGACTTAAAAGCGCACGAAAAATTCTCAGGTAGAAAACTACAATATTTTGATCCGGAACTAAATGAAAATTACGTGCCATATGTAGTTGAAACTTCCGTAGGATTAGACCGTATGTTCCTGGCTGTTTTTGCAACTTCATTAAAAGAAGAAACTCTTGAAGATGGTTCAACAAGAACAGTTTTAAAATTACCATCAGTTTTAGCGCCAACAAAAGCCGCTATTTTACCATTAGTTAAAAAAGACGGATTGCCGGATATCGCCAGAAAAATCATCGAAGATTTAAAATGGGATTTTAGTGTTGCTTATGATGAAAAAGATGCTGTAGGACGTCGTTACAGAAGACAAGATGCTCTGGGAACACCATTTTGTATTACGGTAGATCACCAGACAATCGAAGATGAAACAGTAACAATTCGTCATAGAGATTCAATGAAACAGGATCGTGTTAAGATTTCTGAGTTAAAAGATATTATCGAAAACGAAGTTTCTATGAAAAACTGGTTGATGAAAATGTAAATTTTTTAAACTATTTTATATAAAACCCAAATTCCATATCGGAATTTGGGTTTTTTTTTAATTATAATTATGTATTTTGTCGATGATATTTGCATTTCATCTTTATATTTTAACATTTGTTTATAATGTATTAACAATGAAATGATTGAATAAGTGAAATGCGTATTTTTAATAAGCGATAAAACGTAAAAAATAATTTTTTTCAGGAGTATTGGCAAAACTTAATCGAATAGTTGTCAGGTGTTCACGAAAAATCAATAAAAACAAATATTGAAAAAGTATTCGTATATAATTATTGACGATGATGTTGAAAGTATTTTGGGAACCAAAACAATTGCCAAAGGTTTTTCAGAATTGACTTTTTTGGCTTCGGCTACGAATTATCAATCCGGTTTAGATTTGGTTTTAGAACACAAACCGGCTATTGTTTTTTTAGAAATTGACCCTGAAGATTTGTCCAGTAAACTATCGCTTGAGTTTATAAACGAGCTTCACAGGTTTTTATCCATTTTACCCAAAATAATTATTACGACAAGAAAAAAGGAACTTGCCTTTGAGTCTATTCAATATGGGGTTTTTGATTATTTTTTAAAACCCGTTCAGCCAATAGATTTTATAAAGGCAATTTTGAAAGTCAAAAAAAAATTCTCAGAAACTAATTCTGAAATAAGAAGCGAAAATAGTACTTCGGCGCTTCCTTTTGTACAAACTCCGCAATTTATAGAGAAACCACTTATTATATGTATCAAATCATATGGAGATTATCGGTATATCAATTCTAATGATATTTGTTATTTTCAGGCAGATAATAATTCAACAGATATTTTCCTGAATTCCGGCGATATGATCACTGCTTTTAAAACATTAAAGCATTTTGAAGCTATTTTATCGCATCCGTTTGTTCGAATTCATAATAGTTATATTATCAATAAAAATTACATTTCGAGAATTCATAACGGGAACTCAGTTTGTTACATAAAAAACTCTTCAAAAAAGATTCCATTTTCTAAAACCTACAAATCAAATGTCGATTTAATTATAGCTGATTTTTCTATAGGAAATTACTTAGAAGTCTAATAATTAAGCATTTACATTAATTTAACGCCCATTGACTATCAATTGGGCATGATCTACCACAAACCTCTTTTTTTGTATAAATTTTCTTTGAATTTGGAATTAGTTTTACACCATGATTCGCACAAAGCGATGATTCTCCAAAACTTAAATCAAAAATTTAATATCCCAAATCATGAAAAAAGTAGCTTTAACATTCGCATTAATTTCTACTGTAATAGTAGCAACTTCATTTGAAACTCCACAAACAAATTCTTCTTCAGATAATAATCAAAAATTTGCTATGCATGCAGATGGTGATATTGGAGGAGATAATGTTTCTACTGGTAGAAATCAAGGAAGAAAACTTGACTTTAGCAGTAATATAAAAATTGAATCTAAAATTAATCTTAATCAATCTGAAGGGTTTCGTGAAGATAGACAATCACAAGGAAAAACTATAAAATTAGATTAACTTAGTAAAAGAGTAAGTTGTAATAAAAAAGCTGTCAAATTTTGACAGCTTTTTTATTACAACTAGTTTTAGTATTTTTGATAAATTCAAAAATATACCTTGATAAAATCTTCTCAAATATTATTATTTTTAATTCTCATTTTTTTTGGTTGTACTAAAAAAACTTTTTTTGATCAATCTGTAATTTCGTCAAAAGATAGTCTCAAAGCATATTTATCTTTAGCTAATGATATAAATTTAACCTTTGATTTAAAACAAAAATACAATCAAAAAGCATTAGACATTATTCTAAATCAGGATAATGATTCAATCAATAGAGTTAATCTTTTTAAAGTTGCCAATCGATATTACAATATGAACGATCTAAAGTCATATCGTGAAATATCAAAATTAATATTAAAACGTTCAATAAGCAGCAAAGACTCTGTAAGTACTGCAAAAGCGTATACTTATCTGGGCGATTATTATAGTTCACAAGCAATCTCAGATAGTGCATTTATGAGTTTATTTAAAGCAGAAAAGCTTTATGTAAGAATAAATGATCAATATAATTTAGCTAAAACATTTTTAAGCAAAGCAAGTCTTCAATATAATCACGGTGATTTTTTTGAAAGTGAAATTGCTGTTTTTAAAGCACTAAGTATTTTAAAAAGACAAAAAAATGTAAGTGACCAACTTTATGAATGTTATAATCTTTTAGGGATTTTGTACAGTGATAGAGAAGAATATGATAAATCACTAGAATTTCATAACAAAGCTTTAGATGTTTTGACGGATAAAACTATTCCTGCGGAACTTCAATTAAAAGCAACTTCGTTGAACAATATTGGATTCGTTTACATTAGTATGCGTAAATATGGAAAAGCAAAAATCTATTTTCAAAAAGGTTTAGAAGAAAATAACCTGTTCAAGGAGAAAATAGTTTTATATGCTATGTTAGTAGATAATTTAGCTTATTCCAGATTTAAATTGAAGGAATCTAACGGATTACCGGATCTGTTTTTTAAATCACTGAAAATTAGAGATAGTTTAGGATTAAAATCAGGTATCGTATCTAATAAAATCCATTTATCAGAATATTATGCCTTTAAAAAAGATACTTTCAGGGCAATTCAATTCTCAAAACAAGCTTTGATTTTGTCCCGTACTTCCAGTAAATTAAATAATACGTTAGAAGCATTACAACAATTAGCGATTGTTGATATCAAAAATGCATCAGGTTATTCCAGGGAATATATTCGGCTTAATGACAAAATGTTGAAATCAGAGAGAAATATGGGCGAAAAATTCTCCCGTATTGAATATGAAACCAACGAAATCAAAGATCAGAATTCAAATCTGCAGGAAAAAAATAAAACTTTAATTTATATTTTTAGCATTTGCACTTTAATAGGTTTGTTTTTCTATGTTTATAAAACACAACAGGCAAAAAACAGGGAATTACTTTTTAAGCAACAACAACAAATTGCAAACGAGGATATTTATAATTTGATGATTTCCCAGCAAAACGATATTGAACTTACGCGTATTAGAGAAAAGAAAAAAGTAGCGCAGGATTTGCATGATGGCGTTTTAGGCAGAATGTTTGGAGTCAGGATTAGTTTAGACAGTCTTGACAAAGTAGATGAAGCAGATGCAGCTCCAAAACGAAAAAAATATTTAACAGAACTAAAAAATATTGAACAGGATATTCGTGAAATTTCACACGATCTAAATAGAGAGAAATCCGAATTAATTAATAATTTTATTGCGATTTTAAACAACTTGTTCGAAGATCAGCAAAATACTTATGATTCAAAATTAATTACTTCTTTTGATTCTAATATTAAGTGGGATTTAGTAAGTAATACCGTTAAAATTAATTTATACAGAATTGTTCAGGAAGCGCTTCAAAATTGTAATAAATATGCAGATGCAAATACAATCATCATTGAGTTTAAAAGCGAAATAGATCATTTAGTGGTGTCAATTTATGATGATGGAGTGGGTTTTAATACCAAAAAAACAAAAAATGGCATAGGATTACATAATATACAATACAGAGCCGCAGAATGTAAAGGTACAGTTGCCATAAAATCTGCCAAAGGAGAAGGAACCCTTCTTGTAATTAAAATCCCAATAGATCAGAAAATTAACCTACACAATACATGATAATTGACTCCAATGCTACAGACCATCAATTAATTAAAAAAAACATATTAATTGTTGATGATCATCCTTTTATTATCGAAGGATATAAAAATGCAATAACGCGTTATAATCCTAAACAATATGAATTTTTAATAATGCAGGCTCATGATTGTAAATCAGGTTATGATTTAATTCAGGACGAGAAAACTCCTGATTTTGATGTAGCATTTTTAGACATTAGTATGCCGGCTTATGAGGAAAAAGATATTTTTTCAGGCGAAGATTTGGCAAAGCTAATTTTAAATAAAATGCCAAACTGCAAAGTTATTTTATTAACGATGTACACAGAATTATTAAAAATCAAAACAATTATCAGAACCATAAAACCCAATGGATTGGTTATTAAAAATGATCTTACTTTTGATGAATTACTTTATGCTTTTGATAAAGTGATGAAAAATGACAAATATTACAGTCAGTCAGTTCAAAAAATACTTGATCAGTCAACTCATAATTCAATTGAAATTGATGAGTTTGATAAACAGATTTTATTTCATTTATCAAAAGGAACCATTATTGAAAATATGCCACAATACATTCCGATTTCATTAAACGCAATTCAAAAACGTAAAGTAAGCCTGAAAGAATTACTCAAAGTAAAAGGTTCTGATGAAGAATTAGTAAAAGAAGCCAAAAGCAAAGGGCTTTTTTAATTAAATTCCAAAACAGAAAAATTCCAAATTCCAATACGTAATGAGCATTGGAATTTGGAATTTTTTATTTGGAATTTTTAAAATTTATTCCGTTAAAGCATCCCAACCACGAGCTTTTAAAGGAATCTGCGTATTGGCACGGGTCACTAAATTTATACCTTCGCTTTCATCAGCCATATGACCAATAACAGAGAAATTGGGATTTCCTTTTATCTTATCAAAATCATTAATGTCGATTGTAAATAACAATTCATAATCTTCACCGCCATTAATTGCAACCGTTGTGCTATCAATATTAAACTCTTCACAAGTCGAAATAAATTGCGGATCTAACGGAAGTTTGTCTTCATATAAGTTGCAACCCACTTTTGATTGTTTGCACAAATGAATAATTTCAGATGATAATCCATCAGAAATATCAATCATCGAAGTAGGCTTAATTTCAAGCGCGTGTAATAAAGTACGAACATCTTTTCGGGCTTCAGGTTTTAACTGACGTTCGATTAAATAACTGTACATATCAAGATCAGGCTGACTATTTGGGTTCACCTGATAAACTTGTTTTTCACGTTCTAAAACCTGTAATCCCATATATGCTGCGCCAATATCTCCGGTTACAACAAGTAAATCCGTTTGTTTGGCACCATTTCTATAAACGATTTCCTCTGCGTCAGCCTCACCAATTGCAGTAATGCTAATAATTAATCCTTTTTGAGATGAGGTCGTGTCTCCGCCAATAACGTCAACTTTATATTCTTTTGCAGCGTGAGTAATCCCTGCAAACAATTCTTCTAAGGCTTCAAGTGGGAAACGGTTAGAAACCGCCACAGAAACCGTTATTTGAGTTGGTCTGGCATTCATAGCACAAATGTCAGATATATTGACAACAACAGATTTATATCCTAAATGTTTTAATGGCATATATGCCAAATCAAAATGCACGCCTTCGATTAGTAAATCAGTAGAAACCACTACTTTTTTATCCTTAAAATCTAGAACAGCAGCATCATCGCCGATACTTTTTAAAGTAGATTCCTGAGTAACATCAAAATTTTTAGTTAAATGTTCAATCAGGCCAAATTCACCTAATTGCGCTATACTGGTACGTTGCGGATTTTTATCTTCGATCATTTCTTTTTAAGTTCCAAAGTTTGTAAGGCGCAAAGGTACAAAGGTTTTATCGAATTAATGGGAAGTTATGTCTGAAGGCTTTATTTATGTGTAAAGAAAGGCTTCTTTATATAGCGTCTGGCAAAACCCGACAGTTTTAAAAACCTGTCGGGTTTAGATTGCGCTTAGCCATTAAAAAAGGTTTTTGCAATTTTATACCCAGTGGTGCACACATTTGTAGCGGCGCACAGCAGTGCGTCTGTCTCTTAATATTTCCTGATTTTCTTTTTTTAGAAACAACATTTTTTCGGATCTTTAAAAGATATAAAAAGCAAATTATGAAAACATTTGATATAATTACTTTAACCGTAAATCCTTCAGTAGATAAAAGTACCCATTTTGCAGGCTTAATTGCTGAACAGAAAATAAGATGCAAAGAACCACAATTTGATGCTGGCGGTGGCGGAATAAATGTTTCTAAAGCTATTTCACGCTTACGCGGAAGTTCATTAGCAATCTTCACTTCGGGCGGACCGGTTGGCGAAATGTTGAAAGATTTAGTAAAAAAAGAAGCAGTAGATTTTGAAGCCATAGAAACAGAAACCGCAACAAGAGAAAATTTTATTGCGGTGGATGATAATACGAATTCCCAATATCGTTTCGGATTTACCGGAGATGTTTTATCAGATTCTGAAATTGAAAAAATCTTAGAAACGATTTCAAATCTAAAACCAAAATTCCTAGTAGCAAGCGGAAGTTTAAACGAAGGTTTATCAACCGATTTTTATCAAAAAGTAGCCGAAATTGCCAAGAAATCTAATTCAAAATTAATTGTAGATACATCTGGAGAAGCTTTACAGAAAGTTCTTGAAACCGGAGCATATCTAATAAAACCAAATGTGGGTGAGTTGGCAAAATTAGTTGGAGTTGAACGCCTTGAAATGGAAGAAGTCAATGAAGCTGCCAAAAAAATAATCGCAAAAGGCGGAGCCGAAATTGTGGTAGTTTCTCTTGGACCTCAAGGCGCAGTTTTAGTCACCAAAGATGATTATGAATATGTTCCTGCACCAAATGTTGCCAAAAAAAGTACCGTTGGAGCCGGAGATAGTATGGTGGGCGGAATGGTTTGGGCAATTTCTCAAAACAAAAGCCTGAAAGAAGTGATTCGCTGGGGAGTCGCCTGTGGATCTGCCGCAACAATGAACGAAGGAACGCAATTATTTAAATATGAAGATGCACATCGTTTGTTTGAATGGTTAAAAAATAAGTAAATTGAGAGATTCTGCATAACGTATTAAACCCGACAGGTTTTTAAAACCTGTCGGGTTTGGCTTGCGATGAACAACTATCCGTAAAGATTTAATGTAGAGGCGGATTTGTCTTATGCGTAGTAATTACACAACGTAAACCCGACAGGTTTTAAAAACCTGTGGGGTTTGGCTTGCGATGAAACTAATCCGTAAAGATTTAATGTAGATGCGCACAGCAGTGTGTTTTATACGTAGTAATTACACAACGTAAACCCGACAGGTTTTAAAAACATAAGTGTTCGGAAGATATTTTAAGTTGTATTAAATAGTGGTGATTTACTGGGATCTCCATCGCAGATTACCACTA
>NZ_JAYSPC010000132.1:0-42405 GCF_043722275.1 Flavobacterium sp. | reverse complement strand
GCCGGAGATGCATTCCACACTATACTATAGGTTATTGGTGATCCCGTAGTTCCTGAATACTCTAATGTTGTCGTTTGAGCAACATTAATATGAGAACAACGTTCTGCTGCAGAAGATGCTAGTGCGATGGTTGGCGCTTGTGAATTAATAACTATAGATACATTGTGCTTTCCGAAACAATCACCATTGAAAAAAGTCATTATACCCGTGTATGTGCCTGGCGGAACATTTGCAGGTATTATAATGTTATCTATAACACCTCCAGCTGGTGAAAAAGTAAATGGTTCCATAGGTCGATTTTGCATTGCAGGTTGATCCCAAATAAGAGAATATTGTGTAGGATTAGCAATAATTCCTGAATATGCTAATGTTGTATATTGAATACTTGTAGTAGTACTAACCGGAGTAATGATATCATTTGATATAATCGAAGGAGCTTGTTTTACATTTAAAGCAAAAACAGAACCTAAGCTTTCAATACCGTCTGCATTTTTTACTGTTAAAGTTCCTGTGTAAGTTCCTGAATCTGTTCCTACAGGAATAGCAATAAGGATTGGACTAGCAGGTAAAGGTGCATCAGTAACTGCCGCAAAAATATTTGCCGGAGATGCATTCCACACTATACTATAGGTTATTGGTGATCCCGTAGTTCCTGAATACTCTAATGTTGTAATGTTACTAAAAGGACAACGTTCTGCTGCTGAAGATGCCAAGGCTATTGTGGGTGCAACAGGAGCTGAAACTGTTATAGATACATTTTTATATTGATTACAAGAAGCTTCATTAGAAATATACATTGCTCCCGTATAAGTCCCAGCTGGAACATTTGCAGGTATTACAATATTATTTATACTGCCTCCGCTGAACGAAAAAGCAAATGAAGTAGTAGGCTGATCTGCCAATAAAGCATTATTTGCTGTTTGATCCCAATCAATAAAATATCTTGTGGGAGGCGTACCTGAAGAAGGTGAAAGACCAGAATATGCTAATGTTGCAGTTTGCGGGCTACTACTCGTTGTAACCGAAGCAATTGATCCATCTGAAAGAATTGTAGCAAGGAATCCTAAACTTAGAGTAAACGTTGAACCCGTACTAACTGCGCCATTTGCATTTTTGACTGTTAATGTACCTGTATAAGTTCCCGGGTTTGTTCCTGTAGGAATAGCAATGGTAATTGGACTACCCTGCAATGCTGCATCAGTAACGGGTACTAAACTATTTGTGGGAGATGCATTCCATACTATACTATAAGTTATTGGTGATCCTGTAGTTCCTGAATACTCTAATGTTGTAGTCTGGGACACATTACTGCCTACATAACAACGGTTTTCCGTCGAAGATGCCAAGGCTATAGTTGGTGCAACAGCAGCAAAAATAGATATAGTTACAGATCGCGAGGCAGAACAACTTCCTGCGTTCATAATGTTTATTGTCCCCGAGTAAGTTCCCGATGGTACATTGGCAGGTATCACAATATTATTTATAACGCCACCACCAGGTGAAAAAGCAAAAAGAGTACTCAGCTGATCTGTTAATAAGGCAGCATTTGCTGCTGAATTCCAATCAATAGAATATCTTGTTGGATTTTCTACACTTGCAGAATATGCTAAAGTTGTGTTTTGCGAGTTATTACTTGAAGTAACCCAAGCAATTGCGCCTGTTGAAGTAATTGAAGGGCTTCTATCTATAAAAACATTAAAAACCGAACCTAAACTACTACTTCCAGATGCATTTTTTACAGTCAATGTACCCGTATAAATTCCAGCAGCTGTTGCAGCAGGAAAATAAAGAATTATTGGACTAGTTGGTAATGCTGCATCGGTAATGGCTGTAAAACCATTTGCAGGAGAGGAATTCCAAACTATACTATAAGTTACAGGAGTTCCTGTAGTGGCTGTATACCCTAATGTTGTCTGTAACGTAGTGCCATTATTAAAGGAACAAATTCCCTGTGCCTGAGATTGTAAAGCTATAGTTGGCAAAGCTTCGACTGTGACAGTTGTTGCTGCTGAATTTACAACTGTACAGCTTCCGCTTTGAACAACAGCTCTAAATTGTGTAGTTTCTGTTAATACTCCTGAAGTATAAGTCGTATTGGTATTGGCTAAATCTGTCCATACAGAAAACGGACTTACAGAAGATTGCCATTTAACAACTGATCCTGTATGACCTGACAAAGTCAATAAACCGCTTGTGTTACCGGCATTAATTGTCGTGCCTCCAGCTACAGTTCCGCCAACGGTTGCCGGTGATATTGTTATTGTAGCGGTATTATTAGCAGTAATATTAGAAGAACAAGTCTCTGATGCAAGTTTAGTAACGGTTATTGTACTAGAACCCGTAGTTAGTCCTACTGCTGTAAAAGTTCCTGTTCCTGCTGTACTAACTGTTAAATTTGCAGTAAGCGCAGTAGCAACCGGACTGCTTCTATTATAGGTTACGACATAATTACCAATTGGCAATGATGCTGCGTTACCCGTTAAAGTTACAGTAGATGTTGTACCTATAGAAGCACAAAAATTAGTAGCTGCTGTACTTGTTAAACTAAAATTAGCACAGCTATAAGAAATAATAACCCGGCCAGCTGCACCGGCTCCCCCAATTTGTGATGCTCCTAATGCTGAATTTATAGCGCCACTACCGGCACCTCCGGGAGGCGAACCTGCATTTCCGGGTGCATTACTTAAAATTAAACCTGAAACGGCAGTACCACCTGCTCCACCAGAATTTGCTCCGGAACCACCGGCACCAGATGAAAGCAATAAACCTAAAAGATTCCATGAATTACCATTCCCTCCATTTGCACCTGCCAATTTAGTAGAACCTGCAGAAGCTGCAACTGAACCTCCAATTCCTCCTATAGGTGAACCTCCTGCGTTATTAGCGCTTCCACCAGATCCTCCGGCGGCTAAAATAGAAGTTTCAAAACCGGTAATAGTAGAATTACCTCCTGCCGTACCAGCTCCGCTAGTACCAGAAGTTTGACTTGCAACCACTACATTTAGTGTTGTTCCGGGAGTTACTAAAAGTGGGGCACTTGCATAAGCTCCTCCACCTCCACCGGCAGATCCCCTCCCCAAAAGCAATGGTGCTCCACTAGCTCCTCCGCCAGATCCACCACCACCCCAAGCCTGAACAGTGACACTAGTCACACCGGCGGGAACGGGAAATGTTCCATTGCCGGTAAAGGTTTTCGTCGAGCCCGACTGGGACCACGAATACGTAATAATAAAAACGAGTAACAAAGATAATTTTAGTCTCATAATAATAAATTTTTAATGATTAAAAAATTAATTAATTCCTTTAGGCAATTATGAGGTGAGTAGGGAAGAAATACATAAATAAATGATTGAAAGGCAATCAGTATTTCTTTTAAGCATATTTTACAATATACTGAAGTGTAGATAGTTACAAATATTTTTAATAAATTTATAACAAAAAAATGTAAGTATATAGCCATAATAATATATATTATGATGCACTTAAACAGATTAAATATGATTTTTCTTATATTTTTAACAAACTAAATATCAATACATTAACAATATAGATTTAACAACTGTAATAAAAATCTTAAATTTGAGAAAACAAAAATGCGCATTTATTAAATCTGTACTATAATGGATTAAAAATAGCGGAGCCTTCATTTAAAAATGTTTTGTTTTATTCAATTAGAGAATTTATAAAAAAAGCCATTCGTTTTGAATGGCTTTTGGTGTAATTTTTAGAGTATAAAAACGGAATCTTACAAATGATTTAGCGTTTTGAGAGTTATGTTTATCTTATTTAATCTTGCTTGATAAACTTTAAATCCTGCTCATAATCAGCAATCGCAATTAAGGCGTTATAGATGTATTTTGAAACCAAAGCTCCGCCTTCAAAATTAATTAAATCAATATCATCGTCTGGAGTATGGTATTGCGGATGCCCGCCTGTATGAAATCCTATAACAGATATGCCAGCTTTGTAGAATGAAATATGATCAGATCCTCCCACTTCTCCGGCATGGATAACGGGATTAAGTCCGCTATTGTCACCTAATTTTTTCATGAGTTCAATGCCGTCAGGAAAAGTTCCTGCACCGCCCATATAAATTTGTTTTTCGGTATTTAATCTTCCTACCATATCCATGTTCAGCATTACTTTTACAGCTTCTTTTTTGACTGGCAAATGATTTACAAAATATTTAGAACCTAATAATCCTTCTTCTTCACCGCTGAAAGAAACAAAAATGACACTTCGTTTAAGTTTAATTCCAGATTTTGATACTTCTTCTGCCATACAAAGCAAAGCCGAAACTCCGGAAGCGTTATCATCTGCTCCGTTATGAATCGCGATAACTTCCTTTTTTTTACTGCCTGATCCTTTTCCGCCCCAACCCCAATGATCATAATGCGCGCCAATTACAATAAATTCATTTTTGAGGTTTGGATCTGATCCTTCAATATATCCTATAACATTTTGTGTTGCAACAGTATCAGATTTGACTTTGTTTATTCCTTCTTTTACAAAAAGTTTAAACGATTGGTAATAACTTCCATTGAATTCTTTTAAACCATATTTTTTGAAATATTTTTTGACGTAAGCCGCTGCGTTATTATTTCCTTTTGTGCCGGGAAAACGTCCTTCCATTTTATCAGATGAAAGATATTTATCATGTTTGTAAAATGTTTGGGCATCAATACTATTCTGTGCATTTATAGCAACACTTACAAATAGTATACTTATTAAAAGGGCTCTAAATTTTGGATTTTGAGAAGATTGCATTTTTTATTCTGATGAGTTTTATAGATTATTTAAGTTCAAAAAATTTATTCAATTCAGGATTAGTTCACTATTTCAAATATAACATGTTTAATATATTTTCTGTTATAAGTGTACAAAACGTGAATTTTATGATCTGATGTTTGAATAATTGCCGGATAACTGAATTCGCCTACTTTTTGGTTTTCAAGATCAAATAATTTCTTGAATGATATACCATCTTTAGAATATTCCACATCTAAAACATTTCGTCCGTTGAACCAGTCTTTTCCTTGTTTGAGCGGATTATTCACTAATAAAAATGATTTATTATTTAAAGTTACGGCATCAATTCCTGAATTAGAATTTACCACATTAATACTATCAGTTTTATGCCAAGTATTTCCGTTATCATTTGACCAACTTGAAATCAGTTTATTATGTTTGCTTCGGGATAAAATCTGAATTTCTTTATCAGAATGAACTAAAAATGTGGGCTGAATACTATCAAATTCCTTTTTAGCGTCAAGAGCAATTTTTTCCCACGAATCTGCAGCTTCAGTATATTTTTCTAAATGAACTCTCCATTTATTATCTGCAACACTTTCGGTACTGCTTCCGCATAAAATAGTACCTGGAATTGTTTCAACAGGTTTGTTTCTAATGGGTCCCAGAATCCCGTCAGGAAGATATTTAGGTTCACTCCATGTATTTCCGTTATCTTTTGAAACGATCATTGCTCCAAACCATTCTCTCGGATTTTTCCCCACTTTATAAAACAAATACAAATTCTGGCTTTTGCTTTTAAATAAAACCGGATTCCAGCAAGGCAATGTATCATTTTGCTTTATTAATGGCATTACAAGATTTTTTGGCGCAGACCATTTATTCTTTTGATATACAGAAAAATAAATTCCAACATCTTTTGCGCCTTCATATGTGCCTCCAAACCAAGCTGCCATCAATTTATCAGGTTCAAGTTCTACTATTGTTGATGCGTGACTGTTTGTTGTAACAGGCTGATCTGTAATAAAGTTTTGGGTGATATTAATTGCTTTTGGAACTTGCTTTATTGAGGAACAAGAAATACTCAGTACAACTAATAAAAGCAGTGGATAATTAAATTTTGAAATCATTTTGTAGTGTAAAAGTTGATTGTTGTCATATTATTTGAACACATAGAAACATAGTTATAGTTTTTGTATCTAAGGCGTTTCACTTGTTTAAATTATACATCGTTTTTCCGCCACGAATTCACGAATTATTACTTTATAAATTCGTGAATTCGTGGCGGAATATATTCCTTCATTATACTACTTATTGTATTCTTTTTTTAAACCTGCTTTATGTCCTATAATCGCGTAGTATAAAATAAAAGCATAGCACGGCAATAAAATCCAATATCCTTCGGTTGCAGCATTTGCGGTTGCCGAGACCTCACTCATTCCGTCAGCCAACATAGTTACTTTGTTCATGTCTACCAGTTTTCCGTATAACGGAGGAATAACTGCACCGCCGGAAATGGCCATAATTAATAATGCCGAAGCTGTTTTTGTAAATTTACCCAAACCTTTTAAAGTCAAAGGCCATATTGCAGGCCAAACTAAAGCATTTGCAATTCCTAAAGCTGCTACAAATAAAATAGAGGTAAATCCGCTTGACGCTACAATACAAAGCGATAGCAAAATCCCTAAAACGGCACTTGCTCGTAATGCCAAAGCCTGCGTAATATATTTCGGAATTAAAAATGCTCCAACTCCGTACGTGATTACCATTGCCAATAATGTAAATGTGGTGAAAAATTTAGCATCGCTCGCCGGAAAACCCAATGCAATACCATAAGCGATAATCGTATCTCCGGCAATTACCTCAACTCCTACGTACATAAAAAGCGTTAAAACTCCCAGCCATAAATGCGGAAACTGAAATATACTTGTTTTTGTGGTTTCGCCTTCTTTAGCTTCTTCAATAGGTTCAGCTTCAACGTTAGGCAAAGGAGCTTTTCTAATCAATATTCCTAAAATAAATAAAACGACCGCCATTGTTATATAAGGTGCAACAACGCTGTCTGCCATTGTATCCAGTAATTTAGCTTTTTCGATCGTATTTACTAAACTTAGTTTTTCTTTGATTTCATCAATTCCGGATAATAAGATCGATCCAAAAATAAGCGATCCCAATGCACCTGCTATTTTATTACAAATTCCCATAATTGAGATTCTTTTTGCAGCACTTTCTATGGGTCCTAAAATGGTAATGTATGGGTTTGAGGCTGTTTGCAATAAAGTCATTCCTGCTCCCTGAATAAATATTCCGGTTAAAAACATCCAATATGTTCTGGCTTCTGCGGCCGGAATGAATATTAAGGCGCCAAATCCCATGATGAATAATCCTAAAGACATTCCTTTTTTATATCCTACTTTCCCTAAAATATACGAAGCCGGCAATGCCATTACGACAAAAGAAATATAAGATGCCGATGCCACTAAAAGTGATTGAGCTGATGTTAACTCATTTATGGTTTTCATAAATGGAATTAATGCTCCGTTGATCCAGGTTACAAATCCAAAAACAAAAAATAGACTGGCTATAATTAAAATTGGAACTAATGTGTTTTTTTTCTTTTCAGAAGAAGGTAAAATTGTATTGTTAACCATAATGTAGTGTATTTGAAGATTTGGCAATTATTAAAAATCTGTGGCTATAAAAAAATAATCGCCACGAATTTCACGAATCAACACGAATTAATTAACGAAAATTAGTGTAATTCGTGGCAAACATTTTTAATTAATTATTCTTTCAATAATCGAAATTATTGTATAAAACAAAAGGAGAGTTACCTCTCCTTTTGTCAATTTTAAGTAACGAATCTCTTTATCTATACTTATTTTATTTTGTATCCCACCAAAGTTTAGTTCCTCCGGTATCAGGTCCGTTTAGTTTAACGATTCCGTCTGTAACAGCATCTTTGTTTGAAGAATATTCATTAGTTGTATAAATAATTCTTTTCATTAAGCTTTTACCAACTCCGGCGTCATTATTATCCGTGTTAAGTGGCGCATAAATTACTTTAGCATCACTTCGGCGTAAGTCTGCCCAAGATTCCCAGGATTCAGGAAAAATAGCCAGGTATTTTTGAACCGCGATTTGTGTACGCTGACTTGCAACGGCAGCAGACCATGCAACCGGTAATTTTACCGGAATATCCTGTAAATCTAAAGTTGGATAAACCGTTAGAACATTTGGCAAAGTTGGCAATGTATTTCCGGCAACATAAGCGTCAATTGCCGCAGCATCAGTGATTCCCCATTGTGCTAACGAAGCTCTAATACCTGCTTCATATAAACTCTGAGCACTTCCGCCCATGTTCCATCCGTTCAAAGCACCTTCGGCTCTGCTGAAATAATTTTCTGAAGCCATGAATACTTCAATATTTTTAGTTTCACTAAGATTTCCTGCTGCTCCGTTACCCATAACATCATTGTTAAAAGCAGAGAATTTAGTGGTTCCAAACTGATCTTCTAAAGCTCCGATAGGCTGACCACGATAAACACCGGTATCAATTTTAGAAAACCATTTTGCTAACCTTGGATCGTTATATCCTACAAGAATACTTTCCATAGAAGCTGTCATTGTATAACCCCAACTGTTTACAATCATGTTTAAATTGTTTGGAGTAATATTACTTGCTTTAAAGAAAGCGCCTTGCTCATTAGTTTGCATAACACCCGCAGCTACAGCAGCTTCGGCTTGCGTTTTTGCTTTAGCTGGCTGAATATCAGATATTCTTAATGCTAAACGCAATCTTAAACTGTTTCCAAAAACTCTCCAATTTGCAACATTACCGGCATACAAACGATCGTTAGGCTGAAATGAAGCAACTGTTGCCACAGAAGAACCGCTTAATGTAGTATTTGCTTCGTCAAGTAATTTAAAGAAATCTTCGTAGATAAATTCTACGCTGTCATAAGGCACTTTTTCTTTTTTGTTACCAGCTTCTGTGTAAGGAATTGGTCCGTAAGCATCTACCATTTGGTTATACATAAAAACTTTCCATATTTTAAGAATTGCCAAAGCTTCGGCATTTCCTTCAGATGCTTTTATAGCATTATTTAAAGCTGGAACGGCTACGGTGTAAAATCTTGTCCATCCACGTCCTTCGTAACCATTTACGAATGCATTTCTTTCTGTTCCATATCCACAATTTAGATATTGAATAAAAGTCGAAGATAAAATTCCAGTTGCAATACCCCAGGTTCCCTGATCATCAACGCCCGGCGATGAATAAGATCCGTTGTGAATTCCGGCATAAAGCGCAGATGCAAATGATGGTCCCGCCATTGTAGCATCTAACTGATCTTCCGTAAGCGAATTAGGATCGGTATTTATTTGATCAAAGTCGTTTGTACAACTTGAAAAAACAGAAACCAGTGCTAAAGCAACTCCTAATGTTTTTATTTTAAAACTATATTTCATGATGTCTCTTTTTTTAATTAAAATCCGAATTTAACATTTACCCCATAATCTCTCGTTGAAGGAATGTTGAAAGATTCGATACCTTGCAAGTTTCCTGTACCTGCACCCGCTTCAGGATCAAAATATTTAGCTTTGTTCACAAAGAAGAATAAATTTCTCCCTACTAATGAAAAGTCAATATTTGTAAATCCTGAATTTGCCAATATACGTTTTGGTAAAGAGTACCCAAAAACAAGTTCTCTTAATCTGATGTTTGTTGCATCATAAATAAAAGGTTCTGCGATGGGAGTTCTTTGCCCAATTGCTGTCCAGTATTGTTCTGCATTTATGCTTGTAGTATTTTGAACATAAGTTCCTCCAGCAGTTGCAACAACACCATCAACAACGATTCCGCCTTCTCTTCCTGCAAGAGTAACATCACTAACTCCTAAACCTGCCTGTCTTGCCTGAGTGTATGAAATAACTTCACCACCAATTCTAAAATCAACAAGGAAACTTAAAGAGAAATCTTTGTATTTAAAATTATTTTTTAAACCTGCTGTCCAGTCCGGGTTAAAGTTTCCTGCACGAACATCAAAACTATTTGTTGCAAGCGGAATACCAGCGCTGTTTACAATTATTTTTCCGTCAGGAGATCTTTGGAAACCTTTAATATATAAATCTCCATATTCACCACCCTGAATAACTTTACTTCTTACTAAACGTCCTTCACCAAGCACTAATTCTTCTCTTCCTCCGTAAATTGATTTTACTTCAGATTTGTAGTTTGCGTAGTTGGCAGTAACATCCCAGGAGAAATTTTCTGTTTGAACAGGAGTTGCAGTAAGTACAATCTCGATACCATTATTTTGAATTTCTCCACCATTAACAACCGCTCTTGAAGTCGAAGAAGATTCCGGAGTATTGATGTAGAAAATCTGATCTTTTGTATTTGTTTTAAAATAAGTAAAATCTAATCCTAAACGGTTTTTGAAAAATTTAACATCAGCACCAAATTCAACTGAACTTGACATTTCCGGTCTTAAATTAGGATTTGCAGCTGTTGTTTGAGAATACAGCATACCGCCATTTCCACCAATATAAGATAATCTTGAACTTGTTTGATAAGGATCTGTATCATTACCCACTTTTGCATAAGAACCTCTTACTTTTGCAAAACTTACCACTTCCGGCAATGTTACCATATCTGAAATAACTCCTGAAAGACCTACAGATGGATAAAAGAATGATCTGTTTGCCGATGGTAAAGTAGATGACCAGTCATTTCTTGCTGTTAAATCAAGGAACAAATAATTTCTGAATCCAATTTGTGAGAAACCATAAACAGAGTTAATTTGTTTTTCTGAAGATGTAGAAGTTGACTGAATCGTTGAAACATTTGATAAGGCAAAAAAGTTTCTTTTACTTAAAACTCCGCCTGAATATAACGAAGAACTATTTTGTTGTAAAGTATTCGCACCCGCATTAATCCCGATAGAGAAATCACCAAATTTTTCGTTGTATGAAAGTAAAGCATCCGTATTGAATTCGCTTACAGTTTCATAAGATTCGCTGTATGAACCCAGATTGTTATTAAAAGCGATAGTAGCATATCTGTTTCTAACATTCTTGTTTGTCATTTGGTCTAAACCAGTTCTTACTTGCAAACTTATTGTATTTGTAAACTCATATTTAAGAGACGCAAGACCTATAAATCTGTTTCTTTTATCTTTACGTGAATCATCGCGCAAAGCTGACCAATATGGGTTTCCTCCTGGAGCTCCGGCTTCGTCTAAAAAATAATTTTGCTGTAATTGTCCCGCTGCATCTCTGTATTCAAAATCTTTGTATTCACTAAATTTAATACTACGAGGTAATAAATAAGCTGATGTACCAATAGATTCTTCACCCGTTCTCAATAAATTATCGATATCCTGAACGATATAGTTTGTTTTTACATCTAATGATAATTTATCAGATATTTTACTCGTTAATCTTAAATTAAGATTGTGTCTGTTCAATTGGTTTCCGCCTACGATACCTTCTGCAGTTGTATTTGTATAAGAAAAATAACCCTGCGCTTTTTCATTTCCTGTAGTAACAGTCAATGTATTTGCTAAATTATATCCTGTTTTATAAAAATCAATTACGTTATCCGGCTGCGGGCTGTAACTTGTTGTTGCAGGTCCTGAATAATTAGGATTACGAACTAATTGCCATGCCGGAACCTGACTTCCGTCGAGTTTTCCTCCCCAGCTTGAGCTTGAAGTCTGGTTGTAAGCACCTAAAGTTCCTTGTCCGTACTGGTTTTGTAAATTCATCAAATTATAAGCAGATGAAGCCATGAAGTTAGACGAAACCGAAACTGAAGTTTTTCCTGATTTTCCTGATTTTGTAGTTATAACAATAACACCATTACTTGCCCTTGTACCATAAAGTGCTGCTGCAGATGGTCCTTTAAGAACCGTCATCGAAGCAATATCTTCAGGATTAATATTCGAAATACCATCAGGCTGAGTGGTTCCTCCTGTATCGATATCCGGATTACCAGTAGTTGTACCATTACTAATAGGCACACCATCAACCACATACATTGGTTGGTTATTACCGGTAAGTGATCTGTTTCCTCTCAATGTAATTCTTGAAGAACTTCCTACACCATTTGAAGTAGTCGAGAAGTTAAGACCCGCAACTTTACCCGAAAGTGAGTTGGCGACGTTTAATGATCTTGCCTCTGAAAGCTCATCTACCGAGATATTCTGAGCGGAATACGTGATGGCTTTTTTCTCCCTTTTAATACCAAGAGCCGTTACAACAACTTCCCCTAATTGTTGTGTCGCTGCGCCTAAAGCTGCATTGATTAATGTTTGTGTTCCTACAGGAATCTCTTTTGGAGCAGATCCAACATAGCTGAAAACCAAAACTGATGATTGATTGGGAACATTAATGCTGTACTTTCCATCAAAATCTGATGATGCACTTGTCTTTGTTCCTTTAACAACAACATTTGCACCCGGAATTGGAATTCCCGTTGAAGCATCTGTTATCGTTCCTTTTACCGTAGTCTGTGCTTGTGAGCTTTGGAATGCAAACAAGCAAAGAACAAACAGTAATTTTAGTACGTTCTTAGTCATATTAGTTGTTTTTTAGAGTTAATAACATGTTAAACTTAAGAATACCTTTTGTTAACAGAATATTATTTCGACAAATGACAATTTTGAAAAGGTGTTGGGTAAACTTTAACATTTAAACCCCTAAAAACCTTATATTTTACAAAAAAAACCCGCCTAAATAAGGCGGGTTTTTATTAATTAATCTAATTGATTTATACAATTTTCAAAAGTATTATCTGCTAAATACTTAAAACACTAAATATAATTATTCATTAGTTCTTTTTTATTGCAAAACCTTAAATCCCGTTTTTTGCAGGTCAATTGAGTTTCCACCTACCATAACTTCAAAATCACCCGGTTCTACTACATTTTTCATATCTCGGTTCCAAAGTGATAATTCATCAGCAGTTAATGTAAATTCTACTTTTTGAGTTTCTCCTTTTTTAATAAATAATCTCTTGAAACCTTTTAATGTTTTTCTTGGCGTTGTTACACTGCTGTAAACATCATTAATGTACAATTGTACGACCTCATCTCCATCAAAATTTCCTGTGTTTTTAACGTTTATGCTTACTTTTAATTCTCCATTTGTTTTAATTTCCTTTGAACTGATGGCAAGATTTGAATATTCGAAAGTCGTATAACTCAATCCGTAACCAAATGTGTACAACGGATTTTCACTTTCAGAAACATATCTGTGTATTGCAGATGGTTTTTGGTTATAATATATAGGTAACTGTCCCACAGATTTAGGAACCGTAATTGGCAATCTTCCGCCAGGATTATAATTCCCGAATAATACATCGGCTACAGCCTTTCCTCCTGCTTCACCCGGAAACCAGCCTTCGACAAGTGCAGGAATATTTTCTGCTATCCAGTTTGTTGAAAGCGGACGACCATTTAATAAAACACAAACCACCGGAGTTCCTGTTTTTTGGATAGCTTCAATCAATTCCTGTTGCATTCCGTGTAAGTCTAAAGAAGCGACATCTCTGTTTTCCTCTACTAATTCGTTTGATTCGCCTAAAACCACAATTGCAACATCTGCTTTTTTAGCGATGTCAATTGCCGGCTGAAAGTTTACTTTTTCAAGATTCCAACGCAAGTGCGCTCTGGCTCCCCAACCGCCTTCCCACATTTCTATGCGGACTTTGTATTTTTTACCTGCTTCAATATTTTTTGGAGTTGTAACCATACTCGTAGCACCTTTTGTCCAGTTGTCAATCACCAATTGATCGTCGATCCACATTCTGATTCCGTCATCTGAACTTAAACCTAACCAGCCATCAAATGATTTTTCTGACTGAATATATCCTGTCCAGCGAATCGAGAAATCATCATCTGTAACGCCATCTCCCGGAGACCACGGCCAATCAAACTCTAACTGACTATCAATACGGGTTAATGCCGGAACTCCTTCAACACTTCTGTTATTAAAATATTCGCCTTTTAATCCGTTTTCAGATCCATCTGGCGTGAATAAATACTTCGACGGAATAATTTGTCCTTTTACAATTAAGGAAACTCCTTCTTCATAAAGTACATTTGTTTTCGCGCCAACAACTTGTTTTACTCCTTCAAGAACGGTTGTTCCTACTTTATTTTTTACCGAATATCCTCCTAATCTCGAAGCATCAGCATTTGGACCAATAACGGCAATCGTTTGAATATCCTTTTTTAAAGGCAAAATATTGTTGTCATTTTTCAACAATACAATTGATTTATGTCCGGCTTCTAAAGCGATATCCTGATTTTCTTTTGAATGAAAACGTTGCTTAATTAAATTTTTATCTGTGTACGGATTTTCAAATAATCCCAATAAAAACTTCAATCTTAAAACTCCGCCGGCAGCACGGTCAATTTGTGCCATTGTTAGTTTTTTCTCATTTACCAATTCAATAATGCTTTGTTGCCAGAATTCATTTGTGAAATCATAAAACTGCATATCAACTCCCGCTGCAACAGCTTCCCTAATACTTTCTTTAGGCGAATCTGTAACATGATGCGTGGTTTGAAGGTATTTTATAGCGCCTAAATCTGAAACTACAATTCCTTTAAAACCCCATTCTTTTCTTAAAACATCCGTCAATAACCAGTGATTTGCTGCACAAGGAATTCCGTCTAGTTCAGAATAAGCACACATGGTTCCTAACGCGTTTCCTTTTGTAAATGCTTTTTTAAATGATGGTAAAAAATCTTCTCGCGCGCTGCGTTCTCCAATCAAAACCGGAGAAGAATTTCCTCCTGCTTGCGGAATCCCGTGAACGGCAAAATGTTTAGGTTCTGCAATTATCGAACGATCTGATTTGAAATCCTCGCCCTGCATTCCTTTAATCATCGAAGTTCCCAGTTCTCCAACCAAATAAACATCTTCACCAAAAGTTTCTGCAACTCTTCCCCAACGAGGTTCGCGTCCAACATCAAGATTGGGTCCTAAACCAAAATGAACTCCGTGCGCTCTGGCTTCTGTACCAATAACTTTTCCCACTTTATCCAGAAGATTTGTGTCCCAGGTTGCCCCTAAACCAATGTTCATTGGGAAAGCCGTACTTCCGTCATCTAAATAACCGTGAAGCATCTCGCACATAATAAGGGCAGGAATTCCCCATTTGTTCTTTTTTATAACCTCACTTTGAAGGTCATTAATCATTTTTGCTGATCGCGGATAAATATCGTGAATTGCTCCAATACCAAGATTTCCAATTTTAAGATCCGATTTTGATTTCGAAAAATCTTCCTTTTCCTTAAAAAATTCCCCTTTGTACATGTCCATCTGGCGTACTTTTTCCTCAAGGCTCATTCGGCTTAATAAATCAGTAAGCCTTTCCTCAACAGGTAATTTAGGATCTTGGTACGGATATTTTTTTTGTGCATAACTGTGGTTATAAAAACCAACAGCCATTATGAAAATAATGGCTGTTTTTTTCATTCGTAATTGTAACATAGTAGTGTTGTTTTTAATTTTGAATCACTTTTAGTAATTTTCCATTCACAAAATCATCGTGCGAAATAAAAAAGCTATTAAGTGTTTTTCCGTTTATTTCAATCGAATTGATTTTTCCGTCATTATTGATTTGTCTTTCAATTACAATGCTTTCTTTTTTATAATATCTTGGATCTAATTTGATCGTTATTCTATGAAACATTGGTGCTGTAATCGTATAAACAGGATCTCCCGGCGATATGGGATAAATTCCCATCATGGAATAAACCAACCAAGCCGACATTGTTCCGGTATCATCATTTCCGGGTAATCCGTTTGGTTTGTTCTGGAAATATTCTCCTACCAGTTTTTTGACCATTTCCTGGCTTTTCCATTCTTCGCCTTTTACATAATTAAATAAATACGGATTCGAAATATCAGGTTCATTCGCCATATCAAATTGTTTGGTATCAAAAACTTTTTGCAATTGATCCGAAAATGCTTTATCACCGCCCATTAATTTGATTAATCCTTTCATATCATGCGGCACCATAAAATTATATTGCCAAGCGTTGCCTTCGATAAAACCCACATTTGCCTGAAAATTAGCTCCGGATGCAGGATCAAAAGGTTCATACCACTTTCCGTTCGCCAGTCTTGGACGAAATAATTTTAAATCTTTGTCATATAATTTTTGGTAGGAAAGCGAACGCTTCGTAAAACGCTTATAATCATCTTTTTTACCTAAGGCTTTCGCCAAAAGTGAAATCGCATAATCTGATGTATTGTATTCCTGCGTTGTAGAAACCGGACCAGGATAATTAGTTGACAAATAGCCTTTGTCGATATATTCCTTAAGACCGGGACGCAACGGATTATTCTCTGTATCATCTGCTCCTTTTAACATGGCAAAGTAGGCTTTGTAAATATCAAAATCCTGAATTCCCTTTAAACACGCGTCGACAATAACGATACTTGCCGGATCTCCAACCATTGTAAATGTTTCTGTTGAATTCAATTCCCATTTGGGTAACCAGCCGTTTTCATCATACATTTCCAACATGCTTTTTATCATATCAGATTGCTGTTTGGGATATACCAAAGACGTTAACGGATGCATATTTCGATATGTATCCCACAATGAAAACGTCGTATAACGTGTTCCATCGGTTTTAGCGATTTTGCTTCTTTTTATTACAGGATATTCTCCATTGACATCATTTAAAATATTCGGGTGAATTAAAGTGTGGTATAATGCCGTGTAAAAAATTGTATTCTCATCTTTTGAACCGCCTTCGACTAAAATTTTAGAAAGTTCTTCGTTCCATTCGTTATAAGTTTCCTTATAAACCGTTTCAAAAGATTTGTTTCCGGTTTCTTTTTCTAAATTTTCACGTGCGTTCGCAATACTCACATACGAAACGCCAATTTTAACCTCAACAACCTCTTCTTTATTAAATTTATAGGTAAAATAAGTTCCAATACTGTCACCAATAACCGTTTTTATGGTATTATCCATCATTCGGGTTTTGTCGTTGTACGTCATCCATTGTGCTTCAACACCTTCATATTTTGTTGGTTTTTTCCAAACTCCAAATTTATCCGCCGGTTTAGAAAATCTGGCTACAAAATAAACTGGATAAGCATCTTCAGGACTGTTATAACAAAACGAACCTACGGAACGCATTCCTTCAATTTCAGTTGGAGAAACTACTTTTACCATCGCACCTTCTTCATTTGTTAAACCTAAACCAAGATTTAATAAAATATTAGATTGTCCTTTTGGAAAAGTAAATTTGCTTACGCCGACTCTTTTTGAAGCCGTAAATTCTGCTTTAATCTTGTATTTATCAATATTTACGCTATAATAAGCGGCTTTTGCAACTTCGTTAGAATAGGTTGAACCGTATTTTAAATGATTGGTTTCTACCTTTCCTGTCGTTGGCATCAATAACAAAACACCTAAATCCGGACAACCAACACCGCTGATATTTACCTGACTGAATCCGGTTAAAAAGGTATTTTCATTTACATAAGGATTCGACAACCACTGACTGTCTTTTTCTAACTTATTTTGATGCCCCGCAACATTAAACGGACTAATACTCGCCATTCCTCTGGGTGCAATTGGTCCCGGAAAAGTCGCTCCATAATTGGAAGTTCCAATAAACGGATTCACAAAATCTGCCGGTTCCTGTGCAAAAATACTTATGCTAAAAAACAGCATGTAAAAAAAACATGCTGTTTGTATGGTTAACCTTTTATTAAAAATCATAGTTAATTCTCTATCTGTTAATCGTTTCAATTTTTAAAGTCCACGCTTCTTTACATGGCAAATTGTTTCTTAAATTTTCAGGAATTACCACTTTAAATCCTTCAGCTTCTTTTGTCCATTTCAATGAAGTTTTAGAACCTAACATCGTAATTTTTGTTCCTTTTTTAGGGTTGATTGATTTTACAACAACTTCTGCAGGGATTTTAGTTTCTCCTTCTTTGGCTAAATAAAACAAAAATACGTTTCCAGTTTTATTTTGTGTCATACAAATGTTATTTTCCTTAAAAGGTTCAATGGGTTTTGTATTATAAATTGCTGAACTGTTTACTTTCATCCAGTCACCGTACGCCGCCAATAAATCATAAGCGCCTTGTTGCCATTCACCTTCAGGACTTGGTGCGATATTCAATAATAAGTTTCCGCCTTTTGCCACAATATCAACAAGCATATGAATTCCTTCTCTGCCCGTCATGTATTTTGCGTCCGGAGTATACGACCATCCACCGCCAGAAGTAATACAAGATTCCCACGGATAAGGTAATGTTTTTGCAGGAACACGACCTTCAGGAGTTAAATAGTTTTGGTTTTTTCCGTGAACGGCTCTGTCAACTACAATTAATCCCGGTTGTTTTTGTCTTGCTTTTACAACCAATTCATCCATTTTAGGGTCCTGATCTACAACTCTGTGTTTGATGAAACCATTTTTTGCTTCGTTTTCAGCAAACTTTTCATCGTAGTTTTCTTTTAAGTTTTGTTGGTCTCTTTTTCTAACCCATCCGCCATCTAACCATAAAATATCAATTTTACCGTAATCAGATAATAATTCTAAAATTTGATTGTGTGTGAAATCAACATATTTCTGCCATTTTTCAGGATATAAAGCCGGATCATAATTTACGTTTCTGTCGAAAGCAGGAAAATAAGGATCCCAGTAATTCTCGTTATGCCAGTCAGGTTTAGAGAAATAAGCTCCTGTTGAAATATTTTCGGCTCTAAATGCATTAAAAATTTCTTTTGCAATATTCGCTTTTGGGTTTGTACTAAAAGCGCATTCTTTATCAGTTACTTTATAATCAGAATATTTAGTATCATACATATTAAAACCGTCATGGTGTTTTGTTGTAAAAACCATGTATTTCATACCCGCATTTTTAGCGGCTTTTGCCCATTTTGCCGGATCAAATTTTACGGGATTAAACCTCTTTTTCAGGCCTTCATATTCTTTTACATATTCATTATAATTCTCGGGATTGCTTCCTTTTTTACGTTCACACCATCCATAATCTTCCGGACAAATTGACCACGATTCTACGATTCCCCATTCGCTGTAAGTTCCCCAGTGCATTAATAATCCAAATTTTTTGCCTTGCCATTCGTCCAGGTTTTTCAGTACTAACGGATCTGTTTCCGGCACGTAACGCTCATCTTCATAAATTGCCTGCGAAAACATTTGAACTGAAAATAATATTGCTATTATGAATATTCCTCTTTTCATCTTTACTCTATTTTATGGTTTTTTGTTTTTGTTTTTTTGGTGTTTGGTATCATTTGTAATTCATGCTTTCTATGTTTCTCAACGGATTAAAATCCGTTGCTACAAAATGAATCATTCCTCCGGAATTTTATAAAGCGTTCCGGAGGAACAAACTATATTGTAGAGATGGATTTTAATCCATCATTGCAGTTTATCGACGCATTTTAATTCACTAAAATTTCATCTACAAAAAGCCATGAACTTTCTCCTTTCGGGCTTTTCTTTAAATTAGATGCAATTACTTTTACAAATCTCGCATTACATTTTACAAAATTCAGTTTGAAATCTTTCAATTCTGAATTCACATTCGCCGCATACGGACGTGATATTTTCCCGACTTCTCTATAGTTCATACCATCATTTGATACCAGAACTTTTATTTGTGTTGGAAAATTAACTCCCGCGCCCTGACTTTCTAATGTGCCAATAATAACTTCCTCAATACTTTCCTGTTTTTGCAAATCAAGTACGATTTCCATATCATTTACCAACCACGCCTGCCATTGTCCATCATGGAAATTTTTACTTCCCCGAATACTATTGACCATCCCAAAAGGTCCATCCCCTTTATAATTACTATTAAAAGGCGTTAAATACAGGACTTTACTTCCAACACCTTTATGAAATAGTATTGTATCAGTAAATGTTTTGCCAATAGGTTTATCATTTTGAAATAACGAAGCTTTTAAAATAGTAGTTCCAGTAAAAGCAATAGGCGTTGTATATTTTATAGCATTATGGTCCATATTTTTATCTCCTAAAACATAACGGATATCCGGATTTGGGAATTCATTTTTCAACGTTACATTCACTTCTTTTTTAGCAATATTAGCCGTTGAAGAAGCAGTTACCAAATACGCACTTTTTGCATAAGTGATGCCTAAATAATCGTAACGATCTAATAAAACCGGCAATCTTGTTGTAAAATCATTCCAGTCGCGTTTTTCTTTCGGACTCCATAAAACTTCCGCCAAAGCAGCAAGTCTAGGGAAAATCATATATTCTGATGCTTTTGGGTTCGTTAAATGTTCTGCCCATAAATTAGCCTGTCCGCCTAAAACGTGTTTTGCCTGCTCCGGTGTCATTGTAGGTACAACAGGATCAAATTTGTAAACATCACTTAACGGATTATAAGCATCAAAAGCCAATGGTTCTTCGTTTTGCGGACCTTGGTAAAAATTAAAATAACAAGGAGATTCCGGTGTCATAATTACATCATGACCTTGTTCTGCGGCGTCAGTTCCTCCTTTTGTTCCTCTCCAGCTCATTACGGTTGCTTCCGGAGCTAAACCGCCTTCCAGAATTTCATCCCAGCCAATTATTTTCTTCCCTTTTGAATTGATGTATTTCTCCATTCGTTTAACGAAATAACTTTGCAATTCATGGGAATTTTTTAAACCAAGATCTTTCATTCTTTTTTGACAATTCGGACATTTATCCCAATTGGTTTTTGTGGCTTCATCACCGCCAATATGAATGTATTTTGATGGAAAAACGGTGATAACTTCATCGATTACATTTTGTAAAAATTCAAAAGTCGTTTCTTTTCCTGCACAATAAATATCTGTAATTGGCCATAATCCGCCTGACGGAACGCCAATTCTCTGATTAAAACAAGCCAATTCAGGATATGATGCAATTGCTGAACTTACGTGCGCCGGCATTTCGATTTCAGGAATGATTTCAATGTTTTTACCCGCTGCATATTTTACAATTTCTTTTAATTCTTCCTGAGTTAAAAATCCTCCGTAAGTCCCTTTTTCATCAGGATTTGTGGTAAGTCTTGCATTCCAGGCTACATTTTCCTGATCGACTCTCCACGCACCAACTTCGGTTAATTTAGGATATTTCTTAATTTCCATTCTCCAGCCCTGATCGTCTACTAAATGCAAATGCAAAACGTTCATTTTAAGCATTGCAAGACGATCAATTGTTGCCAATACATAACTTTTATCAAAGAAATGACGTGATAAATCCAGCATTAATCCTCTCCATTGAAAACGAGGTTCATCAGTAATAACCACATTTGGAACCTGCCATTTTACGGTTGTAATTACAAATTTACTTTCGATAGCGCTTGGCAATAATTGTCTGATAGTTTCTAATCCGTAAATAAAACCTGCGTTTCCTTTTGCCGTAATTGTGATGCTCTTAGCGTTTATTTCTAATTTATAAGCTTCTTTATTCAGGGTTTGATCGACTTTAAACTGAATAAAATTACTTTGTGGCAATGTCCCGGAAACTTCAGGTCGAAATCCTGCAGATTTTTCGAATTTATCTGCTAAAGCGTTTGAGATTTCTTTTTGAAAATCTGTTACAGCAAAAAATTTCGTGTTTTTAGAAAATTCAAATATTCCGGGCTGAATCAACAATGTTGTTGGTTTTGGAATGATCTGAATGTCCTTTTCCGTATATATTTTTTGACTATATCCAGCATTTAAAACAGTTAGAAAAAATACGATAAGGAATGGTTTTAAAATCCTCATAATGAATTATTTTATTGATGGTGTTATTTTAAATTGATAAAGATAGGTTTTGCCTCTTAACAAATATTTCTCCATTGGCCAGGCTTGCCAGCTATCTATTCCGCCAACTCCCATTTGTTTTGAATCAATTTTTAAACTTGTTAAATCTCTCTCTTTCAGTTCAGCAGCGTGGCGTTGGTCCTTTTGCAATCCGTCGTCTAAATCTTCATTTAAAAAATGTAAAGCTGTGGTTGCCAGTAATTCATTTGATGTAACTGTTATTTTCAATTTATCATTTGACAATTCTAACCAGCGAACATCTGTTTTATTTCCCGTTTCCTGCGGACGGATGTATGGATAATATTGCTCTGAAACCGTTTGATTATAAAGTCCGACTTTTGCACTGTAATTTCTGTCGATGTAATTTTCGTGCGGTCCTCTTCCGTAATAACTAATTGAACTGAAATCTTTTGGCAAAATTATTTCCATTCCAAATCTTGGCAATACCGGAGTTTCTTTTGTTTTATCAATATTCAATTCTTCCTTTACGCTCAATTCTCCGTTACTGTTTATCTCGTAATTTAATTCTAAAGTCGAAGAAACCGATGTTAAATTATAGGTTGCTTTTACCAGAATTTTATTGTCTTTTGTTTCCGAATATGTCCAGTTTAAAAGTGTTGGATTTTCTGTCGCTTCTTTCCATGCTTTTAAGTTTATCTGAAGATTTGCTCCAAAATCATTATCGTTTGGCGCTCTCCAAAAATTGGGACGTAATTGATATCCGTCTTTTAAAACAGATTGATTATCGAATGAATATCCGCTGATAAATCCTGTTTTTTTATCGAAAGTCACAATTGCTTTATCGCTTTTAAATACCGTATTATTGGCATTTTTGGCTACATTTATTTTAGCCGAACCTTCTACTTTTATATCATTTTTCCAGGTTCCTTTGTATGCCAATTGATCTGTTGCAATTTCAAAACTGTTTGGTAAAAATGGTTCATCTTGTTTCAATTGATATGTGATATTTACAAAAGCTTCCTGAAATTTTTTATCGCCTAATTTAATTGGTAAAGTATACGTTTTTGACTGATTTGGATCTATTGTCAGATAATCGATAACGCCAGAATCTTGTTTGATTCCGTCTAAAATTACTGACCAATGCAAAGTCACATTACTTAAATCCTTAAACGAAAATTCATTGTAGACTTTAATCGTTGCCGTTTCCTGATTTTCCCATGAAGTCAGAATATTTTGCAATACATTTCGCATTTCAAAAGCATGCGGATTTGGTTTTCTTTCTCCCGTAAAAACGCCATTGTTTACAAAGTTATTATCGCTTTTTACGTCTTTTGGTCCAAAATCTCCGCCATACGCCAGAATTCGGGTTCCGTCTGGTTGTGTTTTATATACAGATTGATCGATCATATCCCAGATAAATCCTCCCTGAAAGTTGGGATATTTCCTGATTACGTCCCAATAATCTTTAAAATTTCCCATTGAATTTCCCATCGCATGCGCATATTCACATTGAATATATGGTCGTGACGGATTTGGGTTTGCCAGAATATATTCTTCCATTTTATTTGGCGAACTGTACATTGGGTCAATAATATCAGAATCCCATTCAAACTTCAGATCTTTTCCGTCCCAAGCGCCGGCTGTCGCTCTTTCGTACTGAATGGGTCTTGATTTATCGCGATTTTTAATCCATAAATAACCTCTGTAAAAGTTATAACCGTTTCCTGCTTCGTTCCCCATACTCCAGATAATGACCGATGTATGATTTTTATCCCGTTCAATCATACGTTGCATACGCTGAATATGCGCCAATTCCCAATCTGGTTTATTGCCCAGTGTTTTGGTAATATCATAACCCATTCCGTGGGATTCTATGTTTGCTTCATCAACAACATAAATTCCGTATTTATCACATAATTCATAAAAATATTCATCGTTAGGATAATGCGACATTCTTACCGCATTTATATTAAATTCTTTCATGATTTTAATATCCTGTTCCATTCTTTCTCGTGAAATTGTTTGTCCGGTTACGGGATCAACTTCATGACGGTTTACACCTTTTATATAAATCGCTTTTCCGTTTACTAAAAGTTGTCCGCCTTTGATTTCTACTTTTCTAAAACCTACATTTTGATGAATAACCTCTACAATAGTTCCTTTTTTATCTTTTAGAATAAAATCTATTTGATAGAGATTTGGAATTTCTGCGCTCCATTTCTTAGGATTATTTACTGCAAATTCAAAAGTCTGTTTTTCGCTTAAAGCGGAAATACCTTTCGACGTAATAATTTTATCGCCGGCCTTTAACTGAACGTCTAAAGTATAAGTATCTTTTTTATCTAAATCCGAAAATTCAGTTGAAATTTTTAAACTTCCATTTACATAAGAAGCGTCTAAATCCGGAATAATTTCGTAATCTTTTAAATGCGCTTTATTTCTGGCTACGAGATAAGAATCTCTCGTGATTCCGCTCATTCTCCACATATCCTGACATTCTAAATACGAACCGTCATTCCATTTCATGACTTGCAAAACGATAGTATTTTTACCAGTTTTCACATATTTATTAATGTTGAATTCAGATGGTAATTTTCCGTCTTCGCCATAACCTACATAAACGCCATTTACCCAAACCGTAAGATTTGATTTTGCAGTCCCAATATGTAGAAAAATGTCTTTTCCTTCCCAAGATTTATCAATGGTAATTTCTCTTCTGTAAACTCCAGTTGGATTATATTTTGTGGGTACAAACGGCGGATTTGGCGCCATTAAATAATCAAAATCATAAGTTGTATTTACGTAAACCGGATATCCGTAACCGTTTACATCCCAACTCGCAGGGATTCTGAAATTGTCCCAAGCGGTATCGTTAAAGTTAGTTTTCTCAAAATCTTTAGGGACTAAGCCTGGATTATCAACATATTTAAATTTCCAAGCGCCGTTAATATCCAGATAATTTTTGGATTGTCTCCATTCATTTTTTACCGCTAATGCTTCATTTTCAAAAACATAATACGAAGCGTGCATAGGTTCTCTATTCTCTTCGTTGATTTTCTCGTTTTGCCAATACGGAACTTTCTCCTGCGCCTGACCTGAAAATATCGAAGTGATGATTAATGATACTATGGATATTGTTTTTTTCATTCTTTGTTTTTTTATTCTCTGTGTGCTTATTAGGTCAATTTTTTACCAAAGTTTGTCATTTTGATTTCTATCATAAAACAAAATCTTTTTTAGGAGCTAATCCCGCTATCCGTTTCAATCTTTTGTGGCGAACCCCGCCACAAAAGGATTTCCACTTCTATCGGGGCTATGAAATCATTTCCATAAGAATGTTTACGTTTAGTTTGTCATTTCGACCAAAGGGAGAAATCACACGAGAAACTCCTTATAGAAACTCCTCAATCTTTGTCGATTTACGAATGTGATCCCTCGTTCCTCGGGATGACAATTTTGCGCTTAAAAATTATGCATAATTATTTTGTCATTTCGACCAAAGGGAGAAATCACATTAGAAACTCCGCATAGAAACCCGTAAATCTTTGTCGATTAACTAGTGTGATCCCTCGTTCCTCGGGATGACAAGATTGGGTTATTTATCCCACGACATTTTAAACTTCGCATCTTCCATTCTGTGTCCTTTTTCATCATCCGAAACGGCATAATTAAATCCGGATCTTAGGCTATAACCTGCGTATTCTCCGTTTTTATTTAATGCTATAAAACCAACTTGCAGGTATTCCATATCTTTGTGGTTTTTATGTTTATTGTAAATACGTTCTGTAATTTCTTTGCACGCATCATAAGGCGATTTTCCCTGACGCATTAATTCTACGACCATTGCGCTTCCTGCGGTTCTGATTACTGCTTCGCCTAATCCGGTTGCGGCAGCTGCGCCAACTTCATTATCCAGAAAAAGACCCGCGCCGATGATTGGGGAGTCACCGACGCGACCGTGCATTTTCCAGGCGGCTCCACTTGTCGTGCATCCACCGGAAAGATTGCCGTCTTGATCTAACATTAGCATGCTTATGGTATCGTGATTTTCTATATTAATTACGGGCTTATATTTTGAATCTTCGAGCCATTTTTTCCAGTCTTTTTCAGATTCGGCAGTCAAAAGATTTTCTTCTTTAAAACCTTCTGATAAAGCAAATTGCAAAGCGCCTTGTCCGGCTAACATCACGTGAGGTGTTTTTTGAAGTACTAATTTTGCAACCGAAATAGGATGCATAATTCCTTGTAAAAAACAAACCGAACCACAATTACTATTGTGATCCATAATGCAGGCATCTAAGGTTACTTTTCCCTCGCGATCCGGATATCCACCATAACCAACACTGCGAACATTCGGATCTGCTTCGGGAATTTTCATTCCGGCTTCGATGGCATCAAGTGCCGGTTTTCCAGCTTTTAATTGTTTCCAGCTTTCCTGATTTGCGGGTAAACCGTGATTCCATGTCGAAATGATAACAGGCTTTTTTTGTTTGTTTCCAATTCCTGATTCATTCACTTTTTCATCTTCTTTAGTGGCAGCAAATCCGCTATGCCCTAAAGCTGTGGTAATTGCAATTGCACCTAAAGTTGATTTCTTTATAAAATCTCTTCTATTTGACATGGTTTTGATATTTTACTTGAATATTTCGGATCATAAGTTAGGTTTTTACTGCGAATTCCTCAAAGAAATATTCATAACTATTTTTCGGTTTTTTTATTTTAAACTTGCTTTAGTTGCTGCGATGGTTTTTAAGTTGCTGTCAGACAAAGCATTTCCATCAAAAAACGAAACTCCAGTTGCGCCATTTTCTTTGGCAAGCAAAATCGCTTCTTTTAATTCTTTGTCAGATTTTAACCCGGGGATATAAATTCCGGTGTTGATTTTAGTTTTTTTATCTTCTAAATCAGCAACTCCTTGTTTTGTGGCGTAACCTACCCAGTCAATTTCTTCATCATAAAAACTATGGTAAATCATAGGATAAACTTCGTCAATATTCCATTTGTCCCAACGCTGGCGCACCATGTGATCTGCCATTTCAGGATAAGGAAATACTGCTGCGGTTAATTTTTTATTGTGTTTGTAGGCAATTTTATACGCATCATCAACTACTGCTTTTATGGCATTTAATCTGAAGTTTTTCCACTCCATATCAATTGATGTATTGTGGCTTGTTTTTGGATTTTTATGATGTATTTTTTCGAATGCCTTTACACATTCATCACAATAACAAAAATCAAACTGAGGTAATTCAACATCCTGAACTAAGTTGTATTTTGGCAATAAACTGATTGGTAAAAAAATATCCGGAAATCGAATATAATCTAAATGTACACTTTCAATGCCTTCAACTTCTGCCAATCCTTCTACTAATCCTAAAACGTGATCTCTGGACGCTTTTCTGGTTGGACATAACCATTGATAATAATCAACGTAAGGGCGATTGTCAAAGCAGGATTTTCCTTCTTTGCTTACCTGATACCAATCCGGATGCTGTAATGCAATTGAATCTCCGGGCCTGTTCATTGCCATAATCCAGGCATGGACTTTTAAGCCTTCTTTTGTGGCTAAAGGCACTAATCTTTTTAAGAGTTTTGGATCTGTTCCGGTATTGATTAATACTTCATCGATTCCGCCGTCTTTGTATTTTTTAAATTCTTTTGTAAAATCTGCGTCTGATTTTTTGGGATCTGCGGTTGTCCAGACTCCAAATTTAAAGGTGGTTTGTTCTTCTTTTTTGGCACAGGAAAAAATACTGAATGCCAATAAAATAAGTAATAGTTTTGGTAGTTTCATAGTGGTTTATTTTGCTATTATTTTGCCATCTTCCTTAATAATGTATGTTGTATTGGAGAAAGGACTTTTTACCGAAATATTATATCCCTGTGAATAATTTTCGAATATTGGCTTTAAAATTTTCCCGTCTACACTAATTGTTTCTTTGGTCAGACTGGCTAAAGCTTTCGCCCAGGTTTTGTTTTTTCCGAAGTATTCTTTTTCTGCGCGGTATAAATTATAAAGCTCCCATTTTACTTTTTCGTCTTGCGGAATTGTAAAATTGTCTTTTCCTTCTTTCGAAGAAAAATAAACATATCCCCATTTTTCCGGTTCATGCATATTGATCACGCCCATTGGCGACCAAACCCAATTGTACTCCGGCAGAAATTTTCCGTTAGGATTTTTCTTGCGTTCGTAACCTCCGTTTGTTATGGAATGCTGCCAGTTTACCCGTGAAAAATTGACTCTCCAAAATTTATCTGTAGGAACATTTTTATCAAAAAAGGATGTTTTATAAGATGCCCAGGGAATCGCCATTTCTAATACCCAACCCTCGTCAATATCATTTGGGTTGTTTAGCGTTCCTTTGATTTTTACCGCTGATTTCAGACCTGGAATATTCCAGTCATTTAAAACTACGTTGTCATTTTCTCTGTAAGGTTTTGACAAAAATAGATCCCACGCTGTATTTAAAGCATTAATTTCTAATTCATAATAGTTAAAAGTGTCGCTGTCGGGATCTATAAAAACTTCAAAATCGTTGTTGTAAAAGATAATGGTGTCACGTTGTTTTAAATTTGCCCAAACGTGTGGTTCATCAATTTTTGCGAGTATGTAAAAATTGGTTTCATCCCAGAGCATTTTTACTTTTGTTGCGTATTTTGGTTTTACATTATTTTCTATATCTTCAAAAAGATCTGTCCAATCTACTTTACTCCATGACGCATCAGATTCGTCTCCGTCAATTACAAGCGGAGTTGTTGTTTTTGATGCTACATAAGTTTTAGGTACAATTGTTTTTTTCGATTGTGAATGACTCATTATCGATATAAACCCTAAAGCGATTGTTAACCATTGAATTTTTAAACGCATGTTTTTGCTATAAACTGTTATCTTTTGTGAACTGAATTACTTCACTTAATTTTCCAAATGCTATTGCCACAACAGTATCTGCTGCGCCATAATATACGGCTAATTTATCTTGTTCAATATCGTGTAAAGCAGCACACGGGAAAACTACGTTTCCTACGTCACCTACTTGTTCGTAAATTTCTGCCGGTCCTAATAAGTAGGGTTGTGTTCTGTATTTTACCTGATCCGGTGCATCTGTATCTAAAATTGCTGCTCCCATTGCATATCTAAAACCGTTGCAGGTATTGATAACGCCGTGGTATAACATTAACCAGCCATCTTCGGTAAGGATTGGAATTGGTCCTGCTCCTACTTTGGTACATTGCCATGCACTTTGTTCAAACGGAGATGGTTTCATTACTAAACGGTGTTCTCCCCAGTATTTCATATCAGGACTATAACTGATCCAGATATCTCCAAAAGGCGTGTGTCCGTTATCACTTGGACGGCTTAACATGGCGTATTTTCCGTTTATTTTTTGTGGAAACAAAACTCCGTTTCTGTTGAAAGGCAAAAAGGCATTTTCGCACTGAAAAAATTCTTTAAAATCAAAAGTATATCCAATTCCAATTGTTGGACCGTTGTAACCGTTACACCACGTAATCCAGTAACGATCTTCGATAAAAACAACACGAGGATCGTATTTATAAGCCGATTCGATCATGTCTGTATTACCCGCTTGCATTACAATTGGTTCATGGTTAATGTCCCAATCGATTCCGTTTTTACTAAATCCGGCAAAAATATTCATTTGAACCGCTTTGTTATCACATCTGAAAACACCTGCAAATCCATCCTCAAAAGGAACAACTGCGCTGTTAAAAATACTGTTTGATGATGGGATTGCATATCTGTCAATAATAGGATTTTCAGAATATCTCCACATTACGTCAGTGCTGTTTTCAGGTTTGTCTTGCCAAGGAATTGTACTCATGATATTTTTGTTTTTATTATAATTTGTTTTTTTGTTTTTGTTTCTGTTTGTCATCCAGAGGAACGAAGGATCTCCGTAAGTTGCTCCTTTACTAAATTCTCCAATCTTTGTAGAGTTTCTCGCGGGGATCCTTCCTCCGTCAGGATGACAAAACTGTGTCGTCAATCTTTGTCGAGTTACGCGTGTGATTCCTCGTTCCTCGGAATGACAAACTTTGGCGTATTCTTCATTCTCTGCGCAATCTTGTCATCCTGACGGAGGAAGGATCGCATTAGAAATTCCACAATCTTCGTCGTCAATCTTTGTCCAGTTACGCGTGTGATTCCTCGTTCCTCGGAATGAACTGAACGTGTTAAGCTTTAATCTTCTATTTTTCTAACTTTATCCAACCATGTAAATTTCAAAATTGTTGTGGTCACTAAAAACACTAACAACGCCGTAATTGCTTTTGGATAATCTCTGATAATGAAAAATATCGGAAGCAAAATCATACTGGATTGCCACACAATCCCGATTGCGCAATTGAGCATATCTTTCCAGAAATCATTATTTTTTTCGAAACTTTGATCTTCAATTTTTAATGTTTTATAAACCGGATTCCACCAACCCCAAGGTCTTACGTTTTTGTAAAAAGATCTTAAAACGTCCATATCTGTGGGTTTGCTTAGAAAAGTTCCTAAAAGACAACCCAAAATAGAGAATCCAAATATTATTGGAAATAAATAAATGGCCTGAACTTGCGCTAAATCGTATAGAAATGATCCTTCGGATAAGCTTCCTTTGGCCTGACCTAAAGCAAATTGTAATGAAGCCACGATTAATCCGGCAAACATTCCCCAGAAATAACCCCAGCCATTAAATCGCCACCAAATCCATTTTAGAAAATTGGCTGCGACATAACCTCCGTACAAAGCACTTGTAATCCAAAGCGTTAATGAATTGATTGAATCGGCAAAAAATCCCATGAAAACTCCTAAACCTACAACCAAGAATGAAGAAATCTGGCTTACTTTTATATAATGTGCGTTTGTAGCAACAGGTTTGAAGTATTTTTTATAGATATCATTTACAATATATGCCGGTCCAGCATTTACAAAAGCGGAGAATCCAGACATGAAAGCTGCTAATAATCCTGCTAATAAAATTCCTTTTATCCCAACAGGAATGTATAGGTTAACGACTTTTGGCATTAATAATTCTAAATCAGCTCCGGTTAAACCTGTATTTGCATTTAACTCAGGCGCAAGATTTACCAAAGCAATTACTACGATTCCGGTAATTAATAAATATCTTGGAATAAATAAAATCAGGTTGGTAAAACCACTCATATACGCGGCTTCTTTTACTGATTTTGTCGAAAGAATTCGTTGTAAATCATAACTTGGCGTTGGTCCAGCAATACTGGCAAAGAATCCTTTGAATAATGTCATGCCTATAAAAGCACCAAACATTTTATAACCTTCTGAATCTATCAAATTATTGAAGGTTTGGAATTTATCACTCCATTGGGTTTCAAATTGCCATCCGAAGAAAATATTTTTCCATTCATCGGTTATTACCGAATTTATCTGAAGATCTGTGTAATTGATAAAAGCATATCCGGCAATTAAAACTCCGGCAATAATCATGATTAAATATTGTACAACTTCTGTAGCTACGACAGAAAACATTCCGCCTTTTACGGTATAAATTGTGGTTAAAAGTATAATAATCAAAGCGTAAGATCGTTCTGAAGTTAATATGATTAAATCTCCGTAATGAAGTGTTAAATCCCACGGAAGAATAATGGTTACAAATTTCCCGATTCCTTCAAAAAAGTAAGCGATGAAACCAATTGTTGAAATAATCGCAAAAACAGCGACAATAATATGAGATGCTTTTCCGGCTCTGTCACTTCCAAAACGGGTTAAAATCCACTCAGATCCTGTCATTACTTTTGATCTTCTGATCCAGACGGCAAGAAACATCATGACAAAAATCTGATTCCATATTGGCCAAAGCCACATAAACATGAAACTTTTTACTCCATATAAAAACAATACGCCAATCATCCAGGAAGTTCCTGAAACATCAAACATTCCTGATCCGTTGCTTAATCCTAAAAAATACCATTTGATTGTTTTTCCGCCAAGGAAATAATCATCTAATCCTTTTGATGCTTTTCTTGAAATCCAAATTCCTATTCCTACCGAGAGTAGAATATAAGCTACGATGATTGATACGTCAATGATATCCATTAATTTAATTTGTTTGTTGGTTAGTTACGTGGTTAATTATTTTGTTTCTTATTTTTTTAATCCCCAATTTTTATTCGGCTGAGCTCCCATTACAAAATGTAAAATTCCGCCTTGTACTATTTGTTGATGTGTGATGGCTGTTTTATCGAAAGCAACTCCGTTTAAGGTTGCTGACTGGATATAAAAGTTTTTATCTGAAACATTTTCTGCTTCGATTACAAAAGTTTTTCCTCCTTCAAGATTGATTGTTGCTTTTTCAAATATCGGACTTCCTATTTCATATTCTCCCGAAGCAGGATTCATTGGATATAATCCCATTGAACTGAAAACATACCATGCCGACATTTGTCCGCAATCTTCGTTTCCGCTTAATCCGTTTGGCGTTGTATTGTATTGCGTATCAAGAATATGATGTACCCAATATTGTGTTCTCCACGGTTGTCCCGCATGATTGAACATATAGGCAATGTGATGACTTGGCTCGTTTCCGTGTGCATATTGACCTATTAATCCTGAAATATCTGCCGAAACATTACTTCCTGTTATCTCTGAACTTTCGGTAAACAATTGCTCTAATCGTTTGGTGAAAATTTCATTGCTTCCGTGTAACGAAATAAAATCTTCTACATTTTGTGGTACAAACCAGCTGTGCTGCCAAGCGTTTCCCTCGGTATAATCTGTATGTTCTCTGTGATTAGAATGTTTTGCATCAAATGGTTCGTTCCATGATTTTCCATCTTCAGATTTCCCTCTCATGAATCCTGTTTTCGAATCAAATAAATAACGATAGGCTTTTGATCGGTTTAGAAAAAATTCATAATCTGCAGTTTTCCCTAATGCTTTTGCCATTTGCGCCACGCACCAATCGTCATAAGCATATTCTAAAGTTATGGTAACAGATTCATCTAATAAATTATAAGGAATGTAACCGTATTTTTTGTAGAAATTCAGTCCGCGTTCGTCCTGCATCATTGTGGTTTTCATGGCTTGGAATGCTTTTTCGGCATCAAAACCTTTTATCCCTTTTAGGTAAGCATCGACAATTACAGGAATCGAATGATATCCCGTCATTGTGTTGGTTTCATTGGCAGAAAGTGTCCAAACGGGTAATATTTTTTTAATGTCGTAATACGCTAACATTGAGTTCACAATGTCTGAAGTTTGTTTTGGAGCTAATAAAGTCAACAATGGATTTTCGGCTCTAAAAGTATCCCATAGTGATAAGGTCGAGTAAGCGGTATAATCTTTTGCGGTTGCAATTTGATCATCCTCTTGTCTAAACTGACCGTTTTTATCACTATAGGCTACAGGGGCAACTTGAGTGTGGAACAATGCGGTATAGAAAATTGTTTTTAATGAATCGATTGGGGTCTGAACTTCGATTTTGCTTAAAGCCGAATTCCATATTTTTGCAGTTTCTGATTTTGTTGTATTGAAATCATCTTTTTCGTCAAGATTCTCTTTTGCATTTGCAATACTTACAGATGATAAAGCGACTTTTACATCAAGTTCTTCGCTGTTTTTAGCATCAAAAAATAATTGTGCTGCTGAATTTTCTCCATCGGCTTTATTACCTGTAATTACTTGTTTATTAGCAATTAATACGGATTCTGAAATAGGTTTTGAAAATTTTGCGACAAAAAATACTTTCTGATTTTTTGCCCATCCTGTACTAAAACGATATCCGCTTATTGTATATTGATCTTCAATTGTGATTCCTGTTTTTAGTGCTTTATCCCAATTTATGGCAAAGCCAAGATCAATCACAACCGATTGTTTGTCGTTTTTAGAATAGGTATATTTATGAAATGCTGTACGTTGTGACGACGTTAATTCTACATTGATTTTAGGAGTCTCAAGAAAAACTTGGTAATAACCCGGTGTTGCTTTTTCGTTAACATGGCTGTATTTTGATTTATAAGTTAATTGATCGCGAGAAGTTGTTTTTGTTGTTAAGTCCAGTTTTTTATTGGTGGGCATAAATAAGATGTCTGCTAAATCACCAATTCCTGTTCCGCTAAGATGTAAATGACTGAAACCTGACACAATAGAATCTGAATAATGATATCCCGAACACCAATCCCAGTTTGAAATACCATTATCAGGACTTACCTGCAACATTCCAAACGGAACTGTTGCGCCGGGATAAGTATGTCCGTGTCCGCCTGTTCCAATAAATGGATCAACCTGGTTTGCAAAAATATTTTGCTGACTATTATTTTTGTATGTATTTATTTTACAACTTGCGATCAGAATCGCAAATAAAACCAGCAGCGTAAAATTCTTCATATTAAACAACCTTAATTTAACTTTAAATTTAAATAAATTTGACTTTTATTAAAACTAATTTAGACGGACGACGTATAAACTAAGATAAACATCATAAAAAGTCATAAAACACATCATTATTATGAATTTCAATTCCAGCAAACTTTATCGAATACCATTGCATTATCACATCCTTTTTTGGCTTACTTACTTTTTATTTAATACATTTCGCTGGGGAAGTTATTTTAATGATTACCTCTATTCATTCAAAACAAACTTATTGGGTTTCCCAATTCACATGACTTTATGTTATTTGAATATTTTGATTTTTATGCCGTATCTGGTGTATCGAAAAAAGTATCTTTTGTATGTTCTTGCAATTTTGTCGTCTCTGTTTATAATGGTATTTATTAAATTCAATCTTACCTATTTATTAATCACGCATGATGTCTGGCCAGAAGGACCTGAAACGATCGATAAACTAACGCTCAATTATACTATAGATATGATGATGGGCGAACTTTATGTGATTACTTTTGTAACGGCAATTAAGATTACGCTGGATTTTTTAAAAGAACAAAAAAGGGTTACAGATCTTGAAAAATCCCAGCTAGAAACTGAATTACTTTTCCTGAAATCTCAAATTTCTCCGCATTTTTTCTTTAATACACTGAACAATATTTATTCTTTATCTGTAGAAAAATCAGATAAAACTCCAAAAATCGTTCTTAAACTATCTGAGTTGATGCGTTATATGTTATATGACACAAAAAATAAAAAACAGACTTTAGAAAACGAGATACTTTGTATTCAGAATTACCTTGATTTAGAGCGAATTAGAAACGATCATCGCTTAGAAGTTAATATGTCAATTTCCGGCGATATTCATGATAAGGAAATTTCTCCTATTATATTATTGACTTTTATTGAAAACGCATTTAAGCACGGCGTAAACAAAAATACCGGAAATGTGACGATCGATATTAACTTTAAGGTAAAAGGCGATTATCTGCATTTTACGATTTCAAACCCAATGGCAGAAATTACGCATCATACAGATAATTTTAACAAGTCAAGTGGTATAGGGATTGAGAACGTTAAGAAAAGATTAGAATTAGGTTATAATAAAAATGACTATAAGCTTTCATTTAAGAATAAAAAGAATATTTTTGTCGTAAAGCTTGTGATTAAAGTAACATGAACAGCTTTTCTTCGTATATAGATTTACCTGCTAAATTATTTCGCTCAAATAACATAAGATTATAGAAATGAAAATAAATTGTTTGATTATAGATGATGAACCATTGGCTATTAATGTTATAAAAAATTATTTAGAGCCAATTGAAAATTTTGAGGTAATAAATACTTTCAGTAACCCAATTGAAGGTTTAAATTTTTTAAAAAATAATAAGGTTGATGTAATTTTTGTTGATATAAATATGCCTGTTCTTGACGGTATAAATTTTATAAAAAGCCTTGAAAACCCGCCTTTACTTATTATTACAAGTGCTTATAGTCAGTTTGCAATTGAAACTTATGAACTAGATGTTTTAGATTATCTGGTAAAACCTATCGAGTTTCCAAGGTTAATGAAAACGCTTAATAAGATTAGCAAAAGACTTGAAAATAAAAATAATATTCCTCACGAAAATACTCCTGAAAGCCCTTTTATTTTTGTGAAAATTGATAAGAAAAGAATGAAAAAGATTTTCTTTAATGAAATTCTGGTCATTGAAAGCTTAAAAGATTATTTGAAAATAAATACGCTAACAGGCAAATACATTATTCACAGCACATTATCTGACTTTACAGATTTATTACCCGAAAGAAATTTTTTAAGAATACACCGTTCTTACACTATCGCAATTGATAAAATTGATGCCGTTGAAGGAAATAGTATCGAAATTGAAGGATTGAGATATGTAATAGGAAGATCGTATATCGATCATGTGAAACAGAGAATTTTGAATTCTTCGATTTAGAACAAGAACATTTTTGAATAATAAAACCGATATCAAATTTTGAATTTTTGATATCGGTTTTTTTTAAGTCAGTTTGTCATTTCGAAGAATGAGAAATCACATCAAAGATTGGCGAATTATTTTGACGAGTTTCGTGTGTGATCCTTCCTGCGTCAGGATGACAAGATTGTGATGAAAAATAACATTGTGGAGCTACTTTGCGCCCTTCGACTTCGCTCAGGGTGACATTGAAATAAGGATAAACTTTGTGTGCTTTGAGAAATCTTTGCGCCTTTGCGGTTAAAATTTTTTTCGGTTAAACATAAAACAAAAAAAAATGCAGCCTAACCAGGGCTGCATTTTCAAAGTTGGTAACTAACCAAATAAACCACATGAAATAGTTTATTATATTTTAAAAAGATTTTTATTATCTAAAAATAATATCGTTTAAAAGCTTCAATAGCCGAATAATCTGCTAAACCTAAAGCGTGATATTTTTCTGCTGTTAATCTGTTTCTGTCTTCAACTCGTACCCAAAATTCACGGCTGTCATCTCCCTGAAACATTACTCCGTCTTTTTGAGATTGGTGGTAGAAAATGGCATGACGTTTTTTAAGAACCTGATCAGGGCTCATTGGAACCGCCATTTCAATTTGGTACGATTCCCATTCATGCCAAGCTCCTCTATATAACCAAACCCAGCAATCATCCATATAACTGTTGTGTTTTACTCTTTTTAAAGCTTCAAACAAGCTATCAAGACAAACTTTATGAGTTCCGTGTGGATCTGCTAAATCTCCGGCTGCATAAATTTGATGTGGTTTTATCCTTTCGATAATATCACACATAATTTGAATATCAGCTTCTCCAAGGTTATTTTTCTTAACTGTTCCAGTTTCATAAAATGGTAAATCTAAAAAGTTAACATTAGAATCCGGCACGCCCAAATATCTTGTAGCTGCAACAGATTCACTTCTTCTAATTAATCCTTTTAATTTTCTAACTTCTAATGAATCAATATCATTCGCTTTTTTACTCTTTAAAAAGTTAATAATATGTTCAGATTCCGTAGAATTAGTATTTAATGCTTTTGAAATTTCAGCAAATTTTAAAGCTTCTTCATTAGAAACTGCAATATTTCCTGACGTTTGATACGCAATATGAACATCATGACCTTGTTCAACAAGTCGGTCAAAAGTCCCTCCCATAGATATCACATCATCATCCGGATGCGGACTAAAAATGATAATTCTTTTTTTTTCCGGAGTTGCACGTTCTGGTCTGTAAGTATCATCTGCATTCGGTTTTCCGCCTGGCCATCCAGTAATGGTTTGCTGCATTTTATTAAACATTTTTATGTTCAAATCATATGCAGTTCCTTCCTCGGTCAAAAGACTTGACATTCCGTTATCGTTATAATCCTTATCTGTTAATTTAAGGAAAGGTTTTTTAGTCAATTCACTTAACCAGGCAACAGCTTTCAGTTTTAATTCTTCTGTCCAGATTACAGATTTAACCAACCAAGGCGTCTTAACTCGCGTTAATTCCGATGAAGCCTCTATATCTAAAACAAAAGTTGTGTTGTTGTGCTGTTGTAAATACGTTGCCGGAACTCGTGAAGAAATTTCGCCTTCGATAGTATTCTTTATGATTTCAGCTTTACTAATTCCCCATCCTAAAAGCACAATTCTTTTGGCATTTTTTACCGTACCAATTCCCATTGTAATCGCTTTTCTGGGTACATTATCAATTCCTAAAAATGATGATGCAGCATCAATACGTGTTAAATGATCAAGCGTAATACTTCTGGTAGCCGAATTAACGTGAGATCCCGGTTCATTAAAACCAATATGTCCCGTTCTTCCAATTCCTAAAAGCTGAAAATCCAATCCGCCGTAAGCTTTAATCTTCATTTCATAATCGATACAGTATTGTTGTAAATCTTCGTTGCTTATTTTTCCATCAGGAATATTAACATTTTGCGGATGAATATCGACATGATTAAATAAATGTTCATGCATAAAATGATAATAACTCTGAATATTATTTTTATCCATTGGATAATATTCATCTAAATTGAAGGTTACCACATTGGCAAAACTTAGACCTTCCTCTTTATGTAATCTAACAAGTTCTTCGTACACTTTTACTGGCGAAGATCCTGTTGCTAATCCTAAAACACATGGTTCGTTTAACTCTTCTTTTCTCTGAATTATATTGGCTATTTCCTGAGCTACGAGAACTGAAGCTTCCTGAGATGAATCAAAAATCACATTATGAATCTTCTCAAAACGGGTTTCTTCAAACTTTCCTGCTTCTTTAAAATTTATACTTTCTTTAATCATTTGTGTGTTGTTGTGATTATTTGATATAAAATTAAATATTACACAATGTTAATAATCAAAAATTCGACTAATAACCTGTAACCTTCGCTAGAAAACACAATTCGAAACTTTAAGAAAACAGAACCCAATTAAAAAGCATTATAGTGTTTCAATCACATTTATTTCTGCAATCGAAACCGTCGATCCTTTCCCTACTGCCGACTTTGCAATGAAACGAATATATCGTGCTTTATCGTTTTTAAATGTCTTTATCTGCTCGATAGGATTATTTTTTATATTCGAAAACTCACCTTGCGATTGCAATGTCCACGTTACATTATCCAGACTGGTGTAAAACTCATAATTTGAAATTAAATTGAGGTTATTTCCAACTTGCTGTGGTACATATGTAAAGCCATTTATATTCAAAATACTTCCCATATCGATTGTTATTTCCTGCGGAAGTTTATTCGTATCATTACCAAAACTCCAATCTGTATTTGGATTTCCGTCGATAATTCGGTCTACTGAGCTTAAATCTCCGCTGGAAGCTTTAACTATTTTCCAGTTTTCTTTAGACGCTCCGTATTTTGCGGTTTTGACGGCACTGCTAATGTTTTCGGCTGCATCAATAGCGACCGCTTTAATTTCAACCGCTTTATTGTATTGGAATACTCCTTTATATAAGGTGCTTTTTTGGGTTGGATTACTTCCGTCAACGGTATAATAAACAGGGTTTTCTTGTTCAGATTTGATCGTAACATTTCCACTTTTGTCCCGTTGAATTTCAGGCATATGAACAAAAGTTGGCGCATTAAAAGCCTGAATATTCGAAATGACTATACTTGCTTTAGAATCAGTAATATGTATTTTTAAAGCTGAAGCAATAACTCTTTCAATTCGTAAAATTCGTTTGTAACCAATAGTAGTTTCGTTCGCAACAGTTTTCCAATTTCCATCGATTTTAGCTTCTATATTAAATGCTTTAACACGTTGACCTAACTTTATGTATTCCTGAAGCAGAATACGATTTATTGATGTTGGTTTATCAAATTCAAAAACAATAGAAGCTGATTTCACGTTGTCATCAGTCGCCCAATAAGAATTTTTATTTTGATCTGTGACATTTTTAGCAACAAATTCATTGCTGTTTCCTCTAACATTATTAGCTGTAACTTTACTTTTAGCTAATAATTCAGTTTTAAAATCTTCCTTAATAGTTGAAACCAGTTCTTTTAATCTCGCTACATCATTTTCATGAATTAAACCTCTTTTATCTACAGGCAAATTCAATAATAAAGTAGCATTACGACCAATCGATTCATAATAAATATCAACCATTTCATCTAAAGAACGTACTTTATCATCTTCGACAGCATGATAAAACCATCCCGGTCTTATAGAAACATCAGCTTCTCCGGGAACCCATTTTTCTCCATCTTCATGACCTGACATAAACTCAGTATAATGAACCTTTCCCGCCAGTTCATCTTTTTGACGTAAAAGACTCCAATTTGTTTTTCCCGCGCGACCTTCTTCATTCCCAATCCACCTTGCTTCTGAAGGCCCAACGCCCCAAACCAATGTTTTAGGCGCTATTTTGTATATCAATTTATAGGTTTCATCCCAATTATAATATTCCAATGTGTTTATTTTTCTGGTTTCATTTGCGCCTCCGTAATATCCGTCACCTCCATTAGCACCGTCAAACCACATTTCGAAAACATCACCGTAATTAGTCAGTAATTCTTTTAGCTGATTTCTGAAATAAGTAATATATTCAGGTTTTCCATAATTAGCGTTATTTCTATCCCACGGTGAAAGGTATAATCCCAATTTCAGATTATATTCTTTACAAGCGGCGGCTAATTCTTTTATAAGATCACCTTTTCCGTTTTGCCAAGGAGAATTTTTAACCGAACGGTCTGTGTAAGCAGATGGCCATAAACAGAAACCATCATGGTGTTTGGCAACTAAAATAATTCCTTTCATACCAGATTCCTTCACCACTCTTGCCCATTGACGAACATCGAGATTTGTGGGATTAAAAAGTTCAGGAGATTCATCGCCATAACCCCATTCCTTATTTGTAAATGTATTTAAAGAAAAGTGTACAAAAGCATAGAATTCCATTTCCTGCCAGTCAATTTGTTTTTGTGTTGGCAAAGGACCAAATGGTTCTGGAGATTTCACCTTTTTTTGACCGCTAACAGATGCTATTATGCAAAAAACACATAATATTAGAAAAGCTTTTTTCATTGGGATGGAATTAATAGTACTTAAAGTAATAACACAATATTAAGCTAAAATATAATCTGACCTACAAAATTTCGACCAACAGCAATTTTAAAAGAGGTTTGGTAAGATAAAAAATTCTAATTCTTTCATTATAATCCGTTTAAGACGACTTAATATAATCATCTGATAACGCGATAAATAAAAAAACCACTCAATTGAGTGGCTTATAAGTTTAAGATAAAATCCTTTTAATGAGATTAAAAAATTCCCATATTTTCAGGTTTAATCGTAAATCCCAGACGTATCATACTTTTGTGTTCCTGATAATCAATCAAACTTTCGGTATATCCCACGAACCATTGCAGCGTGAGATAATAATTTTCACTTTTGTATGGTCTCCAGTTTACCTGTGTCTGCAAAGAACCGTAATTGATAAGACCACTCCCTTTCCTGAAAAGAATATCTGCACTCCATCGTCCAGGTTGAATTTGATAAGTTGCACTCGCTTCGCCATAGCCAACATATTTAGTAAGTCCCGGATTATCATCTTTATCAACAAGCGGAATCCACCCTCTTAACCCAACAATCCATCTTGGAGAAATTTGTGATTTTAATGAGAAAGCAAGCATATTCCATGTTCGGGAATAAATAGAATCTCTACCATTAGATTCATGTTCGAATGAGATTGATCCATAAGTTAACCTTCCGCCTTTCAAATAAAATGGACGAACAAGGGCAACGCCGGGATTAAAATTAATTTCTGCAAATGGCTTTGAACTTGCATAAATATCCCAAAAGGCTTTTTGGGTGTACATTAAATAAGGGAAAAAACCTCCCCACAAAGGCTTTGAGTTTAATCGTAACTTAAAACTTACCTGATATTTTACATCAGCAGTATTACGGGTTATATCCGTATTGATTGGTACTCCCGTTAAAAAGTAATTGTCTTTATGAACAGAAAAACTAGGTTCTTTCAACAATGAATCTGCCGCACGAAAATTTTTCTTCTCTTCTACAAGTTGTGAATTTGCAGTAATTGAAAACAAAATACAACAAATCAATAAATATTTTAAATACATTATTATGGTTTAAATTGACATTATTAAGCTTTGTACTAAAGTAAGCCATTTTAATCATAGCTATTAACTCAATAAAATAAGATTTTGCAATTCAATAAAATCTTGTCTTTTTTTTTTTGGACAAGAATAGCTTTAAAAACGGATGATTGTAAAGATTAAAATCAAGAAAGAAATCTAACTTCTTATAGTAAACAATTCAAAAATAGATTCCACGAAATGATTCAATGAGATATTTCCCAAAAACCATACAAGTTACCGGCAGGTTTCTGAGGCCATAGATTTGAAAATCTTTGATCGTACCAGCAAAATTAGAAATGAATCATATACCCAGCAGCTTTTACCTAACGATGATTCTATAACAAAGTTACTAGCCAGAATCAGGTATTTACTTTATAAGTATCACGAAAAACGGCCGAGAGCCAAAAACAAGAGCTCAAATACTATTTGACTTAGACCCTGATATTAAAACATCCTATAATCTAAATCATCAGCTTCGAGGAATTTATAATAACAACAATACTCATAGCTATCACCAAAATGGCGCATTGGTATAGAAATGTAGAGGATTCAGCATTAAAAACTTTAATATCCTGCTCAATACTTTAACTACTAACCAATATTAAACTATTTTGACCACAGAAGTACAAATGCTCAGGTGGAAATATCGCTGACAAGCTATAGATCAAGAAAATGAAGCTATGGAGAGAGCAAAGAAGTCAAATCTAAATTTTGAATTTAAAATACTTCCTAATGGCGATACGCTTGATCCCTAGAAAGCCATAACAAAAATTTTTAAACAAAAAAATCCTGTTTCAGTTAAGAAACAGGATTTTCAAAAGAAAGGCGACGACATACTCTCCCACATAACTGCAGTACCATCTGCGCAGGCGGGCTTAACTACTCTGTTCGGGATGGGAAGAGGTGAGCC
>NZ_JAYSPC010000131.1:0-5748 GCF_043722275.1 Flavobacterium sp. | reverse complement strand
AAGCTAAAAGGAAAAGAAATAAAATAAGAAATCAAAGCCAATCACACAATCAAAATAATCATAGTTCAAGACAATGGAAGCAGTAATGGAAGAAATAAGAATTGAGAAGTATCCTGCTTATAAAGATTCGGGAGTGGAGTGGTTAGGAAATGTACCTGAACATTGGGAACTAACAAGATTAGGAACTCGCTTTATTGAAAGGAGGACCAAAGTTTCTGATAAAGATTACCCGCCATTATCTGTAACTAAACAAGGCATACTTCCGCAATTAGATAGCGCAGCTAAAACTAATGATGGAGATAATAGGAAGCTTGTAAAATTTGGAGACTTTGTAATTAATAGTCGTTCAGATAGAAAAGGTTCAAGTGGGATTGCGTCCGCAGATGGATCAGTCTCATTAATAAATACAGTAATTGAACCAATCAATATACATCCTATTTATTGTAATTATCTTTTAAAAAGCCATGCTTTCGTTGAAGAGTTCTATCGCATGGGTCATGGTATCGTAGCAGATTTATGGACTACACGATATGATGAAATGAAAGCTATTCTTGTAGCAATACCCACCAATAAAGAACAAAAAAAAATCGCACATTTTCTCAATAATAAAACTGAACAAATAGATAAAGCCATTGCTCAAAAAGAAAAGTTGATTGAGCTATTGAAAGAGCGCAGGCAAATACTTATTCATAATGCTGTTACCCGTGGGCTTAATCCTGATGTGCCGATGAAGGATAGTGGGGTGGAGTGGATTGGGGAGATACCGGAGCATTGGGAGGTTGCTAAATTAGGTTTCTATACTTCATCTATCCAAACTGGACCATTCGGGGGTCAGCTTCATTCGCATGATTATATTCATAAAGGAGTACCAGTTATTAATCCATCTCATATCGTAGATGGAGAAATAGTTCCAGACGATAATCAAACGATCACTACATCTAAACATCAAGAACTTAAGCACCATACCTTAAGTTTTGGGGATATTGTTTTTGGTAGGAGAGGAGAAATGGGTCGTTGCGCTATTTTTAAATCTGATAGCTCGCCGATGATTTGTGGAACAGGAAGCATAAAAATCTGTTTAAACCAGAAAATGATAAATCCATTCTACCTAAACGCTTTTTTGAAAATTGAAAATATAAAAGCATGGTTTTCTTTAAACTCAGTTGGTTCAACAATGGAAAACCTTAATTCAAAAATACTTTCAATAGTACCCATAATTGTTCCCCCTGTTGAAGAGCAAAAAAGGATTTTTAAATATGTCGAGATAGTTGAGCGTAAAACGCGGGTTGTAGTCTCCTGCGAAGAGAAGGAAATAGAGAAGCTAAAAGAATATAAAGCGACATTGATAAATGCTGCTGTAACGGGTAAAATAAAAGTGGGGTAAACCAAACAATATGGAAACTTTATTAGAAATAAATAGTGTGAATACACTGTTGCCATCTGAGAATATTTTAGAACCGCTATTGGTAGGAGAACTATTAAGGCAAGAAGGCAATAAACCCAAATACCGGTTTTTCATTCCTTCCTACCAACGTGGTTATCGTTGGAATGAAAGTCAAGTAATTGATCTTCTGGAAGATCTTCTCGAATTTATTACCACAACAAGAAACAACGATCAAAAGTATTGCTTGCAACCTATTGTGGTAAAAAAAATGGTCGATGCCAAGTACGAGGTATTGGATGGGCAACAGCGACTTACCACTATATTGATCTTACTATCAAGACTAAAAAGCAAAATCAACGATATAGAACTATTCTCGATTGAGTATGAAACACGCCCCGATAGCGCCGAGTTCCTGAAAAGTAACATAGTAGAAATTAATAAGGATAACCCGGATTATTTTTATATAAGCAAAGCGTATATGACCATTGACAAATGGCTTACAGATACAAGAGAAATAAAAGCTAATATCAGTACCAGCTTATACAACGCTTTGGTTGAATCCATAGAGTTTATTTGGTATGAAATAATTAATGATCATGACGCTATTGATATTTTTACAAGAATTAATATTGGCAAAATTCCTCTCACAAACTCGGAATTAGTCAAAGCCGTCTTCCTTAGCAAAAACAACTTATCTATTGGTTACGCCTCATCCGAAATAGCAGAGAAGGATTTTAATAAAATACTTTCTTTAAAACAAAATGCTATTGCGCTTGAATGGTATCAGATGGAGAAAGTTCTACAAGACCCTAAGGTGTGGGGCTTTATTTATAACGACTCTGAAAGTTTTGAAACAAGAATCGATTATTTGCTTGACCTAAGCTCTCATAAATCTGCAACTGAAAAGAATAAATACTTTTCCTTTAAATACTTTTATGATAAGGTTCAAAAAACCAGGAGCGACGCAAGATTGCAAGAAGAATTTGCAAGAAACAATACCTCATTTATCGAAGAAGAGTGGAACAATCTTAAATCCATTTTTGACATTCTCTTGGAATGGTATCATGACAAAATCTTCAATCATTTAATCGGGTTTCTTATTGACCAGGACGCAGACATTGCTGAGCTTGTGGACTCTTTTAGAATCAACAACAGGGACAAATTCTTAGATATTATGAAAGCAAAAATCAAGACCTTAATTAACTGCACGGATATTTCAAAACTTCGATATAAAAGTTCCTCCGATTATAAAAAACTTCACAGGATATTATTGTTGCACAATGTTATTAACAGTCTAAAAATTGATGACAACAATGTGTACTTCCCTTTTGAAAATATGAAAAATAAGTCTTGGACTCTGGAACACATATTTGCTCAAAATCCTGACGACTTGAGAGAGGAAGATTATCAAAGCTGGCTAAGAGATCATTTCCCTTTCTTTATAGCAAAAGTGCAGGATGTATCGGCTTCAGACATAACAACCCGCATTACGAAGCTCCTTGCTACTAATAAGAAGATTGATAAAGATGATTTTCAGGAATGCTTTGGAAAAGTTGCCACTTATATACAGAATGAAATTTCCAAAATCGATGCTTCTTTAAAATCGACAATTGAGATTGATGAATCCGATGCTGAACATCTGACTATAGAAGAAGAATATACCTGGATAAATGAGGATCATTCCATTGCTAACCTCGCATTGTTGGATGGCTCATCGAACTCAGCTTTAAAAAACTCTTTATTTGATATAAAAAGAACAAGGATTTTGGAGAAAGATAAAGCAGGTTTATTTGTGCCTAATGAAACTAAAAAAGTGTTTCTAAAATATTACACCGCCATCCCAAAGCATTTAGCCTATTGGACTTTTGAAGACCGAAAAGCTTATGTTAATAGTATTAAATCAAGCCTAAGCTTCTTAAACTAATACCATGAGTACTACTACTATTTGGAGTGTTTTAAACAACACTCTTGAAGGACAAGATATTAAGCGTGGTATAGAGATACCCATGATTCAGCGGGATTATGCACAAGGCAGACTAAATGATAAAGCGAGTGAAATCCGTAAAGTATTTTTAAATAAATTATTATCAAGCATTGAAGATGTCATCTACAATGGAAAGCTGCCATTAGAACTTGATTTTGTGTATGGATTTATAGAAAATAGTGTGTTCATTCCGCTTGATGGGCAACAACGGTTAACGACCCTATACCTTTTACACTGGTATCATGCTTTTAAGGAAAACAAGTTATCTGAAAATAAGAGTGCTTTTTCCAAATTCAATTATCAAACGAGACAATCATCTGCTGACTTTTTCAAGCGAATGAACAATGACTTAACTGAAACTGATCATAACGCTATTTTTATTAATCATAGGTCTTTTAAATCAGTCATCACTAATAAAAATTGGTATTTCTTAGGGTGGAAGCATGATCTCACTATTCAGTCATGCCTGACTATGTTAGATGAAATTCACCACGTATTTCAAAAATCACGCATTCAATTGTGTGATTTAATTGATACAACAACTGCTCCTGTAGTGTTCAACTTTTTGAATATTAAAAACGTTGGATTAAGCGATGATTTGTACATCAAAATGAACGCTAGAGGAAAACCATTAACCAGTTTTGAAAATTTGAAAGCAGAGCTGGGAAAATTTATTAAAGAATCCGATTTCAACAACACCTATACTTATTCCCTCAAACACTCTAACGGAGCTAAAATGGTTGATGTAGAAACTTATTTTGTTACTCGGACGGATACAGCGTGGAGCGACTTCTTTTGGAAAATAAGAAATGAAAAGACAAATGAATTTGACGATAAGCTATTGAATATTCTCGGGTTTGTAGGCATGAATGAATTAGCACGAGTTGACATAAAAAAGTTTGAGAGCAACTTGAAGGAGCTTGAAAAGAGCGAAAATGAGTTATCCTATTATAAATTTCGAACCCTAGACCTGCTTTCAGAAAAAACGACTATTTTCTATATAGATCTATTGGATTTACTTGTTACCGAAGATGAACTACTGGCTGCATATTTAAAAGATTCAACTTTTTTGGATAAACAAGAAATCATCAAATCCTCCTATTTAAGTAGTGTTAGGGCGGTATATCAACAACGTGTACTTTTTTATGCCCTCTTTAAGTTCTTGATTGATAAAAAGATTTCGTTACAACGAGAAGAATTAAAGAAATGGGATAGACTTGTGAGAAACCTAGTTACTAATACAATTTATAACGAGCCAAAAAATCTTCATGAAAGTTTAGCTGCAATAGATATTATTATTAATGCGTACGCCGGGGATATCTATGACTCTTTTCTTTCTGTCCCTGTATCCGGCTTTGATTCACAACAGATTACTGAAGAAAAAATAAAGATATCGCTAATTCGTAAATCCGTAGCTTGGCAAAGCTTTATTACTGAGAGTGAAGCACATCCTTATTTAAAAGGACAAATCATGGTTTTGTTATCCTTTTCAGGAGTATACGATACCTATCTAAAAGAGGGGCTTGAATGGGATGAGCACCAAGAAGCAACTTATATAAAACGCATCAAACTTTATTTTGAGAAGTTTAAAAAGGTATTTCATGATGCTGGCTTAAGGCATTTTGAAAATGAGTTGTTCAGGCGGGCATTGCTGGCAACAGGAGATTACTTATTATACTCCACTAATGAGTCGCTACTTATAGACAGTCATCGTGACATTAGTTGGAAAAGGCTACTTAAAGAAACAGGAAATAGGACTTCTAAAGACTATTATATTCCCCGATGTAACTATCTAAAAACAGTATTTGATTCACTTGATGTCAAAGATGTAGATGCTTCCCTTAAGCAGATAATAAAAGATTGTGATTGTAATGATTGGCGTAAGGATTTTATAAATAATTCCATATTAATAACGTTGTCAAAACAGTACTATTTAAAATTTATAGATGAGGATTCTATTTATGTTCTGCGCAAATCGAAATATAATAAATATGCAGACCCTGAAGTGAAATCTCTATTACTTAGAGAAATGCTCTTTAAGAAAGGATTTTTAAATACTGATATTGAACTCGGATACGATGATACTTTGCAGCAATATGGTATTGTAAGAATAAAAAATTATAAACCAAGAGTTGTATATAATCACGATGGCGAGAAGAACTATTTGTTTAAGCAAAAAGGCAAAGAGGACTTTATTACAAAAAGTAAAAAGAAAATGGTAGATCATCTAGTAGAGAATTTTCTGCTGTAAGCTCTTGTTTCATTGTTACAACCGATAATCTATGCCTACCAAAACTAACGAACAAGCATTAGAGTCAGCCATAGAAAAAAAACTATGCGGAACTTGTATTGAAGAACTTAAAGAACAAACTATTTTAAA
>NZ_JAYSPC010000130.1:0-69232 GCF_043722275.1 Flavobacterium sp. | reverse complement strand
GACAATTTCCTGAATATGATGACGATTGATAATATATTTTCTATTGACTTTAAAGAAAAGAACCGGATAAAGTTTACCTATTAAATCCGTTAAATTGCTGTTGTATAAATAACTGCTGCCGGAATTGGTGTAAATAAACATGTGTTTTCCGGTGGCAAAAAAATAGGTAATTGATGTATCGTTTATCGAAATAAGTTTATCTCTGTGACTTACCAAAAAATGGTGCTGGATGTTGTTTTGATTTTCGATTTCGACCAAAGATTCTACAACTAAATTGGTATTAAAAGACTCTTTGATATTTTTGTATTTGAGTAAAGCTTCAAGCAATTCTTCCTCTTCATAAGGTTTTAGAAGATAATCTATCGTGAAATGTTTGAATACTTTTACGGCGTAAGAATCATAAGCGGTAATAAAAATAACGGGGCATGAAACAGTTGCCTGTTCAAAAATGTCAAGACTTTTTCCGTCTCCTAAATGAATGTCCATAAAGGCAAGATCAACGGTGTTTTCCTTAAAAAAGGCTACGGCATCTTTTACAGATTTCAGGATTGTTATTTCGTTTATCGAAATGATGTTTTGTTGTTCTAATATTGATTTTAGATAGCTTGAAGCCAGATGTTCATCTTCAATAATGACTATTTTCATATCGTTTAATTTTATTATAAAGTTAAAAAAAAAGCTCCGTTAAAAACGGAGCTGATTCTTTTACAATTCTGGATTGTTTAAACGTGCCTCTTGGGGGAAAGGTAACGTGTAACGCGGATCATTTTCCATCAGGGTAAAATCTTCACCATTAAATGTATGGGTGATTTGTTTTTGATTATTTCTTCGTAAATCAAACCAGCGCTGACCTTCAACAACAAACTCTCTTTGTCTTTCCTGACCTATAAAATCAAGAAGCTGAGTTTGTGTCATTCCGGCAATCGATGTGCTTAACTGGTTAAAAGCTGTAGCATTATATCGGTTTTTTATAAATGCCAAAACCGTTGTTCTTGCCGCAGGAAGATCGCTCAATTGAGCTGATGCTTCTGCTTTTGTCAAATATAATTCAGAGGTTCTAAAGGTACATTTTTGATTAATATCACCCCCTTTTTTAAATCTGAACTTGCTGCCGCTTGCCTGAAAATATAAGGCAAAACGCAAGTCGTTTGTTTTATCATACGCACCAATTAATGTAGGTGATACAAACGAAGCTCCTTTTAAAAGGTTGATAAAAGTATCTTCAAGAGCTAATATTGATTCTCTACCATTATAAAGGTTTGGCAAAACAGCTGTTGTATTCAGGTTCGTTAAAGCACTTTTATAAGTCATTGCTTTATCTGCCGCTTCAATCGCTTTAGCCCATTCTTTTTTGTAAAGATAAATACGGGATTCCATAGTATATAAGGCAACTTTTGAGAAACGGTAATTAATTCCTGCTGTCTGAGTGTCTAAGTTTAGTAATTTTTGCGCTTCTTCGTTATCCAAAAGAATCTGGTCATAAATTACTGCTACACTTTGAGGAACATATGCTTGCTCTAAATCAATTTCTAAAGCTAACGGAACACCTTTGTCTGTTGCTGCTGTTGCTGCATTATAAGGCTTTGCAAACAAGTTAATCAAATCAAAATAAGTTAATGCTCTTAAGGCATATGCTTCTCCAATCAATTGATCTTTTTCTGCCGATGGCGCTAATTTTTTACTTGCTTCATTGATGATTACATTCGTATAAAAAATCCTGTTGTACAAACCTGCATAAGGAAAAACGTTTGTAAGCTTATCAGGATTAGCATCTTTCCAGATAAAAATATCTCTGTAATAAAAAGAGTTATCATTGTCTTCATTCAAAAACAATTCATCGGCTCTTAAAGATGACAATGATTTATGTGATTGATAAGCAGAATATCCTTTTGTTAATACTGCTCTGTAATCTGTTAAGGTTTCCGGAATTACTTTACCAATAGGTTTAACATCAAGGTAATTATCACAGCTTACTGTAGTAATTGCTATGCTGGCAAAGAATACGTATTTTAATATATTTTTCATTTTAAATCAGTTTAAAAAGTTAGGTTACATCCTAAAGAAATCGATCTTGGGATTGGTTGTGCATAGATATTTCCGTAAGTTTCAGGGTCAAAGTAACCTTTATAATCAGAGCTGATTACGAATAAGTTTCTGCCTTCGACACTAAATCTAATGTTATCCATAAACATACTATTCGTAGCTTTTTTAGGTAAAGTATATCCAAAACGAACACTGCTTAAACGCATAAAACTCATTTCATGAACCCATGTATCTAAGTAATTATACATTTCGATTTGGTTTCCGCCAGAATACCATTGATAAGCCATCCATGAATCTCCAGTTCCCCCGGTTTCACTTGTAATTCCAGGGATATTTGAACTTGTATTTGTAGGTGACCATGCATTTAGAGCCGCTGTAGTATAGTTTTGACCACGATCTAATGTTGTTCCGTTAAAAGTTGGTTTTTCTACAACAGTTTGTTTGATGTTGAAAGTAGTCGCGATTGTCAAATCAAAATTACTTACTTTAAACGTGTTGGTAAAACCTCCTGTAAATTTAGGATCTAAATCTCCTGCATATGTAAACAAGTCTCTTGTGTCTGCATCTGAAAGTTTTGTTGTAGAGAGTACTCCCGGAAATACCTCTGCATAAGGGTCATAAAGGGCAAAAAAGGTTTGTGAGTTTACCGTTTCTCCTTTTTTATTTACAAATAAAGGATAACCGTTTTCATCAATTCCTGCAGTTTTTAATGCGAATACCGCATTGACCGGGAGGCCTTCTCTAGAGGGTAAAAAACTGTTTGATCTTACCTGAATACGATCAACATTACTTTTATTGTGAGCGAAATTAATCGTTGTATTCCATTTAAAATTAGGGTGATTGATGTTTTGCGTAGACAAAGCAATTTCATAACCTTTATTAGTTACCTGCGCCCAGTTAGCATTTGTAAATTCAAATCCGTTTTCAACAGGAAGAGATTGTAAACCAATTAAATCCGTACTTTTTCTGCCGTAAACATCTGTTACAATGTTAACACGATTGTTGAATAAACCAAGGTCCATTCCAAAATTCGTATTCGTTGTTTTTTCCCATCTTAATTTATCATTTGGAGGTGCCGATACTGAAATAACAGGTTCTGTTTGTCCCGGTAAAATAACCGTTGTCTGGTTTACCCCAACTACATACGGAGAAGTATTTTTATCGATATTTCCTTGTAAACCGTAAGAAGCACGTAATCTTAAATTAGAAATTACTTCACTGTCTTTTAAGAAATTTTCTTCGGATACTAACCATGAACCGGAAACTGCCCATAATGGTAAGTATTTGTATTTAGGATCTGCACCAAATAAATCTGATCCGTCATAACGTACACTTCCAAAGAAAGTATATTTTCTATCGTATGTATAAGATGCTGTCGCAAAAAAGGAAGCAAATGCATTTTCGTTTTCATTTTTCAAATACGTTCTCCAGCTTGCATTTGCTGCCGTATCAGCATTTGGAAAAATAATTTGAGTTGTAGTTAATGTTTTAGGGTCAAAACCAAAACCTTTTGTAGCAATTGATGTACTATTGTTTCTTCTTAACTCATTTCCTGCCATAACTTCAATCTCATGTTTTCCGCCAATGGTAGTGCTATAGTTTACCATAGTTTTCCAGTTGTATTGGAAAAAATCTGTGTTTGAATTTTGAATAATTCCGCCTGCAGGAAGGAAATAAGTATCAGCATTGTTTATAAATACACGTGATTTTTCTCTTTCTTTTCTTGTGAAATAAGTTTCCTGACCGGCATATTTTTCAGAAGCATTATTATCAAACTGCAAACCAATTTGCGTACTTGCTTTTAAGCCTTTTGCAATTCTGTAATCAACATCAAGCAACGCTTTTATAGATCTTGTCGTTAATTCATAATTAGTATTTTCTCTTTCTTCTAAAATATTAAAAGGAATATAGTTTCCTGCATATCCTCTAATATCCTTGTCATAATTATAACTTCCGTCAGCATTTAGCGGAGTCAGATATGGATTTACATTTCGGGAGTAATTAGAAGGATTTGTATAAGCATCAACATCTGTAATGTAAGATTGTTTTTTGCTTTGCGCACCAAATATTCCAACACCCACATGTAATCTATCCGTTACATCGAAGTTGTTTTTTAAAGTAAGATTGTATCTCTTGAAACCAGTTCCAATAGTTGCACCTTCTTCATCATAAGCACCTAATGAAAAATAGTAATCAGATTTTTCTCCACCGCCGGATAAGCTCAATGAATATTGTTTGTTGAAAGTACTTCTATACAATAAATCACCCCAATTTGTATTATTGTTTCTTAAAGTGTTGATAGAATTTTGCGTTTCCGGACTTAGAGACGAAAAACCTCCCGATCTATAGGCTCCTAATTCATTAGCCTGATTTAGAATACGGGAAATTTCTCCGTTTGTGTCTCTGTAAGTCAAATCCTCTCTTGAAGCCAGCGAAAGTTCAAAATCTACTTTTTGAGAAGAATTTAAAAGGTTTAATTTAGAAAAATCAGGTTTTTGAGTCACAAAAGTATTGACATTAAAATCAACTTTCATGCTTCCCTTTCTTCCTTTTTTAGTCGTAACCACAATAACTCCATTTGCAGCTCTTGCACCGTAAATGGCAGTTGCAGCAGCATCTTTTAATATGGTAATATCTTTAATATCCTCAGGATTTAAACCTGCGATAGAAAAATTGCTTAATACATCAATATTGTCTTTGTCATACTTTTGAGGAACATCATTTCCTTCAAGAGGCAAACCATCAAGAACCCATAAAGGATCCTGAGCACCTGAAAGTGAAGCTGTACCACGAATTCTGATTTTCGAAATAGTTCCCGGAGCGCCCGTTTGCTGTGTTACCGCAACACCCGCAATCTGACCAATTAACATTTGATCCAAACTCGCCACACCAGCTTGTTTGATATCTGCCATGTCAACTTGTGCAACAGCCGACGTCAATTTTCTTTTTTCGATTTTTTGGTAACCCGTAACTACAATTTCCTTCAATTCAGCTACGTCAGATTTTAAGGAAATAGTATAATTATTTTGTGATGTAATATCAATCGTATAAGGTTGGTAACCCACATAAGTTACCCTTAAACTTTTCATATTATTGTTGATTTTAAATTCGAAAGTACCATCAAAATCGGTTACGGTTCCTAAGCTTGCACTCTGGATCACACCTTTTTGTTGCGTACTGTTTGATACAGAGGAATTTTCAAGAAAAACAGTAACTCCCGGAATTGGAAGTCCGTCCTTGGCATCAAGTACTTTTCCTTTAATAGTCCTTTCCTGCGCATACCCGGATAGGGCAAGAAGGAAACTCAGCATGTAAAATAGATTCTTCATTTTTGGTTATTTTTGGGTTGTGTTAATTATAATGTGTTATTTAATGCTCTTTCAATACGTTGAATCAAATCAAAATAATGGTTTTTAGTTTCCTGATTTCCCATGTTTCTTTTCGCTTTCAGTAATTGCAAAACCTGATTCAGTTCGCCTTTTTTATCAGATGTAACTTCAGAAACTCTTTTTAAAGAAGACTGATTGATGTTACGAACCATTTTAGATTCTTCCAGATAATCACATAAATGCGGCATACTTAAAGTCTGTTCTAACTGAATTGTTTTTTTAACATCAGTTTTTTCAAAAAGTTTATTAGTCGAAACAATCAGCACATCAACATAATTTTTCTGAGTCATGCGTTCCATAATCGTGAGCGATTTGTTCAGGATTGTAGGAGCAAAAATGCTTTGGTGAAGCGTTTTGAATAATTGAGTTACCGTATAAATATTTTCTTTGGCTTCATTGCGCTGAAACAATTCATTTTCGGTAATTCGCAACAAGCGATCATCACTTAATAAGCTGTATAAAATACCGTATTGCAATTCTCTTGCAAGTGTATAAGGCGTGTATTCATAAGGTCCAAGCGGAGAATCCTTTAAAGGGTTTGTCTTATCTAAAATTGGATTAAAAAACAACCATTCCGGCAATTTGATACTATTGTTTAATAAATACGAAACCGCTCTTTTCTGGATTGCAGCAGGAACCGCCACATAACTTTGTTTATTATCACCATGAACCGTAGTATTCAAATAAATACCGCCCACATTTGTCAATACATGATAATTGTACAAATTCCATTGACCAATTGCACCTATATATAATTTACCCGTTTGATAGTAAGATTCATCCTTATCATACGTCCATTCCAGAATTTTACCAACAACTATTTTCAGGTTTTTAAGTCCGTATTCGCTCGCTTTCATGGCATCATCGCCTAAATCTTCAGATTGAGAACGAGGATCAATTGTGCTGTCGCCATCCTGTTGTTCTCCGTAGAAATAAATAGGATCATCTTTATGTTTGCCAATCAAATCGTTCAAAGCATTGTGTTCTTCCGTTTGATCTGCGTACCATCTATAACCCCATTCGATAGCATATTTGTCATATTCACCAATTTTTGGTGTAATTGCTTCCACATTATCTTCAGGCTGAGCGATATAATTGTAACGCGCATAATCCATAATCGACGGAGCAGTTCCGCCCATTTTTGCCGTAAAGTCTTTAGATCTCAGAGATTCAACCGAATACGCAAACGATGCGCCCATATTGTGTCTCAAACCAAAAGTATGACCCACTTCATGCGACGATACAAAACGAATTGCTTCGCCCATATGTTCATCGCTAAATTTATTTCCTCTCGCTTTTGGATCAATTGCTCCGGTTTGAATGCGCATCCAGCTTTGTAATGAAGTCATTACATTGTGCCACCAAATAATATCCGACTCAATGATCTCACCGCTTCTTGGGTCCACAACCGCAGGTCCCATTGCGTTTGCTTTTTGCGAAGCCACATAAGTAATTACCGAATAACGAACATCGTCAATATCAAAATCCGTATCTTCTTCTGTGGGTTCTTTTGCGATAACGGCATTTTTAAATCCCGCTTTTTCAAAAGCAACCTGCCAATCGCGAACGCCTTCTATAATATAAGAGCGCCATTGTTTAGGCGTTGATGGATCGATATAATAAACAATAGGTTTTTTAGGTTCTACTAATTCACCTTTTTTGTATTTTTCAATATCTTCAGCTTTAGGCTCTAATCTCCAGCGGGTTATTAATTCTTTTTCCAGCATTGCATGTTGGCTGTCACTAAAATACCAATGTTTTTCAGAGAAATATCCAATACGTTTATCTGCAAAACGAGGCTGCATTGGCACTTTATCCAATAAAATAATATTTGAAGTCACACCAAGCGTAACCGAAAGCGAAGGACCACCTTCACTAACCGAAGTTGTTAATTGTGATTTAACGACAATATTTTTAGGAAACGTTTTCACACCTTCTATATATGAAAGTTCAGATTTTACAGATCCGCCAAAACCTATATTGCTCAAAACATCATTAAAACTCTTTTGTTTTCCGTCAAAAACTTTATTTGCCTTAATTACTACCGAAGTCGAATCGTTGTTTTTAGTTTCAATATCAAAAACCTCAATAATAGATTCTGAGAAATTACTTGTTACAGATGCCGTAATTGCATCGCCAATTGGCGATGATACCTTTGGTACTGATGATTTTACCCAAACTTTTTTTGCAACAAGATCTTTATGAAACGTAATGATTTTATTCTCGTAATTCATTCCTTTATTCAATCCCGCATCATTAACAGGTAAAGGAACATTTGAAATTTTATTAACAACTAGAAATTCTCTTGAAAAAAGCGAATCGTTGATCTCTAAATATAAATCAGTTTTTACCTGAATAGTATTAAACAATCCCTTCTTAAAAGTTCCCTTTTTGATAAGATCATCGTATTTTTGCCCTTTCGAATTTTTTAAGGAATCCTTAAATAATTCGGTTTTTTCTTCTTTATTCTTTTTATTCTTTCTTTGAGAAATCACAGTACTTGTATTCAGCACCAATACCACCAAAGCGATATTTTTTAGACTTCTCAACATTGCCTTTTCTCTCATAGAAAGTTAAGTTTAGGTTAATTTTTGGCTAAAACTATTGCAGGATTAACGTTAAAAAAAACAAAAAGGAGTGAATGGCTTTTTTTCGGGAGTGAATGTTTTTATTTTATCCAATTAAAGGCAAAATGCAAGTAAAATCTCCGTCTTTTTTAAAGACTTCAAAATCGTTTTTTGAGTAATATTTGTAAATACTTTCTAAGTATTTGTGACCAAACCTAGATTCTTTCTCGAAGTTTTGCTTTTCGTTTAAATTATTAGTAATAATCGCAACATCTTCTTTTATGTCAATCCTTATTTTTAAAGGAGTTTCTTCAGATGCGATATTGTGTTTTATAGCATTTTCAACCGCGATTTGAAAAGCCAGATAAGGCACTTTTTTAGCCAATATACTTTCATCATCGATATGAATACTAAAAACAAATTCGGCACTAAAACGAGTTTGTTGCAAAAAGATATATTTCTCGATAAAAAGCAATTCTTCCTGAACCGTCACAATATTATTGATAGGAGGATTAATAAGATATCTGTAAATTTTAGAAAGGTTCAAAGTAAATTTACGCGCAACTCCCGTATTATTTTCAATCAGCATATAAAGTGAATTCAGCGAATTGAATAAAAAATGCGGATTAATCTGCTCTTTTAATTGTTGCAGCTGAATTAGTGCTTTTTCCTTATTGATTTTTTCATTTTCTAAAAGCAGCTTATTTTTTTCTTGTGCCAAAACCTCTTTCTCCTGAAAAGTTCTACGCGTAAAAATCGTAAAGAGATAAAAGAACACAATCAGAATGGCAGTTGTAATAAAGTAAATTAACGAAGCGTACTTTTTTACCGCATCAACATCTTCCGAAGAAACTTTTTTTGGAAAATTGACACACAAATACCAATTTGTACCTTTTATATTCAAACGTTTTGTATAACGCACAATGTCCAGCCCAAGATATTCCGAAAGTGCAATTTTTCGGCTAAAGCTGTCGATATCCTTAAAAGTCGTATCGCCAGCCGATATATTGGTGATTTTAAAAATATTCTTTTTCAGTAATTTTATTTCAGGATGGTAAATAATCGTACCTTTTTTGTTAAAGACAAAAGCATAATTTGGGGCTTTTTGATCAATTGTCGAGAAATAAGTTTGCAGTGATTTCAAATCAATATCATATCCGTACCGAATCACAGAACCATTTTTAGCAGCATATTTATAATAAATCCGCCAGAAAAAGTTTTGACCATCTTCAACAATACTATTAAACTCACTTAGATTCCCTTTTTTGAAAACAAAATCTTTTATGGAAGTTTCTAAATTTTTACTTTCAGAAGAAGAAAATTCTATTTTTTGATTATTAATCTGAAACCAATTATTTTTCACCAAACTATCATTAGAATGAATCGCGCTTAAAACTTTCAAATTATCAGATAAGTTTTTGGTATTGCTCATTTCAACAACACCTTTTAGTTCGTTTTGAGTTTGAAGTAATCGGGACAATTCCTGCGCCATAACTTCCTGTTTTTTCAAAAAGCCACGTTGCTCGATTGCAGTATTTGATTTTTCAGTTACCTGCGTCATTAATCCGCTAAAAATGTAAATAGAAAGCAGCGTAAGAAATATAAAAATGATTCCTAAAATAAAGAAGTTCCGACCGGAAAAGGTATTTTTAAAATTGAATTTCAAAGATGTAATTTAAAAAATAAGGATGCATTTAAACCCTTATAACAATGTGGTATTAATTTTTTTCGTGCGTAAATATAAAACTTTTTGAATCATACCATATTAGTTAGCAAAAGATTACGCATATTTCGACCACTCGTTTAGTAAAAATCTTGTTAAGGAGGAAAAAGTTGTTTAAATTGTTTAAAGTTTCAGGTTTCAGGTTTTTCACGACGCGTTAAACCTGACAGGTTTTATCCCGAGGCTTCGGGACTGTCAGGTTTGCCAAAGATTACGGTTTGAAATTGTTTTAGATATCAGTTTTTTACGACGCGTTAAACCTGACAGGTTTTCAAAACCTGTCAGGTTTGCCAAAGATTGCGGTTATAAATTGTTTTAGATATCAGTTTTTTACGATGCGTTAAACCTGACAGGTTTTATCCCGAGGCTTCGGGACTGTCAGGTTTGTCAAAGATTGCGGTTATAAATTGTTTCAGATATCAGGTTTTTACGACGCGTTAAACCTGTTAGGTTTGTCAAAGATTGTTTCAATGTGAAACATGAAACAAAAACTATTCTCTTTTCAATTGAAGATGTTCCAAAGTTTTCCCCACTAAAGTTTTCGTTCCAACAACTTCAAAACCTAATTTTAAATACAATTTCTTCGCGTTCGGATTTTCATCTTCCACCAATAAACCCAATGTTTCATTATATTGCGTAACATATTCTTCGATCAGGAATTGCAGGAGTTTAGATCCAATACCTTTTCCCTGATGATCCGGACTTACGCCCAAAGAATCGATATAAAATTCGCCACGTTGGGTTTCATCTTCGGGATCAAAATCAGGATTAAAATTAAGGCGGACATAATCAATAATAGGTTGTCGTAATTCATGCAATCTTCCGCCTTCATAAACAGAAACTGCGCCTACAATTTCATCATTTTCCTCGGCTACAAAACAATTTTCATATGAATATTGATTCTTTTCAGATTCCACAAAATGAAGCACAAAATAATACGCCGTTTTTGAATCCTTTTCGCCAATGAATTTATAGATAATTTCTTCCATCGCCAATAATAAATATTTTGCAATAGTTTCTGAATCTTCAAAAGCTGCTTTTCTTATGATCATGATTTTTTTCTTTTTAGGTACAAAATTACAGTAACTTTTAAATATCAGTAAGTTTCATTGAAATAATGCAATAATTAGGTAATATTTTTAGATTTTAATTAGAAATTACACGATTTAAACTTTATAAAATAATAAGTTAATGCGTTTAAAATCAAGTGATTATTTATTTCAAAAGATACATGAAAAACTAAAAGATGTTGCAATATTTATTTTGTTCCAAATCTAAAATCAGGTCATAATTATTTTTCGCAAAAGGATAAATCTGTGTTATTAATAGTACTTTTTTAAATTTCATTGTTGATAAGTTATTTTTCAGGAAAGCAGAATCCGAAGGACATTTTCTGTTGATAACTCTATTTAGATTTATTTCAAATAACTGATGTCACGGTTGTTAGACGATATTATATGGCTGTTGATAAAAGTAATTTTTTCATCGTTTTTCAAAGGATTCAGCCTGTTGATAATTGTGCGGATTTTTAACACCAAAATGAAGTCAAAACAAGAACTGTGGGTTAATTTTGTAATGATCAAAATGTCGTTAAAATCCCCAAATAAACGAACCATTTTTATTCTCAATAAGTCACCATTTAATATTATATATATGTCTATTTTCGATAAAAGAATCAATTATAAACCTTTTGAATATCCAGAAGTATTACAATTTACAGAAGCCATAAACAAAGCATATTGGGTTCATACCGAAGTTGATTTTACTGCTGATACTCAGGATTTTCATTCGCATTTAAATACTGCTGAAAAAACTGCAATCAAAAATAGTTTATTGGCAATTGCACAAATTGAAGTAGCGGTAAAAAGTTTTTGGGGAAACATTTACGAGCATTTTCCAAAACCGGAATTTAACGGATTAGGAAGCACTTTTGCCGAATGTGAATTCAGACATTCAGAGGCATATTCGCGTCTTCTGGAGGTTTTAGGATATAATGATGAATTCGAAAAACTGATGGACATTCCGGTAGTCCGCAAACGTGTTGATTATCTTTCGGATGTTCTTAAAGATACCAAATCACAAGACAATAAAAAGTATGTGGTTTCGTTGATTTTGTTTAGTATTCTTATCGAAAATGTGTCACTTTTTAGTCAGTTTGCGATATTATTATCGTTTACAAGATTCAAAGGATACATGAAAAATGTAAGTAATATTATTGCATGGACTTCAATAGACGAACAAATTCATGCAAATGGCGGAATTTATATCATTAATAAAATACGTGAAGAATTTCCTGATTATTTTGATGAGGAAACTTTAGCGCTTGTTCGTGAAACAGTTAAGAATTCTATAGATGTAGAAGCAAATATATTAGACTGGATATTTGAAGATGGTGAAATCGAAAGTATCAAAAAAGCAGATTTGGTAAACTTCATGAAATTTAGAATTGATGAAAGTTTAACCCAAATAGGTATTGATACTATATTCAATGTTCCTGCCGATGATTATAAAGCTATGGCATGGTTTGAAGAAGAAGTTTTTGCCAATAGTCTGGATGATTTCTTTGCAAAAAGACCAGTAGAATATACTAAACATGACAAAAGTATTACCGCAAATGACCTTTTCTAAAAGCAAGTTAATTATGAATACAATAGATACAATTTCAGGAAAAAGCCTTCCGTTAAGTGAAGCAGATAATAAAATGTGGTGGAAAAACTCTGAAAGTGAACAAATTTTAAACCGTGGTTATCTTTTAAAAGGCGAAACTGTAGAAGGTGCAATTGACAGAATTTGTACCGCAGCGGCAAAAAGATTATACAAACCTGAGTTAAAAGAGTCTTTTGTAGAAATGATCGAACGCGGCTGGATGAGTATTAGTTCACCTGTTTGGGCTAATATGGGAACAGAACGCGGTTTGCCAATTTCTTGTTTTAATGTTCACGTTCCGGACGAAATCGAAGGAATTACACATAAATTAGGTGAAGTAATCATGCAAACCAAAATTGGTGGCGGAACTTCAGGATATTTTGGCGAATTACGCGAGCGCGGAAGTGCCGTAACCGATAACGGAAAGAGTAGTGGAGCGGTAAGTTTCATGAAACTTTTTGATACAACGATGGATACGATTTCGCAAGGTGGCGTTCGCCGAGGAGCATTTGCCGCTTATTTAGACGTAGATCATCCGGATATCGAAGAATTTTTGAAGATAAAAAGCATCGGAAACCCAATCCAGAACTTGTTTACAGGAATTTGCGTTCCTGATTACTGGATGCAGGAAATGATTGATGGCGATGCTGATAAAAGACAAATTTGGGCAAAAGTATTAGAAAGCCGTCAGCAAAAAGGATTGCCTTACATCTTTTTTAGCGACAACGTAAATAAAAACAAGCCACAAGTTTATAAAGACAAAAACCTGCGCATCAATGCCAGTAATTTGTGCAGTGAAATCATGTTGCCATCAAGCGTTGACGAATCGTTTATTTGCTGTCTTTCGTCAATGAATCTGGAACTTTATGAAGAATGGAAAGATACCGAAGCCGTAAAACTGGCCATCTTTTTCCTTGACGCCGTTTTACAGGAATTCATAGAAAAAACAGAAGGTAATTATTACCTTTCGGCAGCGAATCGTTTTGCTAAAAGACACCGCGCACTTGGACTTGGAGTATTAGGATGGCACTCGTATTTACAAAAAAATATGATTCCGTTTGAAGGGCTTGAAGCCAAAATGAAAACAACAGAAATTTTCCAGCATATTAGTGATAAAGCCGACAAAGCAACGCAGGATTTAGCCCGAATTTATGGCGAACCGGAATTGTTAAAAGGTTACGGAAGACGTAATACCACAACAATGGCAATTGCGCCAACAACTTCATCATCGGCTATTTTAGGACAAACTTCACCTGGAATTGAACCTTTTAGCAGTAATTACTATAAAGCAGGATTAAGCAAAGGTAATTTTATGCGTAAAAATAAATACCTTAAAACATTACTGGAAGAAAAAGGTCTTGATAATGAGGAAGTCTGGAGGGAAATCATGCTAAATGGCGGAAGCGTTCAACACATGAGCCAGTTAAGCCAGAATGAAAAAGATGTATTTAAAACCTTTAAAGAAATCAGTCAGTTAGAGATTATTCAGCAAGCCTCAATTCGTCAGAAATTTGTAGATCAGGGACAAAGCATCAACTTAAATATCCCATCAGATTTACCTGTTAAAGAAGTAAACCGTTTGATTATAGAAGCCTGGCAATTAGGAATCAAAAGCCTTTATTACCAACGCAGTCAAAGCGTATCTAAAGAACTGGTTGCGAGTTTAGTTACTTGCAGCAGTTGCGAATCATAATATAAATAGGCTGTCTCTTTGGGGCAGCCTATTTTGGTTTTTGCCCACGGATTAACCACAAAGATTGTCATTTCGACGAAGGAGAAATCTCATCAAGTAGCTCGACAAAGATTGGATTCAGCATAGTAACCGCAAAGTCTGTCATTTCGAGGAACGAGAAATCTCATCAAGTAACTCGACAAAGATTTTCCTTTGTTTTTCGCCCACGGATTACACGGATTAAACCGATTTTACGCAGATTTAAATCTTGCCATCTTTGTCAAAGTTTTAAACTTTGACAAAGATTAACCGCAAACTTTGTCATTTCGAGGAACGAGAAATCTCATCAAGCAACTGGACAACAGTTGCGCAAAGCATGTGTGATCTCTCCTGCGTCGAGATGACAAGATTGGGTTTTATCTTTACAGAAATATCAAAACTTAGATTTCAATCTGCTTAAAGTTTCCTGCGAAATATTAATATATGAAGCCACAATTTTATTAGGCAATCGTTTTACAATAGCCGGATTTATTTTGAGCAACAATTGGTATCTTTCTAAAGCATCCATTGTTGTAAACGACATAAGGCGATTGGTATTATTGACATAAGCACGTTCTAAATAATGACAATAAAATTCACGCCATTGCGGAATAATCTTTATTAAATGATTAAAATCTTCGTGACTGATATACAGTAATTCCGATTTTTCGATCACTTGAATATATTCAATAGAAGGCAATTTAGTAATAAAACTCACTAATGCCGTCGCAAGCTGATTTTCGAAAGCAATATATCGCGTAACATCTTTTCCTTCTTCATTGATAAAAAAGATTCTCAAACAGCCTTTCCCAACAAAATAAGTGTTCTGACTTGTTTGTCCTGCCGAAAGCAACAAATCATTTTTGCCTTGATTTAAAGGTTTAAAATAGGACAAAATCGTATTGAGATCTTCATCAGAAACCTCAATACGATTTTTTATATAAGCACCAAGTTGTTCGTATAACATCGTTTATTTATAATCTCTCACGAATTTGCGGTAATAAATAATATCTTCTATAGATAAAACTACCAAATCGTGCTGATCTGCAAAGCTAATGATTTTGTCAAGTTTAGCCATACTGCCATCTTCATTCATTAGTTCGCATAAAACTGCTTCCGGCTGTAAACCCGCCAGTTTCATCAAATCGACACTGCCTTCAGTATGTCCGTTTCTTTCCAGAACACCATTGTTTTTGGCACGTAAAGGGAAAATATGTCCGGGTCTCGCCAAGTCTGAAGCCTGAGAGTTTTTTGCTGACGCCGTTTTAATAGTTGTAAGTCTGTCAGCTGCCGAAACTCCCGTTGTAACACCGTTTTTAGCTTCGATTGTTATCGTAAACGGAGTCTGAAAACTACTCGTATTTTCCTTCACCATATAAGGCAATTCCAGTTGATCTGCTTTATCATTTGTCAGGCAAAGACAGACAATTCCGCTGCATTCACGAATCATCATTGCCATATTCTGAACCGTCATATGTTGTGCCGAAAAAATCAGATCACCTTCATTTTCGCGATTTTCATCATCGGTTAATAAAATTCCTTTTCCGTTTTGCAAATGTATTAAAGCTTTTTCTACACGTTCTGTGCTTGTTAAGCCAAATTTTTCCAGTGGATATGTTAGTGTGCTGATCATTGTGTTGTTGGTATTTAATTTAATGAGCAGCAAAGCTAAAGTTGTTTTAAACGCAAAAGTTTGATATAGGTCAATAAAATGAATGACAAATTTAAGTTAGTCACGAATTTTTGAGGAAAGAAGGTTGCCACGAATTACACGAATTTTCGCGAATTATTTAACCACAAATTACACAAATTTTCGCAAAATTTCTTTTTTACAATCTTTTAGATTAAAAAAGATAGAAGCAATACTATTTGCAGTCTCAAAAAAAATAATTCGTGAAAATTCGTGTAATTTGTGGCAGACTTTTTCTTTAATATAAAGTCTTACAAAGAAATTAGCGAAAATTCGTAAAAATTGGTGGCAAAGTTTTTCTCCTCAAAAAATCAAACCAATTCCAGAAGTGTCTTAGTAGCTATAACCTGAGCAAATTCGTTGTGCAAACTCGCCAGGGATATTTGATGTACTAACTCCGAATCAAATTTTTCGCCGTTGATCCCAATTCGGTCAAAAGTTGCCGTTGCATCAGCAATTAAATACACTTCAAACCCTAAATTTCCTGCCATTCTTGTTGTTGTCGAAACACAATGATTTGTCGTAAGCCCAACAATTACCAGTTTATTGATGTTAAGATTATCCAGTTTTTCTTGTAAATTTGTCCCTATAAAAGCGCTGTTTACATTTTTTGTAATTACCGTTTCGCCATTAATAGGTTTTACTTCGTCCTTGATTTCAAATCCCGGATGCGAAGCATGAAGTTTCGAATCTGGATGTACAGAACTGTGAACGATATGAAAAACAGGCAATTCGAGCGATCTCCATTGCTCCAGAATCTTAGCCATTTTCAATTCAGCATCTTTGTTATTTCTGTTGCCGCCCCAAATATCTTCTTCGTTAAAACCTTTTTGAACATCAATTAAAATTAAGGCAGCATTATGATCTCTAAGTTTCATTTTTTTATAAGTTAGATTGTTAGCTAATTCGTTGGCGTTGTTTTTTAACACATAGAAACACAGGTCCAAAATTTTTTAAAGAGAAGATATTAGAAGAATAAATTTCCGTCATAATAATCAACTATGTTTTAAGTAAGTGAAATACCTATTTAAATTAAGAAAAAATCTATGTTTCTATGGGTTAAAAACAACTCAACGTTTTTATCATTACAAATGTACTTTTGTAATAACAACCAAAAAAGGACAAAAGATAGTCGTTTTAAGACAGCTTATTTTTAATAGCGCTGGGCAATGCATCAAGATGAGTTTCAAGAAGAATCCTTAATTGTTTAGAAGTTTTGTAACCGCACAAATGGGCGATATGCTCAATTTTATAATCGGAATTCATAAGCAGACTTTTCGCTTTTTCGATTCTCAGTTTCGTTCGATATTCGGCGATAGTGATTCCCGTTTGTTTCTTGAAAATTCGGGTCAGATTTCTTGGACCCACGTGCACTAATTCAGCCAGAAAATCTATGGTAGAAGTTTTATCTAAATTCGAAATAATCCAATCCTGAATGATGTGAATCTTCTCGTCATGATGGTTTCGGTTTTGCAAATAAACACTTTCCTGTTCGTCATTTCCGCGTCTTCGTTTATAAACCACCATTTCTTTGGCAATTGTCGCCGCAGTTTCCTTGCCGTGTCGTTCCTCAATAATATGCAAAGCGAGATCGATTCCCGTTATAATTCCCGCGCTTGTATAAATATTTCCGGATTGCGTAAATAAAGTATTATTTTGAGTTTTTGCAAGCGGATATTCCTTTTTAAGTTTATCGACCAGTTTCCAGTGCGTCGTACATTCTTTGTGGTTTAAAAGTCCGGCTTTCGCCAAAAGAAAAGCGGCAGAACAAATACTGCAAATCGTAGTTTGATTGGCATTTATTTGCCGAAGCCACGTAAAAAAAGAAGCATCTTCGCTATCAAGATCAATTTGATGCGTGCTGAATCCCGAAATAAAAACAAGGTCATTTTCCTGCGGATTTACTTTTGAAAAATGCGTCAGCGAAGCTAATTCTAACCCCGACGAACAAATCACAGAAGTTGTACTGCTTATAAAGTTAATCCCGTACTCAAAACCCAAAAGTTTCGCTTCCTGAAAAACCTGCAAAACGCCACTCAAATCCAGAAGTGTGACTTGTTGCGGAATGTAAAAATAAACGGTTGCAATTGTTTTTGTCATGGGTTCGAATGTCGTAAATACTCATTATGATTGACACAAAAATATAGTATTAATTTCATTTTTAAAGCTTATGAAATTGGGCGAGTTACCACGATAGATGATGCATTCACTAAAAACCGTATTTATACGTGTTGCTTTTGTCATTTTGATCGAAGAGAGAAATAGTATTAGAAGTTCCACATAGAAAATCACTCCGCTCTTGCGAATAAACCGTTTCTCTTCCTGAAAAAGTTTACACATCAAAGCTTATCTAAAATATATACTTAGGTTTATGAAGGGGCGATCGCGCCAGCAAAAACAAAAAAATCCATAGATAATTTTTGAAATACAATATTCCGTATCTTAGTCAATAGTAACCCAATTTTATTTTGATCACCAACTTTTTATGATCAAAATATAAAATCTAAAAGACTTACAAATGCCCTGGAATCCTGAAATTTATAATAAGTTTAAAAATATTCGGTATCAGCCATTTTATGATTTGGCTGATTTTATTGAACCCGTAAACGGAATGAAAGCTATTGATTTAGGTTGCGGAACGGGTGAACAAACGGCTATTTTAGCAGATAAATTCAAGGAAGCTGATTTTCTGGGTGTTGATTCTTCGGCAGAAATGCTGGAACAATCTAAGGCTTTGGAAACTGATAATTTACATTTTAGAAAAGCAACTACCGAAGAAACAATTGCGTCCGCAGAAAAATGGGATTTGATTTTTAGTAACGCCGCTTTACAATGGTCGGATAATCATGAAACTATATTTGCAAAATTGCTGGAAGTGCTGAATTCTAAAGGGCAATTTGCGGTACAAATGCCTGTTCAGCCGGAAAATAAACTGAATAAAATCTTGTTAGAATTAGCTAACGAAGAACCTTTTAAAACTTATCTAAAAGGTTACAAAAGAGATTCTCCGGTTTTGAGTATTGACGAATATGCACAAATTCTTTTTGATGGCGGACTTGAAAATATTCAGATGCTGCAAAAGGTGTATCCTATAATTGCAAACGATCATGAGACGCTTTATAATTTTATATCGGGTTCGGCATTGATTCCGTACATAGAACGATTGGAAGGCAAGGAGAAAGAGCTTTTTATTAAAACGTATAAGGAAAGAATAGCAGATCATTTCCCGAAACTTCCCGCGATATATTCGTTTAAAAGGCTTTTGCTTTATGGCAGGAAAGTATAATCTATTTTAAATAATAGCCACTGATTGAAGCGATTTAAAAGATTTTTTTAAATTTAGAATTTGTTTCATTACGAACTATATGTTGGTAATCTTTGACAAACCTAACAGTCCCGAAGCCTCGGGATAAAACCTGTTAGGTTTATTGCAATTTAATTTCCTTGCTATTTATTCAGCCATGCTTTAAACTCTGCGGCTTTATTTTTACTAATAATCACATCAATTGCTGATTTTGGAACAACTTCAATTTTCAGCTGATTATTACCGTATTTGAGGATTTTATCAATTGATTTTATGGCAAGAATAAATTGTCTGTTTGCTCTAAAAAATATTGTGTTGTCTAAATCGCTGTAAATTTCATCTAAACTGCTGTTGCTCGTCGACACTTTTCCGTTTACATCTTTCACGTAAGTGATTGTGTTTTCCATGTAGATATAAGCGATTTGGTCAATTTCGAGCGTGACAATTTCGTTTTTCAAATGCGTCAGGATTCTTTTTTTATTCGAAGGAAGAACCGAAGTTTCCGGAGTTTTAATTTGCTCGTTTAATTCCAGTTTTGATTTATAATTTGTCAAATCATAATTGAGTTTTGATAAACTTAAAACTTCATTAACCAGATTTTCATTTTTCTCTTCGAGTTTTCTCTCATACCGACTTCCGAAAAGGCGAATCATAAAAAAAGAAAGCAAAACAATCAAAGCTCCGGTACTTATATAAACGAGAATAAAGTAAAATTTCAGGTTTTGTACCTGATCGTTAATGCTTTTTATGTTGGCATGTGAGGCAATAATCCAATCGGTATTTTTAACGGGATACAAATAGATAATTTCCGTTCCGTGATCAGGATTGCTAAAACGCCTGATGCCGCCGCCTTCGGTTTTATTTTTTATATAGTTGTAAAAATCTTCAGGATTTACTTCATTATGCGTCTTAGAAATGTACGATTCATTAGGAAGCGTCATTGCGCCAATTCTTGCCGGATCAGGATGGCATACTTCTTTCCCAGTTTGGTCAAACATACAAATAAACCCCGTTTGCGTGTCGGTTTTTTCAATGCTGCTTTGTACGTTATTAATGATTACCTTTCTGTCAGGATTCTGTTGTGCCTGATACGAAATCAAATTCGCCATTTCTTTGGCTTCTCTTTTACTCGACTCAATCTGAATTTTTAGAAATTGTTCCGCACTTAAACTTACCAAATAATTCATACTAAAATATCCGCAGATATAAACGACAACAAGTAATGATAAAAATGTAAAAAGATAAAGTTTGTCTTTTTTCATGGGAAAATTTTCTATTTGTGAGCCAAATTTAATTAATAATAAGTTTAGAAATTGATAATCAAAATTTCTTTCCATTCTATTTATTCCCTTTTAAGTTCATTTTTTCCCTTTCGCGCACTTTTCTTTGATTTCAGGCGCTTTCCATGTCTTTATTTGCACTATAAATTTTTAGACAGATAACATTTTTACCTGAAAAGATTTGAATTTCCCAAGTATATATTGGATAATAATTGAAAAAGTCATTCTAAATTAAATAAAAAGTAATCCTATGAAAAAGCCGCAACGGTATAAAAAAAGAGCAATCATAATCTCATTAGTAATTTTGTTTGGAGTTGTTTTAGCAATGCAATTTTTTCGTCCTGTTATTATAAATCCACCAGTTACCGGAGATGTAAAAGTGCCACATGAAGTACAAACCATTCTAAAAAATTCTTGTTACGATTGTCATTCCAACCAAACTAATTTAAGTTGGTACGATAAAATAGTTCCGGTTTCATGGTTGGTTGCACAACATATAAAAGAGGGAAGGAGCGGACTTAATTTTTCTAAATGGGATGAATTGTCTCCGGCAGATCAAAAAGCAAAACTGTGGGAATCCATCAACCAGATTTCTCAGGGAGCAATGCCTTTAGCGAGTTATACATTGGCACATCCTCAGGCTAAATTGTCTCAAAAGGACATCAAAGTACTTCAAAACTATATATGGAGCCTCAGAGTGAATAATAAACCTCAGGATACTTCAAAAATAAAAGCGTTAAATCATCAGGCCGAAGCTATAAATAAAGCTCAAAAAACAGCTCAAATACCTAAAGCGCCTAACGGAATTGCTTATATCGCCGATTATAAAAACTGGGCTGTGATAAGTACAACGCAACGAGTGGATAATGGAACAATGCGAATTATTTTCGGGAATGATATTGCGATGAAAGCGATTAAGGAAAAGAAAATTAGTCCGTGGCCAAACGGCTCTATTTTAGCAAAAGCGGCATTTGAGGAAATTGAAGATCAAGACGGAAATATTTCTCAAGGTGCTTTTAAACAAGTAGAATTTATGGTTAAAGATGATAAGAAATACCAGAAAACAAACGGTTGGGGATTTTCCCGCTTTAAAACTCCTGCAATGGTTCCGTATGGCAAAAATGCCAATTTTGTTATCGAATGTATGAATTGCCATCAGCCAATGGAGAAAAACGATTATGTATTCACGCTTCCAATACGTCAATAATTATGAAAACGATAGTTTATTTTACAGGAATCATTGGTTTGTTTTTTCTTTTTGCCTGTTCGGATAAAGAAAATCAAACGGCTTTAAATAATGAAGCGTCACTTCCGGATGCATTACTGAACAAGGTTTCAGGCTTAAAAGTCATTAATTCTTCCATCAATACTAAAAAACATACAACTGCATTATTGTACGGAAACCCCAAAGCAATACAACGAATAAAAACCAATGGTTTACAAATGCAAAAAGGCGAAAAATTAGTCTGGATTACATGGCACCAAAAATCAGATCCGAACTGGATTGGAGCAATTATTCCGGGAAAATTAATTTCGGTCGAAATAGTCGAAGCCGTTTCCGGAAAAGAAAATATAAACTAGGAGAAATTTGAAGGAAATGCAATGCAAATCAAAAAAGATACAATTGGTAATCATAGCCAAATTGAAATAATGCTCAAACAAAAAATGGCGATTCTGCCATAATTATAAATTCAATAAACACTAAATAAATTAAAAAATGAAAACAATTAAAATTTTAGCTTTCGCACTTTTGGTATCTTTTAGTACCATTACAATGTATTCACAAGAAACAAAATCAAATAAACCAACGATCATTTTTGTTCACGGAATCTGGGCTGACGGATCTTCATTCTCAAACCAAATTGTCGCTTTACAAGCAAAAGGATATCCGGTAATTTCGGTTCAAAATCCAGTAACTTCATTGGCAGATGATGTTGCTGCTACAAAAAGAGCGATTACACAAGCAAAAGGAGATGTGATTTTAGTAGGTCATTCATGGGGAGGTTTTGTGATCACGCAAGCCGGAAACGATCCTAAAGTAAAAGGCTTGGTTTATGTTGCGGCTTTGGTTCCTGATTTAGGAGAAACACTTCCAAGTTTATCTGTACAAGGTCCCGCGGTTACGCTTAGTAATTATTTAGAGCCTGTTGATGGTTTTCTTTATTTGTCTAAAGAAGGCGTGAAAACTGTTTTTGCACAGGATTTAAAAGAGAAAGACCAAAACTTGATTTTCGCCACACAAACTCCCGCAGCGCAAGGTGTTTTTGGAGATAAAAGCGGAACTCCGGCATGGAAAACTAAACCAAGCTGGTACATTTTAGCAAAAAGCGACAAAGCAATCAGCCCGGATTTAGAAAGATTTATGGCAAAAAGAGCCAATGCTAAAACAACCGAAATCGAAGCAAGCCACGTTGTAATGCTTTCACACCCAACAGAAGTACTTAAAATTATTGAAGAAGCTGCAACAGCAAAAAAATAAATTATATAAAGGATTAATTATTAGAGCTCTGAAATCACAGATTTTGGAGCTTTTTTATGGAATTTATTTTATTTGTCTAGCTCCAACGGAGCGATATATTTATAGCATCCATCAGAACGACATATTTATAGCCATCCGGTTATTCGCAATAAGATCAGCTCCAGCGGAGCGATATATTTATAGAAATTCAATATTATTGACATGCATAATCAGCTCCAGCGGAGCGACATATTTATAGCATCCAGTGGAGCGACATATTTACAGCATCCAGCGGAGCGACATATTTATAGCATCCAGTGGAGCGACATATTTGTAACCATCAAATGATATACATTAAAATTAGCTCCATCGGAGCGATATATTTATAGAAAATTTATATTGACATGCATGATCAGCTCCAGCGGAGCGACATATATTTATAGCCGACATAATTATTATGGTAATTTTATATTTCACCCCGATGGGGTTCCTTGCATTGATTTTTTATTTTCTATAAATACATCATTCTATAAATATTTCATCCCTCTGGGATTAAATTTGAATGGAAAATCGTTTTTATAAATATATCATTCTATAAATGTTTCACCCCGCTGGGATTCTTTCATATCGTTTCATTTTTTTTATAAATATATCATTCATAAATATTTCACCCCGATGGGGTTCTTTGCATTGATTTTTTATTTTCTATAATACATCATTCTATAAATATTACATCCCTCTGGGATTTAAATTTTGACGAAAAATCGTTTTATAAATACACCATTCTATAAATATTTCACCCCGCTGGGGTTCTTTTCTAATTATTTTTATTTTCTATAAATATATCATTCCTCTGGAACTTTAAATTTGAATGGAAAATCGTTTTATAAATATTTAATCCCGAAAATAAATGCGTGATTTCTATAATATAATCCCGCTGAAATTTAAATTTTACTATTGAAGTTTTATAAGAACATTCAGGAATCGTGTAAAATTATCAACTCATAACTGGATTAATTTTAATGTTCTGTAAATGAATGAAATGATTCATTTTTAATTTAATAATTCAACACCAATTGTTATGATACATAAAATAGAAACAGCAAATAATTTAATTGCTTTTAGAGCGCTTGGTCAGGTAACAACTGCTGATTTTAAAAATGTTGTATTGCCGGAAATCGAAGGTTTGTCGAAACAATCAAACGGAATCAATTTTTTATTTGCATTAGATACCGACATTCAAAATTTTACCGAAAATTCGTGGTTGCAGGATGCTGTCCTCGGATTAAAACAGTTTGAGAATTGGAACCGAATTGCCATTGTTTCAGATTCTGATGATGCGAATTTTGGTGATGGATTTACATTTAATACAACCGGAGAATTCCGCGGATTTAAAAAACTGGCTTTCAATAAAGCTTTGAAATGGGTTGAAGGAAATTAAACTATCTAAATATATAAATCATGAGATCAATTTGGACAGGATCAATTAGTTTTGGGTTAATAAATATTCCCATTAAAATATTTTCTGCCGTGCAGGAAAGCAATATCGACATGGATATGCTGGATGAAAACGATCATTCAAATATCAAATTCAAAAGGGTAAACGAAACTACCGGTAAAGAAGTCGCTTACGGCGATATTGTAAAAGGCTATAAAATTGATGATAAGTATGTGATTCTTGAAGATGCTGACTTTCAAGCTGCAGATGCTGAAAAAACAAAAACAATCGCAATTCAGAGTTTTGCCTTAGAAAAAGAAATCAATAGTATTTACTACGAACAACCTTATTATCTGGAACCTGACAAAGGCGCCATGAATGCTTATGCTTTGCTCAGAGATGCGCTTGAAGCATCCGGAAAAGTAGGCGTGACGAGTTTTGTTTTAAGAAACAAAGAAAGCCTGGCAATTTTAAAACCGTATAAAAATGTGATTTTGTTAAACAGAATTAGATTTGAACAGGAAATCAGAGATCCAAATGAGTTAAAACTTCCTCCGGCTTCTAAAAAAGCGACCAAAGAAATGGATATGGCAGAGAAATTAATCGATCAGTTAACAGAGAAATTTGATATCAGCGCTTATAAAGACGAATATACTGCGAAGCTTTTGCAGATTATTAAAAATAAAGCCAAAGGCAAAAAGCAAGCGGCTCCAAAATTAAAAGTCGTTCACAAACAAAGCGACGACTTAATGGCAATGTTAAAAGCAAGTCTGGATAAGAAGAAATCTTCTTAATCCAGACTTTTGCTTTCCAGCTTTTGCAATATCTTTTTAATATTAGCACCTTTTCCTAAAACAGGCTGCCATAAATCACCTTTTTTCTCAAAACGTTTCATCACATTTTTAATAGTAAATTGTGACGGATGCAATTTCGAATTTACTTCGTCCCATTCTAATGGCGTTGAAACTGTTGCACCCGGTTTTGGTCTTACAGAATATGGAGCTGCAAGCGTTTGTCCGCGTCGGTTTTGCAAGTAATCAATGTATATTTTATGGTTTCTTTTCTTGATACTTCGTTCTAAAGAAGTTGTTTCCGGTAAACGCGATTGGATTTCGGTTGCTAATAATTCACCAAAAATTTTAATCGAATCATAATCATATTGCGCGCCAAGCGGAATATAAACATGCAATCCCGTTGCGCCCGAAGTTTTACAATAACATTCGGTTTCAAGTTCGTCCAGAACTTCTTTTACCTTTAAAGCCGTTTTTACAACCTCTGCAAAATCATCTTTTTCAGGATCAATATCAATTACCATCCAATCCGGATTTTCAACATGTTTGATAGTCGAATTCCACGGATTCATTTCAATACAGCCTAAATTCGCCATATAAAGTAACGTTGGTTTATCGTTGCAAATCAGGTAATCTAAATATTCATCATTTGATTCTGAAAATATTTTTTTGGTTTTAAGCCATTCCGGAACCTTATCCACATCTACATCTTTTTGATAAAAACTAGGACCTTTGATTCCGCCCGGAAAGCGGTTCATTGATTGCGGACGATCCTTTAAATATGGCAAAATCAAATCAGCAACTTCATTGTAATATTGCACAATTTCGCCCTTTGTAATGTTATCGTCCGGAAAATAAACCTTGTTTTGATTGGTAAGATGCAAAGTGGTTTTCCCAATTTTTAAATCATAATCATTTTCCATTTTATTTGTTGGTTTTTCAGTAATAGTTTTTTCTTCTTTCATCTCTTTTCCTGCCTCTTCTTTACTCTTTCCTCTTGGCTCTTTTTGAATCTTTTCCTCCATCTCTTTTCCTGCCTCTTTTTTATTCTCTTTAGCCGAAGTTTCCATTTTAATATTCGAAGGCACAAAAACTTCCGAAGCCTTTTTATCAATTCGTAAACCCAGATAAACAGGATGTCTTAAATGTTTGTCATTGGTCCATTCTGAGTATTTTATCTGACTGACCAACTTTGGTTTTACCCATTGAATGTCATCTTTAATGGTGATTTTTTCGCTAAGCGGAGATTCACTCACAAACAAAGGTTCCAGTTTTACGTACAATTCCTTGAGCGTTGCTTCTGTAAAACCCGTTCCGCATTTGCCTATATATTGAAGGCGTTTGCCATAATATTGTCCAAGCAGAATTGCGCCAAAATATTTTCTCGAATTCTTAGGCTGTGTTACGCCAATGATAATTGCTTCTTCGGCATTTGAAATTTTAATTTTCAGCCATTCATTGCTTCTTCTGTTAGGCGTGTAAGTACTGTCGGATTTTTTTGCGATAATACCTTCGCTTTTATTTTTTATCGCAAGTTCAAATTGTTCAATTCCTTTTCCTACAGTATGTTCCGAATAAAAAATATTGGTAAAATCATATTTATTAAACAGGATTTTGAGCAATTCCTTTCTTTCCAGTAAAGACAAATCGGCTACATTATTTCCATCTAAATTTAAAAGGTCAAAAACATAATATTTTAAATGGCCCAAACCTGTTTTGATGTAGTTTTGAAGCAACTGAAAATTCGCTTTTCCGTTTTCATCTTCCACCACAACTTCGCCATCTAAAACCGCAATGTGATCTATTTTTTTCAATTCATCGACAATGGGTTTTAAATTGGAATTAAAAGATAGTTCATTTCTGCTAAACAATTGTACTTCAGTAGTATTAATTACAGAAACGGCACGATATCCATCGTATTTATTTTCAAAAACCCAGTCTGCATCATCAAAAGGTTTTTCTTTTATACTCGCCAGCATTGGTTTTATAAAAGTGGCAGGTTCAATGGCCGAAGACTTTCTTTTTTTTGAAGGTTTTTCGTCTTCGACTTCATCATCAGATTCATCTTCAATTATTGCTGCTGATTTTTGCTTTGTTTTTTCTGCTGCTTTTTTAGAATTTTTTTCCAGTTCTTCCAATGATCGCTCGGATATAACCGATTTATTTTTTTTCAGAATATCAGTTTTAGCTGCGTCCGAATCTTGTTTTTTGATTAATAACCAGGCATTTTCCTGTTTGCCCCTTAATTTTATCAACGAAAATTCTCCTTTAAGTTTTTTTCCTTTTAGAATAAAACTTAAATGTCCTTTGTAAAGATCCGCCAATAATTTTTTCTCCGGATTTTCCGTAGGTTCATCGGGCGTATAAGTTCCGTTATCCCAAACAATGACATTTCCGGCACCATAATTTCCTTCCGGAATTGTACCTTCAAAATCTTTGTAGCTGTAAGGATGATCTTCCACCATCATTGCCAGGCGTTTATCATCCGGATTCATAGATGGACCTTTAGGAACTGCCCAACTTTTGAGAACGCCATCCATTTCAAGCCTAAAATCATAATGCAAATGTGATGCGGCGTGTTTTTGCACCACAAATATCAATTTGCTTACTGATTTTTCCACTTTTCCTTTAGGTTCTTTGGTTTGTTTAAAATCTCTTTTCTGATTGTATTTAGACAGTGACATACGCTTTTACAAGTATTAAAATGGTTAATGAAAGGTGGTAAACAACGGTTGCAACAAGTCCGAAAATAATATGGGCGAGAAGCAACTGAAAATAATAACCTTTGAAATCGATTTGAGGTTGATGATTGCTTAATTTAAACATAATCATCCAGCCAATAATGCCAATTATTCCGCTGACAAACCCCAATAAAAAGCCGCTTAAACGAAACCGGCAAAATGTCCTTTATCCATAAATAATAATAGGCAAGTACAAATAACAGGCCTATAAAATAATGCAGTAACCACGCTAAAGTAGCTTTTGCTTTGGGTTGTACTTCAATATTTAATTTGGTGAGCATAAAGGTGAGTAAAACAGGTTCTTTGTACAATTCGCGAAAACTCGCCGATGCCGCATAACTAAATAATGTCATTGCTGATGTTGCTGCAATTGAAACTATCAGGAGCTGTATAAAAATATAAATATCCATAAGTAATTGTTTTTTATAGCTTTATAATTTGTGGTTAAAAAGTAATATGGGATTTGAGTTAAAATAAAATAAACCATTGCCGCAGCGAATGGTTTATTTTATAAAGCAAAGCGCTTAAAACTTTCTGGGATTATTTACGGGATCTTTTTCTTCAAGATCCTGATCAATATCATATTCCCGATCCAGTTCGTCTCTTGAATTATTACTGGTTAAACTGTCCGGTTCACGATCATTTTCGTCATAATCTTCAACAAGATCATCATCTAAATCGCTTTCGTCCAGATCATCATCTTCATCAAGATCTTCGTCCAGATTATCGTTTTCGTCAAAACCTTCATCGAGATCTTCATCTTCTTCAAAGGTATCACGGTCTAAAGCGTTTGAGAATTCATCGTCTAAATCCTCTTCCTCTTCTTCCGCAGTGAAATCTTCGTCGTCATTTAAAATTTGATCATCATCAGAAAAACCTTCGTCAATACTTTTTTGATATTCATCTACATAACTTTCATTATTGTTTTGATTTGCAGCATAAATATCATTTTCTCTTTTATCAGAGTTTTGACGGATATCGTCTTCCGGATGATAAAAATTACGGTCTTCCCGACCGTAATTTCCGTTGTTGTTTCCTGTTATCATATGTAATGATTTAAAGGTTTACTTTTTGTTTCCTGTCGATTTTTTAGTATCGCTAGACTTTTCAGTACCTTTAGAAGTACTTGTTTTTTTGTCTGAGGATTTTGCACCTGTAGTGCCGCTGTTTTTTTGGTTTGAAGTGTTCATAATATTAGATATTAAATTAATAAATAGTAAAGTAATCTGTACATTCATTTAATTGAATGCTAAAAGATTAAGTTAAAATTAGTCTGAACATATCATATTTAATTATAAAATTTAAACGAGTACTTATATAATTATCAGCATATTAGTTTTTTGCTAGTAATGAATTAACTGAGATTATAATAATAGCCACAGATTGACATGATTAAAATGATTAAAAAATGTTTGCCACGAATTTCACGAATTTTCACGAATTCTTTTTGTTGCCACAAATCTTTGTCAAAGTTTTAAACCAGGGTAAAAGAAACTTTCATTTTACATAAAACAACCACAGTCATTATCATCCAGATTTCTATATTAAACAAATCTTTTTTATAACCGATTTGGGTTTTTATTTCTCGCAGATTTTGCAGATTTTGCAGATTTTTATTTTGACAAAGAGTGTCATCCTGAGCGGAGTCGAAGGAAACGCAAGAAACTCCGCAAAAGGTTATTTCACATTGTCGAGCTACTTAATGAGATTCCTCGTTCCTCGGAATGACAAAATGCGCAGAACTCGACAAAGATTGTCACTTATCTGTGCGGAGCTACTTAATGAGATTCCTCGTTCCTCGGATGACAAAAATCCGCAAAACCCGCGGGCAATAATTTAATTCGTCCAGATTCTAGAATCCCGATAGCCATCGGGAGTGGCAAAAAATACACAGAATAAAAAAAAACCTGTGCAAACCAGTTTAATCCGTAAAACCCGTGGGCAATAATTTAAAATATTAACAATAAAAATTCCCAAATGAAAATTATATAAGCGCAACAGAAGATTTTGTAAGTAGTTTTTGGCTAAATTTTGAAATATTTACATAGAATTTTGAGGGTTTAAAACTCACATTATGAATAGGAATTTTAAAATGATTGACCATGAATAAAAAAGGACCCATTGTAATAATAGAGAATAAACAGGAAGATCGTAAGTTATTTATTGAAATATTTTCGGAATTAAACTATGACAATCCTATTATTTATTTTAATACTGCCGAAACAGCTTGCAATTATATGATTCGTCATCAAATTAAGCCATTTTTGGTTTTCTCAGATATTGTATTGCTGAATGTGATCAATTATAAGGTGATGGAAACGAATACAGATGATAATGGAGTAGGAACGCTGTTCAATTGTCCGTACCTGTTTTTTACGACACTTTTTGAACAGAGTTTTGTAATAGATCCGTATTCTTTGCCCACTCACAGCTATTTTGTAAAACCTTTTGATTATAAAAAATTTAAGGAAGTTATAAAAACAATTATCGATTATTGGAGTGAACCAACATCAATTGCCCAGTATAATAAAATAGAGATTAAGGCAGTTACAATTAAAGAGTAAAAAAAAAGATACCATTTTGGTATCTTTTTTTTTGATTATAAAGGCAAATAAATACAAAATGTAGTGCCATGATTAATTTTACTGCTTACTTGTATAAATCCTTCATGATTTAAAACAATTTTCTTGACAAGTGTTAATCCAAGGCCGCTGCCGTTATATTGGTCGTTATTATGTAATCTAAAAAACGGATTAAATATTTTTTCTGCATATTGTTGATCAAAACCAATTCCGTTATCCGTAACGCAGATTTTTACATAATTGAGTTCCTTATTTCCACCAATTTCTAGTATTTCATCTGTAGATGGTTGTTGCGTATCTATTTTGATTTCTGGAATTACGCCTTCTTTGGTATATTTTATAGCGTTTAGAATCAGATTGTGAAAAAGCTGCTGGATTTGATACGGAATTATTTCTAATTGAGGAAAAGGCAAAACTGTTATTACAGCATTTTTTTCCAGAACTGTATCTTTTATATCCGAAAGCGTTTTTTTCAAAAGCAGATTCAAATCTGTTTTTTTGAATTCTTTTTCTATAAAGTTAATGCGCGAATATTCAATCAGGTCAGCAATTAACTGACTCATATTGGTCACTGCAAATAACATTCGTTCCAGATTGTGTTTACTGTTTTCGGATATATCCGGTTCGTTATCAATAACACGTTTGCAAAACATATGAATTTTACGCAGCGGTTCCTGTAAATCATGGCTTGCTGCAGCGCTAAACGTTTCTAATTGTTCGTTGTGGGTTTCCAGCTCTGCATTTTTTATGGTCAGTAATTCATTAGCAGCAATTATATCAGTAATATCTTCTAACGCCAGTAAAATCATTCCGGTGGGTTTAGCATCAATAATTCGTCGCGCATTCACCATCATAATTTTTTTGCCAATTCCTTTGCAGGTTGTATCGACTTTAAAATCTTCTATAGATGTTTTTTCACCCAGCATTTTGGTAATCAAATTCCTGAATTCGGGAATATCCCATTGGCAATCACCTATTTCGAATAACGAATAACCTTCGGTTTCCTTATCGGTAGTTTCAAAATATTTATAAAAAGACGGATTGGCACTTTTTACAAAAAAGTCTTTATCGATAATTAATAAAGGTTCGCGAATGGTTTTAAAAATCGATTCAGAATAATTTCTCATCGAAATCAATTGTTCCTGACGATCCAGTAATTCATCGTTTACGCACATTAATTCTTCATTATTCGACTGAAGTTCTTCTGTTGATGTTTCCAGTTCCTCATTCATCGCCTGCAATTCTTCACTGCTGCTTAATAATTCTTCGTTTGTGGTTTGTAATTCTTCAAACGCTGTTTGCTGTTCCTCGGTTACACGCTTGATATCTTCGCGTAATTGAGCTAATTCATTTTCAAGTTCATCAATACGAATCAGATCTGTCTTTTTTCGTTTTGATTTCAGATCTTCATCCTGATCAGGAAGCGGTTTTTTATAAAAAAGAACCATAAAATGTTCCTCATCATTCGGGATAGAAACCACCTCAAAAGAGGCAAGATAGGATTGATCCTTAACGGTAATATTATCTTTTAATACACTTTTTTTATCTTTTTTTACTTTCAAAATTGCGTTGCGAAGTTCAAAGCTAATCCCTTCACGAGCCATTTTTAAAATATTAAAATTTGGTTTTCCCGGTGATGGCAATAAAAACGAACTTGTATCTCCGTGAAAATGAACAATTTCAAGATGGTCGTTTATAATAACGCTTGCAGGAGTATATTTTAGGAATAAAATATCTGATGCAATTTTTCTGAAATCAGTTTCAGGCAATGTTTTTTTATCTTCAAGATCTGTTTTCTCCCGTGAATTAATATTGGCAGGCTTGAATGCTTCCGGAACATAACGGGTTGCAGCAAACTTGCGGGTATATATTTTTATTTGTTTCCCTAACGGATCAAATAAATTGGGCGCGTTGACAATCGTTTCAGATTTTCCAAGAAACAATATTCCTTTTTCCTTAAGGGAATAATGAAAGGAACTCAAAACTTTATTCTGTAAAAACGGATCAAAATAAATCAGGACATTTCTGCATGAAATAAGATCAATTGTCGCAAAAGGCGGATCTTTAATAAAGTTGTGTACCGCAAAAATACACAAGTCACGGATTACTTTATTGATGTGATAATGCCCATCACGTTTTGTAAAATAATTTTGAAGCCTTGACGGAGAAACGTGTTGGATATCCTGAGCAGAGTAAATGGCTGCTCGTGCTTGTGCAATACATTTTTCGGAAAGATCCGAAGCAAAAATTTGAACCTTTATATCTTTATTACTTTTTTCAACCAGATATTCATGAATGCTGATCGCAAGTGAATACGCTTCTTCACCAGTCGCACATCCTGCAACCCAAATGCGCAGATTATTGTTTACCGTATTTTGAATTAATTGCGGAAATATAATACTTGGTAAAGAGTCAAAAAATTTAGTATCACGAAAAAAGTACGTAACCGGAATCAGGAAATCATTGAATAATGCTCCCTGTTCGGCTTTATCATTTCGTAATAAATTATAATAATCCTGAAGTGTTTCCCTGCGAACAACCACCATTCTTCTGGCAATTCTTCTTCTGATTGTTGGTTGTTTGTAATGACGAAAATCATTTCCTGTTCTTAAAAAAACAAGATTCAGGATTTGCTGCAAAGTTTCTTCTTCACCTTTAGGAATATGCTCTTCTTCGGTATAAGCATAATTAATGGTATAGCTTTTATGTATTTGCAATAGTTGTTCCGGTATAGCTTCCGGAGCCAGTACAAAATCTGCGACATCGGCATCAATAGCACTTTGTGGCATTCCTTTAAAAGCTGCTGTATCAGGATCTTGTGCAATTGTTGAACCGCCAAGTTCTTTTATTTTTTTTAAACCGTACGTTCCGTCAAAAGCAGTTCCGGATAAAATTACACCTATTGCAAATGTGGTATGAATTTGAGCCAGTGAGTCAAAGAAAATATCTATTGTAGCATTTTTACGTTCGGCACGGGTTCTTGTGTGTAATTTTAGAACTCCGTCTTCGGCAATTAAATTGTTATTCTCCGGAATCACATATATATGGTCAGGAGCAAGATTAATATCGTTGATAATCTCGTGAACCGGAATTTCTGTGTATTGCGATAGTATTTCGGTTAAATTACTGGAATGTTCAGGCGATAAATGCTGTACGATCACATATGCCATACCGGAATCTTTAGGGATTTCCCGAAGTAATTTTTTGAAAGCATCTAATCCACCGGCAGATGCTCCAATGCCGACTACGGGAAAATCCTGTTTTGTTTTTTGTGGTTCTTTGGTTTCAGGAAGTTTCATGTATGTTATTTATTTAAGTCAAAGATAAGAAGTCTTTTTAGTATTAAAAGTAAGGAATTAGTGAAAATGGAAATATTGTAAGAAGTTATTCTTAAAAATGTAAATTTTTGTTTTGAATGTTTTTAAAATTTGTGATATAACAATTTAAGAATGTTTAATTACTTAAAAATCAATATTATGAAAAATTTATTTGTAACAATTGCCATGATTGGCATCGTAAGTTTTGCCACTGCGCAGGAAACTCCTAAGTCGAGTAAAAAGACAAAAACGCAGTCTGATACGATTACTCATAATCGTACTACTAAAACAGGGACTGAAAAAAAATCAACGACTCATAAGTCAGAAACACAAAAAGATCCTATGACTAAAAAGAAAAGTACAAGTACTACAACTCGTAGAGATTCTGTTTCAACAAGTCCAACAACACCAAATTAATGTTTTTGGAACCATAAAGTTGCTTTTCTATTACTACCAAAAGACCTGTAAATCAGGTCTTTTTTAGTATCAGATCTTTTAGAAGGGTTTTTAATTTACCAAAATCATTTGGCTTTGTATAATAATCAGCAGCACCCAGAAGTTTAATTTTATTTTTTATTTCGGTTGTTATCGAAGTCGAAAATATAATAATAGGTATATCACTTATGGTATCTTTTTTCTTGATTTCCTCTAATAGTTCTATTCCTGTCATAATGGGCATATTGATATCAAGAAAAATAAGATCAGGATGAATTTCGTTATTGCTAAGTTGGTGTAAAGCTTGTATAGGGTTATGAATTGCAGTATAAGCGGCAGTAGAAACTTCTTCAAGAGCTTCTAAAAAAAAATCACAATCATCATAATCGTCATCAATTTGCAGGATATTTTTATATTTCATGATCGTAATTATTTGTATTGTTCGGGTGTAAAGGGGGATACTAAATGTTTGAATAGGATAACTAACAGGATTGATAAGTCTCCATAAAGTTATTTGCAGTATATTAAAAGATACAAGAGCAATAGTAAGATTTTTTTCATAGTTATTTGATTGTAAGGGTTAAAAAAGGCTTGTCACGACAAAACAAGCCTTTGTTAAGAAATTGTAGAGAAATTAAGACATAAATAAATTAATTTTTATAAATGTAAAGTCATCACTAATCTTACATTTATATAATTTCGTTTTTTATTTATATAATTCCCATGTTTTAATATTCTGGGAGTTTTTTAAAAATATATAAACAGAGGAAAAATCTTAAATATTTTTAAAAAGAGGATTGAATGGTTACCACTTTTTGAAATCTGCCGTGATGACTAATAGAAACGTCCTGAAATGTATTTGAATGGAACAAAGTTAAATACGGAATCCCATTATTGTCCTTAATAATGTCTTTATTTTCGATTTCAATCACTTTTTTTAAATCCTCTAAAGATTTTACAGCAATTGTATGAAGAGTTTCTGGAGAAATAATTGTTTTTGTATAGTAGATATTCCCCTCACAATTGACGGTACCAATACTATAATCGTGATGTAGCGATATGACTGAGCAAATCAATTTTTGAGGAATATACGCTCTGATTTTGGTTTGGCGGTTATAAATTTTATACGCCGCTTCTTTCATGCTCCAAAGCAGCCAGACCATTATTTCAGGATCTGGTGCATTTGAAATCAGTATTTGTTCCTGGCTTGTAAAGATTTTTTGGAGATAACCTTTTCGCTGCCAATCACTTTCCCTGCGTGATTGTATGATATCTATGACATCATTACCAATCATTTTTCGGCAAGTTTTGTCCCTATAATTTCTACCGCAGTTTTTACGTCAAGCATACGTTCCATATCTGTATTATCGATTACAACATCAAAAGATTCTTCGATATCCAGCACAATATCAACCAGATTGGCCGAGTTTATACTTAAATCGTTAATAAAATCTGTTTCTTCGGTAAGATTGTCATAAGCTTCCGTATTTGTTGTGTACGGCTTTATAATTACTTTTAGCTGAGCAATAAGTTCTTCTTTGTTCATATAATTATTTTTGAAATTTTTTAAAAATGATACAGGCATTTACATCACCAAAACCAAAACTTGCTTTGGCAATAATACCAGGATTATTATTTATTGTTTTTAAAGGCACTTTTATGGGATCAATTAAAGCGGTAATTTCAGGATGAAGATCTTCACAATTTGTGTTTCCAAATATAAAACCTTCGTGAAGCTGTAAAACCGTGGCAACACTTTCAATACTTCCGGCGGCGCTCAGGCAATGTCCCGTCATACTTTTTAAGGAATTGATATACGGGAAATCAGCACCACTTAATCCCAATGCTTTTGTCCAGTTTTCAATTTCGAGACTGTCTTTTGTCGTTGCCGTTAAATGTCCGTTTATCGCGTCAATTTCAGTTGCGGCAATTCCTGCATTGTTTATCGCGCCGGTAATACAACGCTGAACGGCGGTACTATTTGGTGCCGTCATACTTCCGTTGCCGCGTTGTCCGCCAGAGTTTACATTTCCGCCTAATATTTCGGCATAAATAGTGGCTCCGCGTTCTAACGCAGTTTCTAATTCTTCGATAATTAAAGCTCCGGCACCGCTTCCGGGAACAAATCCTGCTGCAGAACCGCTCATAGGTCGTGATCCTTGCTCCGGATTATCGTTATATTTTGAACTGCAAACGCGCAAAGCATCAAATCCAGCCCAAATATAAGGTCCGCTATCGCCCGTACTTCCGGCTAAAATTCGTTTTGCCTGTCCGGATTGAATCCGATCAAACGCCATCATAATAGCTTCGGTTCCTGTTGCGCAGGCAGATGAGTTTGTAGTAACCTGATTGCCAAGACCCAGTTTTCCGCCCAGATACGCACTTACGCCACTATTCATGGTTTGTGCGACAACAGTACTTCCAAGTCGGCGGACTTGTAATTCGTCTATTTTATAAATGCTTTCGCGAAATTTATCGATTCCTGATGTTCCTGATCCAAAAATAGTTCCGCTTTCCCAATCCGGATTTTCATTATTTTCTATAGGCAATCCCGCATTTTTCCAGGCTTCAATTCCTGCAATAACGCCATATAAAATTCCGGTGCTGTTAAAACCCCGTAATTCAAGTTCTGTAAAATATTGGGATTTAAGTTCATCAGATATTTGTGGCTGACCCGCAATCTGACAGGAAAATTGTAATTCCTGCAATTGCGTATCGTGCCTGATTCCTGATTCGCCATTTTTTAAGGCTTGTGTAAACGCAGGAATTCCAACCCCATTTGGAGCCGCTACGCCTAAACCCGTTATGACAACTCGTTTTTTCATAGTTTATTTGTAATCATACCCGCTAAAATTCCTTTGCAGACTTCTTGTCCGGCTTCGTTTGTCATAATTACATCACATTTTAATTTTCCAAACCTGAAAAATGATTTTTGAGATGTTACCGTTACTTTTTCGTTAGGATAAACAGGTTTTAAAAACTGCATATCTGCCGATGTAAAAGCAATTACGGTTTCTTTATTAAATTTATCGCCAAGCAAATAAATTCCAAGACAAACCATACCAATCTGCGCCATAGTTTCTGTCAGGATTACGCCCGGAGTTACGGGATTATTCTTAAAATGACCTTTATAAAAATCAAGATCTTCCTTAAAAGTATACGTTCCGCTCACGCCGTTTTCATCTGCATGCAACAATTCATCTACAAATAAAAAGGGTTTGCTGTAAGGCAATTGTGCTATAATACTGGTCAGTTCCATAATTTTTTTATTTAACCGGTTGATTTTTTGGTAAATATGTTGTTATAATAAATTTAAAATAGTTCACATACAATCAGCTTTAATTGAATGCAGATAAAACGGATTTACTTTGTAAAGACGGGGATAAACACAACTTTTTTTCTTAATTAAATAAATATCAATGATTAAAAATCTGTTTTTATCTGCGTTTTGGCAATAGCGAATCGGCAAAATCCGTGTACAATTTTATATGCAAATAATTCAATTCAATAGATTTTTCTACATAATTACCATTGTAATAAAACCCGTTGTGCCGAAAATCCCGGACCAAAACTAAGCATTAATCCTTTTTCGCCTGCTTTTGGATTTTCATCCATAATACTTTCTAAAACATATAAAACTGTGGCGCTCGACATATTACCATATTGTTTAAGAACCTCTTTTGTGGCATTAATATTTTTTCCTAATCCTGAAAAAAGCGCTTCGACTGTGGTTACAATTTTTTTTCCGCCGGGATGAAAAATCATATGATCGATATCTTTGATTTCTAAATTGTTTTTTTTGAGAAATGGGTGAATTATATCTCCAAAATGTGACGCAATCGTGTCCGGAACTTCAATATCCAAAACCATTTGCAATCCAGAATTCGTAAGTTTAAATCCCATCATATGTTCTGCATCATAAAAATGATACATTTCTTCATTTATGATTTCAGGACCATTATCGTCTTCATACGATGATAGCAGACAACATGCGGCTCCATCACCAAAAATTGCCGCGCTGACAATATTGGGCATCGAAAAATCATCAAGCTGAAATGTTGCCGTAGGAGATTCAACCGCAATTACCGCAGCACGTTTTCCGGGATTTGCTTTCAGGAAATTCTTGGCATATATAATACCTGATATTCCCGCAGCACAACCCATTTCGGTCACGGGAAGACGCACAATATCTTGTCGCAATTTCATTTTATTGATAAGATATGCGTCTAATGACGGAATCATTATTCCCGTACAACTTACGGTAATTATATAATCCAGCGATTGCGGATTCCAATCTGCTTTTTCAAGGGCTTTTTCTAATACTTGTTCGCCTAAAATAATCACTTCCAGACTATAAATATCGTTTTTATCTTCAAATGATGTGGCTGTAAAAACTTCGGCAGGATCCATGATAGAATAGCGTTTGTCAACAGCGGCGCCTTCAAAAATCTTTTTTACTTTTTTAATAAAACGTTCGTCTTGTCCGTGAAGCCATCCTTCCAGCATTGGTAGAATATCAGCCGTTTCACGGGAATATTTTGGGAGTTGCTTTGCAACTGTTATAATTTTTACACTCATTTTTTAGCAATTATCCATTGGTAACGAAAAGCCCATTTCCAGTTTATGGTATAGTTTTTAAAATTCAGTTTTTTTGAGAAGCTTTCTAATTCGTTTTTCTTAAATCCTCTTAAAATAGAAACCAATCCGTCCTCACGCGACATTCTATTTAAATTAAAAATAATACCAATCATTTTAAAAAGCCTGTATGCTAATTTACTGCGATGCAAATCGTTAATTACGATCCCAATGGTAGCATTATTATTAAAGATAGTAATTATATTTAATATTTCATCATTAGTAAAATGGTGTAATGTTAGCGTACAAAGAACAATATCGTATTTAATCTGAGTAAAACCTTCGCTAAAAATATCCACGCAGATATACTCAATATTAGGATATTCGGTTGATAATTTTTTGGCATAATTTATTGTAAACTCATTCGCATCAACGCCTATAAGTTTAAAATTCAGCTTATTTTTTTGACCGTAATCTGCCAGCATTCGCAACATATCGCCATTGCCACAACCAATGTCTGCAATTACAATTGTTTTTTGAGTATCTGTTTTATTCAATAATCTTTTTATGCCGTGAAGCGTGAGTTTGTTTCCGCCCAATAACTGATTAATACGCGCAATTTTATCTAATGCATCTTGTAATTCTTTCCCCTCAAGAGAAAAATCGTCCATTATTTCAGTTTCCTGTGTTCTGTATTTTGTGCTTAATGCCATTTAATTGATTGCTATAGGTTTGCCGTGCGTTTGTTTGATAATTCCGGGCAATATTCCCGGAAATGATGCTACAATGGCAAAAAGTACATTAGTAATGGTTTTATGAGTTAGGATTTTCGCCAGAATCCTGCCCATAAATAATCTTTTCCCAAAATGGATATTCCATTGTTTGGTATAATTTTTTTCTAATAATTCGCGCGATATTTTTTTATCCGAGTAATAATCGAGGATTAATTCTGAAGCTATTTTTGCGCTGTGAATTGCCATTGCCATTCCGTTACCACAAAGCGGATGAATAAGTCCCGCCGTATCGCCAATCATTAAAATATGATTTTCGACAGGCTGTTTTTTATCAAAAGAAATTTGGCTGATCGTAATAGGTTTATCAAAAAGAAGCGTACTATTTTCAAAAACAGTTTTAAGATGTTTGTTTTTATACAATACATTAAGCTGATAATCCTCAATGTTTTTATATTGTTTAAAAGTGGCATAATCCGCCAGATAACAAATATTAATGCTGTTATTTTCTACTTTAGAAACGCCGCAATAACCGCCTTTAAAATTGTGTAATGCCACAAGATCATTATCAAAATCTCCTGAATAATGTGCTTTTACAGCCAGCCACGGTGATTTTTTAGTAATAAAATCCCGCTCTAAAACCTGATCGATATTTGATCGTTTGCCAAAAGCGCCCAATACTATTTTTGCCGATAAATTTTGGTCAGGAGTTGTAACCGTAAACATATCGTTGCTAAATGAAACATCAGTAACATTTTCTTTAATAACAGTACAATTTTGAGCGATTACTTTTTGATATAAAAAATTATCGAGTTCATATCGGCTTACGCCAAAGCCACCTAACGGAAGTTTTGCAGTTGCAATTTTTCCATTATTTGATGTAAACTCAAATTTAGAGATAGTAGTGGGATTTAGTTCCGAAACATCGGCGTTAAGCCAAAGCAAATAGGGGAGAATCTCATTCGAAATATATTCACCGCAGACTTTATGTTTAGGATATTCGGATTTCTCGATCAAAGTTATTTTTAATCCTTTTTGAGACAGATGTATAGCCGAAGTCAAACCCGCAAGTCCTCCGCCAATAATTATTACATCTGTTTGTTTTTCCATATTACCAATTTAAGCATTAAATCTCAAATAATAACGATGGGAATATTAAGTTTATTTTTGATTTTGGAAAAAAAAGAAAATGCAAATTATAAAAGAGTTTTGAAATTATCTTCTCTTACGTGGCGGACTTACAGATCTTCCTTTATGTTTTCCGGGATTCCATTCCTCATCACTGTCTACTTCTGGACCTCTTCCGTCGCGTACAAAATCCTTGTAATCTTCGCGGAGATTGTGCGCCTTGTCCGCTTCTTCGATTTCTTTCGCAGTTTTAAATTTTGTGAGGCTGTTTTTTGCATAAGGAGGTTGCGCGCCAAAATTCATAGAATATGCAATTCCGGTTTTGAGAGCGTTGACAGGATCTTGTTCTGCTAAAACCTGTTGAGCTCTGTCACGGTCAAAAGTACCATGCGCCTGTCCGCGGCTTCCATAAGTTTGTGTATTTACAGATGTGGGATGCTGAAACTGTGAACCCGGAACATTATGCCCCATATGCGATGTTGGGAAACGCGCATTATCCGAAAGACTTACTAAATCTTCGGCAGCATCAAATTGACCTTGTTGATGAAGCGTATGAGCGTGCGCAAGGGTTACGGCAGTACTCATCATTTCATCCATAGCTTTATGTCCGTGAAAAAAGCGGTTGAATTTTTTAGGATCAACAACACCGCTTTTCCCAAACATTTGTTGTGCTTTTTTAGAATTTACGGGATGGCGTTTGCCCAGAAGTTTGATTTTTGTGATTCCGGTTAAGGCGTGTGCGCGATCTGTAACCTTTCCTGATTGTATTTTTGTTGCCGGCTGAAAGTTTTTTACTCTTTGAACAACATCCTGACTTTGCGGGATTGCCGATTTAAGAGAAACCAAAGCTTGCGCAGAAGTAGTATTAAACTGCTTTCTTTGTATAATTGAACTAATACGGTTGTCAATCAAAGTCCGTCCATTTGAACTCTCACGATTAATTGCAGCAATTGTTTGATGATCTTGTTGCGGTTTCCTTTGAAGTTGATATGTCATATATACAGTCTTAATTAAATATAGTTTTTACAAAAATTGGCTTATTTATTTTCCGTTAGCTTTTTTTAGTATTTGAGTCATCTTATTACTCTGTTTTGAACCGCTGTTGCCAGATCCGTGCGCGATTGCTCCTTTATAACCTTTTACCGCATCCTCTCTTTCCTGTTGTTTTTTTGCATTTTTGTGAGGAGTCTGATAGGTACCTAATTTGTTAACATTCCGATCATCAGCACTTTGTTGACAAGACTTGCAATTTTTTATTTTCCCATGTTTACATATTAATTGAATAACATCTTTTTTTTGCCTCTGTACTAAATCCGGGCTTTTCATTTGAATTGATTGTGATGAACAACCCGCACATCCACATCCTGAATTATGTGCTGTCGCGTTTTCTTTTCGTTGTACGGTCAGGGCTTTTGCACCCATAACATCAGCTTCTTTTTCTAAACCTTTATCATCATTAACATTAACTTTACCCTTCATTTGCAAAGTAGGTTTTACGCGTCCTTGTTTTTGTTGCACAACATGCCAGGCTTCATGCGGTAAATGTTTTTCCTGGCCGCTTGCAATATGAATGTCCGTTCCTTGTGCATAAGCGTGAGCCTGAAGTTGAGCAGGTTTGCCTGAGTTATAATGCACTTTTACATCATCCAGAGAATGACCGGAAAGATTTTCTAATCCTGATTTTAAATTTTCGGGTAATCCGCTATTGTTCGCTTTTTTTTGCAGAATAGAAGCAGGACGATTATCCTGAAGTTCAATTGCTTTATTCTGAATAATTTTAGTATTCAAATTCGCAGCAGATTGTGCTTTTAAGCTTTTTTTATTATCATATGAATTTTCCATAGCTCGATTGATTTTGTTTTTTTTAATTGTAATTATACAGGAATTCCCTCACCAGATGGCGGTGGTGGTGGCGGATCTTGTTTTTTATAAGGATGAAAACTTGGAGGCGCAAATTTTCCCTTCACTTTGTTTTTTCTTTTCTCCTTTATTACCCGTGATGTTGCTTCATACTTTTGCTGTTTTTCGGATATGGGTTTTGGTTGTCTTGTATTCCAGTTAAAAGAGTTATTCATACTTACATTTACACCACTTTGGGTCATTAGCGCCGGATTGCCCTGATGTTTATACGGACCAGCTGCTGACACTCCAAAACTTGCCATACCTGTTTGCGTGGCAAGATAGGCCAGTTGTGGATCCATATGTTCAGCTAACATTTCAGGATATTGTTCTCCCGTTTCCGCCATTTCCTGATTACATCCACCTTTATGACCACTATTACCTCTTTGTCCGCATGATGCTCTGTTAATGGCGATATTACTGCTGACAGGCACTCCTGAAAGAAAATTTACTGTGTTTTGAAATTGCTCATCAGATTCGTCTCCAACACCCACTTCTGGATCATAACCCATTGCTTCTCCCATCATATTCATATCGTCTGCATTTCTTTTTACAGATGATCTATAGGCATCACTATTAACCGCAAGAGCTTCTGCATGAGCACTCCTTCTTGCATCTGGCAGCGTAACATGTTCCGGTGGCGCCCCTTGCATAAATCCGTGAGTTTGGTGAAATTGGGGTACAGGATGCGTAGCATATGAAATGTTGCTTACCGGAGTACTTTCACCTGTATGATTATGAACATGAATTCCGTCAAGACCATCAGAAAGAACCATTGCGTGGGTATTTCGTGCGCTGAATGCCGTTTGTTGAGTAGGCGGAATTGCTTGAGTTGCCGCCACAGAATTAGCTTGTTGCCCTGTGACATCTCCTCCGGTAGTAATTATAGGACCAAAGTGAACCGGATGTTGTAATAATGCTCCGGAAATTGGTGTTTGAGGTACTATAGGAGCACCTTCTGGCGGTGGCTGGAACTGAAAGTCTACTTGTGGATTATCTTCCTGTTGCACTCGGAGACGTTCTGCTTCATGTGCATCTTCTGCTTCATGTGCTTCTCTTTCAGTATCGTAAACCTGTCCGGTTAATGAACTTTTAAAACCACCTTTACGATTAGCACTTACTCTTAATTGTAGTGTTTTATCTGACAAAGCAATATTATTTGCTTTTTTTTGAATAGGAATAAAACCAAACTGCGCAGGTTCATTGTTCTGATGAAGTTTTTGCTGAACAACAGAAGGCTTTCGATTGTCTTTTAACTGAATAGCAGCAGTACCGCCGTTACTATTTGCGGCAGTTACTATTATTTTATTTTTGAATACTCTTTCCTCGTGTGCCATTTTCTTCTCTTTTTAATTAAATGACTTTATTTTCAGATTTTAACTCGACTGAATAAAACTTGCAAAAGCATTACTATCACCATTAAAAACATCATAATCATTAAGCTGCCCGTTTAGTTTGTAATTTTGAGTTTGTTGCCAGATCGTCCAGTTTTTCCAGACATTAGGGATTTTTAGAGTCGGATTATAATTAGCAATCCATAAACTGTAACTTGCAAAAGCGGGATTAGTTAAATAAGCGTTTGCCGTATTATTGTCTGTATAAATAAGAGGTTTTCGTCCTGTTTTTTGTTCTAAAAGCGTTAGGAAACTCAATAAATTGGGCTGAATACTGGCTTTATTAACACCGGTATCAATACTGGTTTCTTCAAAGTCAACAATAGGAGGAAAGTCGGCAGCTGAAAATGTTCCCATAACGCCCAAATAATTGGCAACTTGTTTCGCCGGATCATCATCACAATGATAAAAATGATACGCACCGCGAACATATCCTTTTGCCTGAATCGCCGGCCAGTTGGTTTTAAAACTCGAATCTGTGTACGTAATTCCTTCCGTAGCTTTACAGATGATGAAAGTAAGTTTGTCAACTTGCTTGTTCAAAAAATTGATTTCATTACCCTGATATCTCGAAATATCAATTCCAAATACACTAAAATTATTAGTTGCTGTTGTGGTCATTTTTTTATTTAATTAGTTAAATTTTTATTTCTGTGAATTCAAAAACTAGATTTTATCTATAAATGCTGTGTTTTTTTTTAACGTTGGCAAACCTAACAGGTTTTTAAAACCTGTTAGGTTTAACGGCCTAACTATTTAAACTCAAAACCGAGACTGAAACTGTAAATTATTTCTAAAGAAACTGAACAGGTCCAATAGCGCCGGAATAATCAATCACCGAACAAAATGGATGATTTTTAATCATCGATTTTAAATTTTCAAGCTCCGGATTAAAATACGGAAGCGTTACTTTTTTTCCCGTTAAAAGGCTAATTAAATAATTATTTTTTAACGGATGTATTTCAAATAACGCCCCTCGAACTGCATAAAAAACATCTTCATCATCAACTACAAATGCGATTTCATATTTATTCTTTTTTAATTTCTGCGGATTTATTTTCAGTAAAAAAGTAATATGCATTTCTAATTTTTGTAGTGCTGAGTCTATCGATTTTTCGTGTGATGTAGCAATTAAATACAGACTGTTTTTTGTAATTAAATACCCGTTTACAATAAGTTCATGGTTTTTTATACAATGATTTAAAGCCATTGCAATGATGGTATTGACATAATAAAAATCGAAATGTTTTTTCCATTCCCCAATTTCCAATTCAGCTTTATGAGGATATAAATGCTTTTTAGAAATTAAATTTTGAGTTGCGTTTTCAATTTTTTTCATAACAAGATCAATACATTTGTGAAATACTCAGCGTTTTGTTTTCCTTTTTAAATTCACGTCTAATCCCTTCCAGAAGATCCTGATAACTAGCCATTGTTTCATTTTTCTGAATAGCTATTAAGGCACAATATCTCAAAACATTGATAATCGCACCTCCGGCGAGTTCATAATTTTCGGCAATACTTTCAAGATCAATCTCAGGATTCAGTTTGCATTTTCCGGAGAAAGCTTTTTCCCATAATTGAATTCTTTCCTCCGTGGTTGGCATCGTAAAATGAATCATCGACTGAAATCTTCTTGAAAAAGCCTCGTCCATATTTTCCTTTAAATTCGAGGCTAATATTACAACACCCGGAAAATCCTCAATTCTTTGTAATAAATAACCCGTTTGCTGGTTCGCATGCCTGTCATTTGATGATGATGCGGTGGTTCTTTTCCCGAAAAGCGCATCGGCTTCATCAAAAAACAAAATCCAGTCCTTATGTTGTGCAACATCAAATATTTTAGAAAGATTTTTTTCGGTTTCACCAATATATTTTGACACAATCATAGAAAGATCAACTCTGTAAACGTCTCTGTTTGTACTTTTTCCTAATAAAGAAGCCGTAAGAGTTTTTCCGGTTCCCGGCGGTCCGTAAAAAAGCGTTCGATATCCCGGTTTTATCTTGCTTTCAAGTCCCCAGTCCTTCATTAGCGTTTCTCCGTGATTAAGCCAGGCGTTAATTTCCATTACTTGTTGCATCACCTGATCTTCTAAAACCAAGTCTGACCAATCTAAATTAGTCGAAATTTGTTGTGCCGGAAACGAAACGCTATGTTCCAGTTTAGGCAAATTTCCGGTGATGAAATAATATAACCAGCGCTCATTAATAGACAGAATCTGATTTAAAACCGGAACATTTGATTCCGTACTTTCCATCATTAAAACCTGTTCTTTCGATAGTATATTAGCAGGATTAAGCACATTCAGCATTTCGATTCGTAACTCCGGATTCACCGCCGTAATCAAAAATGAAAACGTTTGCCCCGTTGGTAAAAATCCGCTGTGGTTTTTATTAATTACACCGCCAAATTCAGTGAAACCACGATCGTACATTGCATTTTTACTAAAAAAAATATCCAGGACTTCAGGTTTTATCTGAGGCGCAATAATCAAAGCAAGGCAAAGTCTTTCGTAGAGATTAAGATTCCATTCGTCCAGTTGTTTATAATAAATACTATCTTTAGTTTCCTCATTTACTTCCGGTAACGGAATATCCTGCCATTGATTTTCATGACCTTCCTGAAGCAAATAACTGCAAATAACCTGATCTATTACCTTTTGTAACCAATCCATTTCATTATACAAAACAAGGATTTCGTGATTAGTCTCCATAACTTGCAAATAGTTTTTCAACATCGTCTAAATTCGCATCGACCCATTTAAAATACAGCAAAGCCGTATTTGGATTTAATTCATTTGATTGCAGCATATCCAGAAAATAACCTTGCGCATTTTGCATAATCATTTGCGAATTATAATCGATATCATTGTGAAAATTCGAATTAAAAAAAGTATCAATCCATTCACCGCCATTATTGTCCTTATTGATAAAATCACTTATAAAATAAGCGAGTTTATCCTCCTGCACCACTAATTTTTTAGCCTTAAAATAAGCAGGTTTCCTTTTGGTTTCGCGATGGTAATATTCAATATCCTTAGATTGGATTGTTTTCGTGTTTTCATTTCCAAAAATATCCACTAATCCAAAGTTTTCCGTATCACTTGCCAATTCAAGCTCAGCATTTTCTGCGCCTGCAATTGCTAAAGTGGTGCAGTTTGCCGTCGCGCTTTCTGTAACGATATACAACTCGCGAAAGGCAAATAAAGTCTGCGTCATTTTTATAATTAATTGCTGCTGAATTTCGTTCCAGTTATTAATTTTTATCGATTCCGGTTCTTCAGCCCTAAAAATAAAACTGCCGTTATTGGCAAACGAAAGTATCTGTTTGCTAAATTCAAACTGACCTTCCATAGCATTATTTCCATATCCCCGTCCGGAATAAGGTTTTGAAATTCCTTCACTAAAATTCCAGTTTGAAGCGTTCAGCGTAATAATATCACTTAAATCAATATCATGTTGAGGTACAATACTATTGCGATATACGTTTCCTAAAAGCACTATTTCGCCATTTTTAATTTGGAAATAATCGCCCGGAAAAAGATTTTTATTCAAAGGTTTAGTAGGAATAAAACCTCCCGTTTTTAAATAAAATTGTCTGTAAAAATTTTTATAAGTATGATCCATAGCAATAAAAGTACGAGATTAAAGTCCGCTGAAATACTTCAGCGGACATTTAAATTTTACGAAGCCAGCGCCGCCGCATTTGCCGCCGCTAAACCGGATTGTAACGAATTAAGTTTGATTTGCGCCTTATTTAAATTAGTATTCGCAATATTCAATTGTCTCGTAGTTTCATCGTTCGCAATATTGGCTTTTTCATACGCTAATTGCGTTTCTTTGTACGCATTATACAACAATCCTCTTATCGAAGTTTTCGAAACCGGATAAATTGATAATGGCATATCAATCGATTTCTCATCAGTTAAATTCAGGTAAAGTTTACTTGCCTGTCTGTATTCCAGCGTAATTGCCGCTTCAGATTCTAAAATAGAAGCTTCTGCCGCCAATGTTGATTTTAAAGCAATTAAAGTAAGCGCAACCGCATTATTTGCATCTGTTCCCGCCGTATTTAATCTCGTAATCAAATCATCAGAAATCAACGGATTCAAAGCTTTTTTTCTAATAACAAGATTCGATAATTTGTTAATTATTTCAACCGAATAAATCAGTTTATTAATCAAATCACTCACGCTTGAAGCCACTTCAATCGCATCATCATTTGAAATAGTCATTTTGCTAAAAGCATTTTTTGAATTATACGCTAAATCATAAGCGTTTTGCACCACCTGATCAATCAGGTTTTTATTGCTCAAAGCGTGCGTACGATTCCCATCGGCGGTTAATAAATAACCCTGGTATTTTGATGCTTTTTCAGTAAGTGATGTCACAATAACCTGTTGTTGCTGTACATCTGCCTGAGCGTCAATTACCTGATTTTTTAATACATCTAATTCAGATTTTTTCTTTTCGGTAATTCCGTATCTTTTCAATTTTGGACCTGACTGTAATATTTGAGCTTCCATATATTTTAGTATTAATTAGTTGATGTAGTTTCTTTTTCATTTATCGAATAGGAAAACGGCGTTGTATTTTCCCAATCCGAAAGGCTGTTTGTATACTTGCTTTTGCTGATCTCAGCGCCATTGTAGAAAGATAAAATGACAGGAATATATTTTTTGTCTTTAATTAAAGGATTTCCAAAATTATCCGTTGTTGTAGCATCAATCAGCGCTTCAAACGTCCAGTTATCAGATCCTAAAAGCGCTTTATCCGGTTGGGCAACCGTATAATTTCCGGCAGGAACGTTTTCGGCAAGATTTAAATTGAAGAAAAAAGCCTTATCATTTTTAACCGGTTTTGGGCTGTTTTTTTCGATTTGATCCTTTTCTGCATTTAGTTTTTTCAGCAATTCTACAGCATTGGCAAGTTTTGCTTTAGCTTCATTCAAAGCCTCTTTAAAATTGCTGTTTTTTTGTTTCGCTACATCAGCTTCTGCCGTGTTTTTAGGATCGGTTTTAGGAGCTTTAGCAGTTTCAGCATTCAACTGAGTAATTCCGTTGTTTAGATTTTCAATTTCGTCTTTTAAAAATTTAACTTCCTCTTCAACCGTTAGAATTTCTTCTTCAACTTCAGCGGTTTCTATTTTATATTCCAGACTATTTAATTCAGCATTTGTCAGGAAATCATCCGGATAAGGCAAAAGCAGACATCTGTAATTTACCTCAGAAATTTTTATTTTCTCTTCTTTTTCAACCGTAAAATTAATCGTGGTAATTGGCGCATTTTTATGGTCGTGAAGCTTGTTTTTATCCGTTGAAGCGTCAGATTCTTTAGGTGGTTTGATTTTTTCGGCCTGATTTAAAGTATGAGTTAACGTAAATTTTTCAGAAGGAGCAGAGAGATATTCATCAAACGTATTGATCTCTTTTTTATAATTTTCGGAAAAAATAATTAATAAAAAAGCAACATAATTTTCACCCAAAGACAAAGGTTCATTATCAGAATCCAATAACTCGTTTAAACTTAAGGAAACAGAAACTTTATTCGAAGTATTTGAATCCTGAAGCACCGGAATTCGTTTAAATTGCGACGGATTATTCAATAAATCTTCGGCTGTTGAAACATTAAAAAATGATTTTTTGCTGTCCTTAACTAAAATAATATTATAGTTTTGAACCGGTTTTTCCAGTCCCAGATTTGGCGTTTCAGCACCTCTGTCCTTAACAGAAAACGGACTTTTATAATAATCAAACGAAACCGTAAAATGACCTTTTACCGATGAATCAAATGGTTTTGGAACCTTAACTTCTATGTTTTGATTGAATTTGTTGTTGTTAATTTTATACGCTTTTTTCGAAGCTTCATATTCAACTTTACTGCATTTTATGGCACCTTCAGCACTTCTGGTCGCCATGCTTGACTGCGCTTTAGTATCATTATCTGCCGTTAATATTGCCGTAATCGCATTTAAATCAGCCGTTGTAACCTGCAATAAATTGTTTACAGACGTATTGGTTAATTTAGCTCCGTCTGCAATTGTAGCCGATGCAACTTCTGCAATCGACGCCGATGCTTCCATCGCATGCTGCGAAGTTTCCTCAGCATGATACGCCGTTTTGTTGATTAAATTATACGCTTCAAAACCCTGCTGATAAATTTGAGTTCCGTAATCAGCAGCATTTATAATGCTGTAAATACTGCCAATATCGCTCGCCAAACGCACAATTGAATTCGATGCAATTTGAAGATTTGATGCACAAACCGCCATATTTGTAACCGATTGCGTTGTATACGTTTTTTGCTGATTTGCAGTTAATAAAAGATTGTCTGACATGTTTTTATTCACCACAACAACATTATTGATATGCTGTTTGTCCTTATACATTTTTGTCGTGATATCCAGTTTTTCCTGCGCAACAATTTCTGCACCTTCGGCATAATAAAGCGTAAACATGGAGGAATCCAACTGCGCACTCAATTGTTTTTTAGTCATTTCCTGACTTTCTAATGAAGACAATACACTAGAATGCAGATTTTCATTGTAGCTGTTCATAATAGTTTTTTTAGTTGATTAATTTAAATAGTATTTGATGTTTTTTATTTTAATCTACACAATCTTGTCATTTCGACACAGGAGAAATCTCCGGTGCCGGATCGACAAAGATTGGGGAATTTCTTTGAGGAGTTTCTTGCGTGATTTCTCCTCTGTCGAAATGACAATATCGCGGGTGTTAAATTTTTAAAATTAAAATCACCACAAAGCGGGTTTCAATATTTTAATAAGGCCATATTACATGCAAAGGTTTTTCCATCCAACGGTATTTTGTGATCGAAAAAGCAAACGGAGATCTGTTAATCAACACATCATAAGCCCGTTTTTCAACCGTGAGTTCCCATTTGTCCTCCAGTTCAACCAGAATTCCGTCCCTTACAAGCCAGTTTCCCCTGAAACCAACAATCGAACAATCGCCAATATCCGGCCAATACGAAATCGCCGCCTCAATTAAACTGTTAATTAAATGTTGATTATCTGACGAAATTTCGATCGAATCCGGAACCGCATCCGTTAATGGCAAACCGCATAAAACCTTGTTCAAAGGCAAATAAGTTTCCTCAGTCTGAGTCATTCCCGTAATTAAATATTGTAAAAATTGCACCGCATTAATTTGAAGTTCATTGCTTATAAACTTGTTGTTTTCTGTCAGTTTAAGCCGTTCAAATAAAATTGGGATATAAGTATTTAAAAGAACAATTCCGGCATTTCTAACTGGAATACCTTGTTTTAAAGGTGTTTTTGGGTTTTTATTGGGTGTGATTGGTTTCATTTTTGAAAGTATTGCTGTTTTTTTAGTAGTTTGAATTATTTGTTTTTCGGACTTTAAAATTTCCATGAAACTCAGTTGTAAAGACAGCGGAAACTGATAAATATATTTTTCCGCATCAATTAAAAAAACCTTTTTAGGAATCCCTTTTTTTGTCACAACATCCCAGATTAATTCGTTCCAGATTTTATCAATTGCAATAAGCCGCCAGTTATCATTTGCAGCAGCTTTTAATACTTTTCGCAATAAAATATTCTGCAATTCCTTAGATGCAATTCCTTTAATCGCCATTAATCCTAAAACGTGATTGAACTTTTCCAGAATCCGCAAATACGATTCCCGGTTTTTATCTAATTGGCTAATGCCGATGCATAAATTATGGAAACTGATATTTCGGCAAAGCCAATCCATTTGAGCCTCCGGAATAAATTCTTTTTTAATGATTTTAAAAAAGGTTTTAGGATCTTTTATAATAATTTCATTCACAATATCTCTAATTTCAACCGTTTGTGATGGATTAAAACCCGCAGGAATTTGCCTTTTTAAAATAATACTGGCAAACAATTCCTGTTTTTCCTTCTCATATAACTTTCCCGTAAACAACATATTTTCATTGTTTTTTTCTAAAGATATAGCTGAAATTATGTGATTTTGAATCTTAGCATCTTCAGAGACAGCAATAATTTCATTTACTGAATTTGTGCTTTTAAAACCATTTGTTTCGTTTGTAATTTCACGATTTTTATCTGAATTATTACTTTTCAAATACAATTTCAGTTCCTTTTGCAACAGTTTTTCAAACATAATTTCATTGCCTTTATAAGCAGAATATTGTAGAATAGTTTTCCAGAATATTTCATTTAATGTCCCGTTAACATTAGTTTTTGAAACCAATATTGATTCATTAATTATAAAAACAGAGGATTTTTTAATCCAGTTATTTTTAATGAAAATTCCGTTTGTCAAAAAATAATGCAGGATATTTTCGCTTTCTTTTTTATCCTTTTTCCGAAGTAAAGCAAATCCCGAATTATCAAAATTATTGGTCAATAATTGAGATAATTCTAATTGCGCGTTTTGCGAAGTATTCTGAATTAACAACACAAGCGCCAATATATCAACCGAATTATTGTTTTTTAACTGATTCAAAAATGTTTTCCTGATTGCAACCCCAAAAGATTTAATCCTTTGTGACTGAATCAATTTTGTAATAAACTCAAAGTATTTATCGCGCCTTGTATGTGTTATTTTTTTTGACAATTGTACAATAATAGTTTCCAGAAATAATGATGAATTATGTTCCGGATGAAACAATATTTCCTGCATTCCTATCAATAATAAATGATCCGTAATTAATTCTTCCGGAAAATCATATTTATCCTTTTCGTTCAGGATTTCATATACAATTTGAATCGTCTGAACCAGTTTGGTTTTTTGATAATTCGCTGTTTTTACCAGTAATTGCAACATTTCACGGTTCAGAATTAGCGGAAGTATTTTTTTTAAAACCTCTTTATTCCCGTACGAAAGCATAACTTCAAAAGCCATTTTAGGATGTAATAAAATGGTGTTGATTAACGATCTTTGTAAATTTGTAAAAAAGATACTTTTTGTTGCATTTTTCAGCAATTCCATTTCCATTTTTGCAACCAGATTTTTAAAATGAATCGCAGGATAATTCGAATTATTCCTGCTTATTTCATCGCAATAAATAGTATTTAATATGGTATAAATCAAAACCGAATTATTGTTTTTTACCGCCGCCGGAATTTTGGCATTTGTAAATAAAGCCAGTAATTGTTCGTGATGTATATTGTTTCTTCTGCTCAATTCCGCCGTGCAAAACAATAGGAATTTAGCGTTATCAGCATTTTTATTTTTGATCAGAAATAGAATTCCAATTTCCCATAAATCCTTGCTATTGGTTTTAAGTTTTAGCGTTTTGCTTAACTTATTTAAATAAATTACCGTTTCCATATTCAGTAAAGATGGAGTTGCATCAACTCTGGAAAACAGGATTTTAATAGATGTTTCATCTAAATCCTGAATCAGCGAAACAAGGAAATTCTCATTGCTAAAAAGCTGATTTATAATCGCATTAAATTTGGTTTTATTCTCATTATTAAGCGCAACAATCAATTCATTCAAATTGTTTTTTGCCGTTTTAGACTTTCTTTCTTTTTTATCCTGTAATAATTGCTCAAAAATTGTCCAGTAATTTGGGCTCGTTTCCGGCGTATAAATATTGCTTTTTTGCGTTTCATATTCCTGTGTCAGGATTTTTAGCGAATCGATAAAATTGTTGTTGTGAGTAGTTTTATCAAACAGTTTTACAATCGTATTTTCGATCAGTAAAATAAGATCGGCGTAAGCAATATTATAGTGGTTTGCCATTTGTAAAATACTGCTTTTCATGAAAGCGATTTTGTTAAAAAGCGTTCCGCGTTCCAGCAGTAAAAAATTAAAAATAAAAAACCAAAGATTTTTCCTGAAGCTTGCCGTACTCGTTTGTACAATCGTTTCCTTGACCTGAATTGTCGTCATAATTGAGCTAAATTCAATGATAGAACCACTGTTATTAGGTTCTAGCGCGCCAATTATTTTCGTGATATTTTTCTCGTCAAATTGCCATGAAATCCTTTTTCTGACTTCCTCGTGCGTCATTCCGGTTTCTTTGATAATGGCAATGATTTCGGCTGGATTATTTTGAAGTAATTCGGCCATAATCTGGTTTACAGAACCTTGCTTGTTTTGATAATTCCACGGTAAATAACCTTCAAGTAAAAAAATCATCAGGTTATCCAGAATTGATTTTTCCTTGTTGTAAACCGCGATTCCGTTTTGTTTCTGACTATTTTGATACAAGATTAATTCCGCTATTTTTTCCTTCAATAAACTGCGTATTTTTCTGCTCAGGTCAAATTCCAGATCGTTATAATCGCAAGAACCCAAATCGAGTTCCAGTGATTGAATTCTCCAGCTTTGTTCCGGCGGACAAAGTTCATTAAATATCGCGGCGACCTCTCTGGGCAGGGAAATTTTGCTCCACGTACTCAATCGTTCCTGAAGCCTGTAACCCTCGGTTTTTTGATCAAAAGTAGTTTCCCACTTTAGGCTCGATACAATATGGCTATTTATTTCTTCCATTTTTTGTCGCTAAAATTGAGGTTAAACTATTGATCAAATTGATTGCTGTTTCAGCAGGATTTGGCGTTGCTAATGGCGTGGAATCGCTTATTATTGCTGGATCTTGTTCCGTTTTTACAGGAATTAAATCCGCTTTAAAACGCAGACTTTCGTGCCATTTTACGTAATCAGGAATAAAACTTTCCAGTTCCTGAAGACTTAAAAACAAGCATTCGTAACTCACATTTACCGGAAGACTATTTTTAAGAAAATATTTCAGGCGTTTTTTAAATTCGGGCGTTTGTAATACCGGAATAAAATCAGGAAACACTAGCATTATATTTTTCTTAAATACCGAATTATCTATCGTAATACTTCCATTTCCAGAAACAATTGCGATTTTGAAATAATAATTTGAAAGTTCAGATTTTGTATAATCTGCCACATTTATAGTTTCAGATGTATTTGTAACAACAGGAAATTGCATACCAGAAAACACTAAATAACCTTGCCCAAGATCAGTATCTAAAGTAGTTTCTACGGTTGTATTTACAACATAATTAAGATTACTGATAGTTTGAAAATCAATGTTTTCAATAGTATAAGATGTACTATTCACCTGATTTTGTTTGATGATTTCAAGATTAAACTTTAACTGATTCAATAAAAGAATGGTTTCAATAAGAATACTTCCATTTCGTTTTTCCTTAAACCAAAACGTTTTCTGAATTGTTTTGTAGGTATTCAGCTGATTTTCAATGTTATTTTGCTGAATATCAAATTGAGACGTAATGAAATTCGAGTATATATTTTTTAATCCAAATAATAAATTCAGTTTCAATTCCAGTCCGGAAAAATTATTGAAATCCGGTCTGCTTAATTTTTCTTTTTTATTAATTTGTTCTGATCTGAATATGAAATCCGTTGTGTTTTCACTGATATAACCCAAATGTTTCGACTTAATTACCGGAAGACTTACATCAATATTGCCGCTAGTATTATCAGCAATTTTTGATGCGCTCAGGAAATTATAGCCTTTTTGTCTATTATAAGTCAGTAAACCAAGATTTTGCAAATACAGACTTTTCAAAATCAACTGATCTTTTCCTTTGTCACCCGTATAAATTGTATCATCGATAATGGCATCTATAATTTTAGGCGATTCGCCATGTCTCGCAAGCAAATGATCCAGTAATTTATTGCGTCGGTCTAAGTTAACATCTTCCTCCTCAATAAGTTTCATCATCCCAAAAATGTATGGATTGTACGGATCCTGCTGATATTCGAACCAGCTTTTTTCCTTTTGTTCCACTTCAGTTTCGTCGCCAAAACTATAATCAAAAGTATTACTGTCCTTTAAAATTGGACGAATATGAGGAACGGTATATAAAGACTGATAAAAATAACTTGGCGAAAACATTTTATAAGGAACTGGATATTCCAGGTTTTTTTGCTGTTCTTTATCTTTTACCGCATAAAAATTTTCTTCGTCAGATGGCGCTCCGCAAACCGAATTTGTAAACGAAAACAACTTTGAAACATTTGCCAATTGCGAAAACTGATTCGCCAATATTTGATCAAATAAAGTTAAATATCCTTTTAATTGTCGGGATTGTGCGACCTGAATTGGCGCCGAATCGTCGGCAACTTTATCAGCACCAATATTATATTGCTGCGGAAAAGTATTTTGAATCGAATAATAGGTATTTATGTCTCTAAAACTGCTTTTTGGCAATTTTAAATTCGCCTGATTGTTTAAGTTTGTCGTAGTTTCTGCAAATTTATCCGGCGTTATTTTCAATGGTCCAAACGCATCAAACGGAACCTCTTTTCCGTTGCACGTTGTCGTTAGATTTTTACTTTTATACGAACCCGGAATATCAATCGAAATAATTTGATTTACTGTAGCTTGCAAAACAGAAACTATTTTTTGATCCTGATAAAGCTGTAAACCTGAAACGGTTACAATTCCTGAAACGGATTCAATCACCGGAATTAAATCGATTGCTTTTATTCGGTCGATTTTATCAACCAGAGATTCGTTTAAAATCCAGCCATTTTTTAAATATGGACCATCATATATTTCTGCCGAATTATATCCGTCTGAAATTAAGGTTTCATAACTTAATTGTGCCGGTTTTGCGAATATAAATTCACGTATTTTACTTTGCAATTCCAGTAAAACTGCATATAAATCAACTTCTTTTTTGATTTCTATTTTCCCGCCAATCCAGCAATTTTGGGCTTGTAAAGCAATTGGAAGATTAAATAGTTCCCCTAAATTTCGGCTTTTATTCAAATAATAAAATGCTGATTTACAGATGTTTTTTGATTCATTTACATCAATAATATCCGGATTGATATAAAGATAAACCTGATAAATCCTGTTTATCGGGAAAACATTATTGTTATAGGAAATGATTGTAACATTAAAAATGTTCTCGTTTCCATCAATAAGATATTTTCTATAATCGTTAATGGTATATGGCGAAGTTGTCAATATTTTGTACGGCAGATAAAACTGATCGTCAATGGCTATTTTGCCCGTAACATCTGTTAAAATATCCGGAATTGTAAAATCAGTACAATACCCTAATTCGGTCAAGGCATAACAAAACTGATCTAAAATTGTCATTCCAGGATCACTTGGATTAAAATTTGTCCACTCTTTTCCAATATGATTTTGGATAAAATCAATCGCTTCTCCTTTCAGGAAATTAAAATCCTGATACGATGGGAGCTTTGTTTTTGATATGTGGTTAATTGTATCCATTTATGCTAAAAAAGTAATATCGTGATTAGGCGCTGAAACCAATAGTGTTATAGGTCCGTGCGGTTTTAAGGTTTCTTTATTTTGTTTTAAACTGGTTTGTAAACCTGTTGTATTATTAATGTAATAACTTGAAAAATACACGTTTTCAACCGTTGCAACGCCTTCAACATTTTGAATAAAAGTACTTACTTTGGCATTAATCAGCGGTTTGTCAATTTCTATTTGAGCCGGACAATCTATGATCCAGGGCGATAAATATAATTTGAGAGCAAGATTGACATTCTTTTGAATAAGTGTTTCCTGATAGCCGCTTTTAATGCTGATTTTAGTAGCAATACTAACATATTCCAGATTAAAATTGTTGACATTTAAATTGATAAACGGCGAAGAATTTTGTTTTAAAAACTGTTCAACTTTAATTTCTAATGAATTGTCTACTAACGGAATAAAAGCATTTGTGTCGTTTTCTTTCGCTTTTTTAACCAAATAAACATTGCAGCTGTTATCGTGATTTTTGGTTACAACTTTTGAATAATAGACATCATTAAAATTTTCAGCGATTAAAGTAAAATAATCGGCGGGAGAACTTGCTCTGTTTTTGGTTTTGATGCTATTGCTGACTCTTCGGTTTCTGTTGGTTTTATTTTCTGCGCTTTTTCCTCCAAAGGATGCAAAAGGCTGCACTATTGTTGCTATTTGCGGAATTTTAGTATCGGGTTTTGTGATTATATTAGCCACTATTTCAGGCTTTTCTGTGTCAGATAAAAAGGCAGTTCCTGTTCGTTCAACGCTAAAACCGTTTGTTTGTATAAAGGTAGTTTTAGAGTACGATTCGGGTTTTCCGGTAACGGTTACAGCGATCCAACTGTTGGTTCCGGGCATAAACATTGCGTTGTTCCCGCAATCTGCAGGAATTGGCAATGCTATAATTCCTGAACATCTAAACTGATCCGTTTCATCAGATAAAGCCTTTATTTCGTTCCAGCCGTTTTTAGTTAAATAATAGTATTGAACGCTGTCTTCGGTTGTGATTGTGGTGGTGTTTCGGGCTAATTCAAAGTATAAATTTATCGAGCTGTTGCAGATTAAATTCGTTAGTTCGATAAATAAGGCTCCTGTATAATTAAACGACGGATAAAGCGGAAATCCTGTTGCAATTGATGCTGTTGAAACTCCAGTAATTGTTGTATTTACAGGTGTTGTTGCTGTTGAATCAATTGTATTGCTGTCAAATAAATTATATGTAGAAAATGGCGAGTAAAGAAAATATTGAAACGGATAATCCGGATTTGTTCCGTCAAGTTTATAGGTTACACTTGCGGAATATGTTCCGGTAAAAGTTTTGATTTTTGGTGCAAATGGCAAATTTGCCGATGCCACAAAATCGGTCACTTCCTTATCTTTTGCCATTGCCAGTTTATTTCCGTTTTGAAGGGCGATATTGGCGACAACATTTGGATATAATTCTGAACCAAAACCATATTCACAACCCGATAAAGTCATTTTTAAAAATCCTGATGAACTTGCATCGGTAAATTTTAAAGGTTCTTTTTGAATATTTGGATCTGCCTGAAACGGAATTGTTGCTATTTGTGATGTATTTGTTTTGTAATAAATGTATAAACTGCTTGATGTTGCTAGGATTGGCTGTTTAGGATCCGGTTTTTCCTGACCAAATAAAAATACAGGACTTGAAACTTCAGAAGTTGGTACAAAAACCGAATCGTTGTCTTTATTTTCAATTTTGGTCATTCTAAGTCCGTGCCACGATTTGCCCTGCATTATATTGAAATTAGCCGTAAAAGCTTTGTTCGAAAATGGCATATCAGGATGGGCCAAAACGATTCTTTTATGAAGGATATTTTTGATTTTATCTTCTACTTCAGATATAAAACTGCCTTGTTTGGTTGGATTACTCAAAGCAAACAAATATTGATTGTATGCGCTGTAATAATTTTCAAAATCGGCAGGTCTTTTGTCCCAGTCAATTTCAATTAAAAGGCTGTCGAGCGGTTTACTGAATATTTCATTATTGCCTATTATAAAATTGGCATTTGCCACAGGAATTGGTCCAAAAGGAGGAAAGGGATTTTTGGTATTCAATTCGCCAAAATCATTATACAATTGAAAAGATTTGATTCCCGTAATTTTTACCTCAATAGTCAGATTCACTATTTTAGGCGGCGTATTTGGGTTTGAAACCGTTTGAAACATGATTTTCATCATAGGCCAATCGCTCGTTAATCCGTCCGGATTAATTAAAAAAGGTTCAATTGAAGGTGCTGTTTGATCAATATTAATCGTAATTATTACCGTATTTGGCTGCGAGGAACTTGGTTGAAAATCAGCAGGAAGTAATACTAATTTCAGCCAGTTTTTTTGTGTGCTTAAAAAGTAAGTTGCGCTTTGTAATAATTGCAAATCAACGGCCGAATCAAATTCAAGCGTTAAGGTAATAATGCGTTGTCCTTCGCGCAATAACAACATTGGCGAAGCAAAAGAAATCCCCAGCGGCAATGCATTTACTGATGGAGTAGTGGTTCCAAACGTTTCCCAGCTTATGGCTTTATTGTCCTGATCTAACTGAATACTGGTTGGTTTACTGATAGTTTGCAGATTAAACGAATTTGTATTGGGCTGATTTTGGTACGAAAGCGTTTGTACACTTTTAATCACGGCGGGATTTAAGTTGACATTTTTTTGGGAAGCAAATAAAACGGGATTTTTTTGCGCATCAATGCCTGCATTAAACAAAGTTCCTGCCGGCAATGTAAATACCGAATCACTTTTTGCAAGTGTCGCGCACAAATAAGCATTATCCGGAATTGCGGGTAATTTGGTTTGTTTTAAAATATCTTTATAATAAAAATCAAGATGTTTTTCAGAAATTTTGTTCAATTGATTTTGCTGTAATTGCAAAATATTTACAAAAGAGCGCAATAAAGTTGTATCTGGAAAATGTCCTTTTTTAAGGCTTAATTTTTGAAATTCCTTACCGGAATGATGAATGATGGTTTCCAGAAAATGAAATAATTTATCTCCGATTTTGGTTAGAATATCCAAACAAAAAGAGGTCATTTTATCTTTTGCCTGTAATATATTCTGTTCGGTTTCAAACCCAAAAACTTCCCAAAACGGACTTTTGTCTTTGTTGATTTTCCAAATATTTTTATCAAATGAATCGAAATCCTGTTGTGGCGCAGGAACAAGAAAAATACCGCTGAAGGATAATTTATACAAATAGTTTCTAAACGACTGAATTGCCCAGAAATCAATGCTTAATCTGTTTTTTACTTCGTTAATAATGTACGTTTTCAGATCGTAGATTTCATTATTACTTTGCAGATAATGTGTCCAGCGCTCGATAATTTTGTAAACCGAAGTTATATGATCAAATAATTTATTCAATGCATTTGACTGGGAATTACTATCATTCTTGATTAACCTCTGAATCTCGGCACAGCTATTTTTATAGGATGAATGCAGGATTTTATAATTAGTTTTTGAAATTGAAGCCATTAAAAAAACGGGATCTTTTAATAAAAACGGATTCCAGTTTCCTTCTATATTATTTTTATCGTTATAGAAATTGATCAGTTTGCTAAATTCCGTCAAAAAGTACAACCAGTCTTGTTCCGTTCTTCCGTCAATTAAATGCGGATCCGGAACGAGTGATTCGTTGAGTGAATTTATGGCGCTATTTTGATCAGTTAAAATCATTATTTCCGAGGTAGGTTTGTGCCTTCTTTTAAATAAAACGGGAACACATAATTGTGTCTGGTATTGGTTTGTGCGTAGATATATATGATCAGTATTTCAATTACGCCATTTGTGATATCTGTTGCAGCAACTTTTATGTCTTGTACCAATATTCGCGGTTCATAACGCAATAAGGCAAACTTGATGGTTTCGGTAATTTCGCCTTTTAAAGTGCTGTCAATTTTCCTGAACATAAATTGCTGTAATCCTGAACCAAAATTAGATTCGAGTGTTCGTTCGCCTTTTCTGGTATTCAGGATTATATTGATAGATTCATTGATATTGGTTTCATTAGCCGATAAATTCAGCTGATGATTATCTGCAGAGAAAGAGACAGGAAATGCCCATCCTGAACCTAAAAAAGCGTTGTCTTTATGTGCTGTATTATCCACCTATCATTACGTTTAATGCTCCCAGGACAATTGATCCCCCGTGAGCGGTTGTATCTCCAATTCTTGCGGCAGGTAATCCGCCTATCATTACTGTTGCTGAACCTTTTATAATCGAATCTGGCGGTCCTACGCAAACCAGTATATCGCCAACTCTCGCCGCAGGTAATCCCACGATTAAAACGGTTGGTTCTCCTACGCCAATAATTGGTCCTCCCACATGAGGAATTGGCGGTACTCCCGGCGTTACCATCGGGCATTCGTGAAAATCTGTAAGTCGTGCTGCTGGAGGCATTTTTTTTTAATTGTTAATTGTTGATTGTTAATTATGAATTATTAGTTGTGAGTTATGAATTATGAATTATGAGTTGTGAATTGTTGATTTCGCTTTTGTTCGTTTAAACGGATAAAAATCCGTTGCTACAATATGTTCCATCCGTTTAGGATTTTTTAAAGTTCCGGAGGAACAATTTATATTGTAGGGATGGATTTTAATCCATCTTCGCATCGTAACCGCAATCATTGTAATCAGTCTCAGTATTCAGTTTTGCACAAAAATCTAAAATCTTGCATCTAAAATCTAATTAATCATCACCATCGCGCCTTTCAGGGTCAATTCCATTCCTCCTGAAACTTGTGCCATTTGTCCACCTTCGGCGCTGTATTGCATGTCTGCTGTTTCTTTGATGTTTAAGCCTTTTGTTTGTACATCGCCGGTGCTGGATTCAATGGTAACGCCTTGATTCCCTTTGATAGTCACACTTTCCTGAGCAGATATACTGATACTTTTCTGGCTCGAAATATCGATTCCGCTGCTGGACATTATGATACTATTTTGATTTTCGTCTTTAATGGTAATTTGTTTGTCTTTATCGCTAATAATTATCGTGTTTTTATTGGGCGTTTCGACTGTCCATATTTTATTTTCATCGTCAAATTGCACCGAAATCCCTGATTTTGAAACTATGGCTTTCACCGAATTTTTCTCATTTGGATCTAATCCGGCAAATGGTTTTATAGTTGTTGAGCTGTATAAACTTCCCAAAATCACGGGATAACGCGGATCTTCGTTCAGGAAACCCAGAATCACCTCATCACCAACTTCAGGCATGAAAAAAGCTCCGGCACCGCTTGTGGAATAAAAGTTAGAAAGTCTCGCCCAGATTCCTTCGCCATTAGTATCAAACAACGGAACCTCAACTAAAATTCGGTATTGAGAATCAGGATCGCCAAACATCTTTTTTACTGTTCCGTTAATCAGCCCTTTTGCTCCGGGAATCAATCCGGAAGCGGGAGGAGCCATAACATCAGGTTCTTCGGTAAACCAAATAGGCGAAAGTCCCAGCGTAACTTCAGAAATCCAGTTTCCTTGTGATAAATCATGAACGACGCCCGCAATTAGATAATCGCCATTAAACCTGTCTCCAACGCCGGCAAAAGTCATGTACTTTCCGGGATCGATTAAATTTGTACCCTGAAATTTGGCATTTCCCCTAATTTTAGAATATTCACTTTTGATGATTTGTGCTTTTGACCAATTCGTTAAATCTGCACTTTCTAAAGGCGCCGAAGTCTGCAATTGAAAGTCATCAAGCCCAATAACTTCTGATAATGTTTTTGAGGTTAAATTTCCTGATCCGGACACATTTGGCGTTGCCTGACCATTTATAACGGCTTGAGTTTTAAAATCCCAGGAATTAGCTGTTGCGTTTGCTAATTGCGTTGTGGCATTTAGTCTGGCATTAAATTCAAGCAAATTATCGCCATAAGTAACTGTAAGTACAGATGTTGTGGTTTTATCCGGCGCATTAACCGAAATTTTTCCGTTAATCGTAGTTACAATTAATCCGTTTGATTCGGCGAGAGCCAAAACATAATCCCAGTTTGTGACATAATATTGCACTTGTTCCGGCCATGTTGTAGTTGTAGCATCAACATCTGAGGTTAATCCTGAATAAGTACCTATTATGGATGAAATGATATCGCTGTCTTTTTGATTGGAATAGGTAAGGCTTTTTCTGCCCACAATCATTTTTACGGCTTCATCCCTACATTCAACTTCTAATGCAGAACCAACTAAATTATCAATCCTGATGGTTTGAGCCATAATTATTCCCGAAAAAACAAGTTGATTGGTTTCATCATATCCCGCTTCGATACTAATTTTAGCGCCGGGAACAAAAGTCGAGGAGGAACTTGCCGTGAATGTTCCTGTATTGGCTTCTCCGTCCAGAATTACGATTTTGGCAATGGCAATTCGGTTCACCTTTTTTTCGATATGAACAGAAAGTACACTTAATTCATCAGGACTTACAGTGCCATTAATTTTAACCGAGAAAGTAGCAATTCCGCCGCTTTTTATTTCGCTTGAAGTACTCATGAATTAGAGGGATTTATGGGAGGAAATATTAATTTGTCAATTCCATTCAGGTTTCTGAACTTATTGAGTTTATTAAAATGCGCAACTTGCACATAATACGAATCATCGTTCCAGACTTGCTTACACAATTGTGGCAGAGACATTCCCTCAGCAACTGTTACAATATGAGTAAGATCCGGCGATTCCGGCGCATCTGTCATGGTCACGGTTTTAGGAGAAATATATTGACTGAATGAGAGCGATATTTTGGCTCTTAAAGGACTTCCGTCTGGTTTAAAAAGCGTGTATGAAATATCGATACTATCCAGAACTCCATTAAAAGTAATATTCTGGCCCCATTGTACTTTTACAAAATTAGGACGATGAATTTTACCGTTATACGTGTAAATAATTGTTTCTAAAGAATTAATTTCTGTTGCCATATCCGTACGTCCGGAATCGACAATACCGGTACAATCAATTACAATTTCAAAACTCAATTTATTACTTGGCGTACTTTTATATTTTTGCGAAGCTGAGCTTGTCGCCGGAGCTTGCTGTTCGTTATATTCAATGCTTTTTTGAATTTTGATTGTATCAGGATTAATCATGAAAGCATACGGATTTCCTGAGAATTTGTTTTGAAAATCCTCATCAGTATATCCCGTTATTTTCATTAATTCTAAACTTGCCATTGGTTTTTGTTTTAACGTTTATAGCTATTTTCCAGATTTTTTTCGGCAATTAACCTTTTGCATTCTTCTAATAATTGTTTCCGCAAAATCGATATTTCTTTTTCTTTGGCTATAGCCGAATTTTTCGCGTTTGTACTTACTATTTCGGTTTTGATAATGAGTTCTCTAATTTCTATTGGCATAATTATTTAGGTAAAAAGGTTATCAAATTTAGTATCCGATGAAATATCAAAATAGGTATAAGCGAGTTCAATCGTTTCAATTGCAATATTGCTTTCCTGAGAGTTTAAGTCAGAAACGGCGTATTTTACCGGATAAGCGTTATTAAAAGTCCATTGAACGCAGACGATTCCGCTGGCGTTTAGTAATCTTAAAATCACATTTTTCGGCTGAATCGCATTCGATAATCCTTGATCGATGCAATTGGCACACCAGTTTACAAGTTGAGATCCCGCAGGCACAATGGCTCTTTTAAGTACTAAGTTCTGACTATTGGAAACAGTTGGGAGGCGGTATTTAAAACGGTTTTCGCCTCCGCAAACAATTTCTTCAATACTTAATTCTTTAGAAATTCCTGATACCTCTTTGAAAGCCGCATCTACACCGGAAAACGAAAGTGTAAAATAAAAGCTAACCGGATAATCCGTACTATCCACCATTTTTTATGATGAGTTGTTCGTGTGCGATTTCTATAGTATCAACGGCGACTTCGTTTCCATCAGATTTTAAATCTGTACTGGTAATTTTAGTTGGCCACGCATTATTAAGCGTCCATTGCATGGTTACGCCACCTTTTTCGTCTAATAATTTTATCAGCACCGTTCGTCTTTTAATGGTATTCATTACGACTTGCTGGTGCCAGTCCCAAAAAGTATTGTCGTTTACAAATATGCCTCGCTTCATAGTAATATTGCCGTATTTAGTAATTCCGGGCATTTTTTCTACAGAAAAAAGTGGGCTGTTACTTTTGCGGTATTCTATAATTTGATTTTCGACATCCATTCCTGTAACTTCCTGAAAAGCTACTTTTGTCAATTCTGTTCCCAGGTCTACTTCAAACCTAAACTTAGGCATGGGCCATGTTGCGCCTTGTACGCTTCCGTCATCTGTTGCCATTTTATTTTATTTTTTAAATTAAAGATTTACTAGATTTTAAATTGTTTTTGTGTTTGTGAAATTTCTTAACACATAGAAACATAGATTATTTGTTGATTAACTGGAAGTTGCCATTTGCTGTTGAAACGTCAATACGATAAATTCAGCCGGATGAACCACTGCAACTTTTACAGACACATTCATGAATCCATTCAAAATATCATCTCCCGTCATTGTAGAGCCTAATCCACAAGCTACAGAATAAGCGTCGGCAGCACTTGCACCTTGTAAACCACCTTGTTTCCAGATCGAATTTAAAAAACTGCTTATCATAGAAATAACTGCTTCCCACGTATTTTTATCATTTGGCTGAAAAACATAAGCCTGAGCTGCGAGTTTACAAGATTGTTCAAGGAAAATCATCGTTCTGCGTACCGGAATATATCTCCAGTCCTGACTATTTCCGTCCAGTGTTCTTGATCCCCAGATTAAAATTCCCAATCCGTTAAAAATTCTGATGGCGTTGATAGATTTACCTGAAACCGCGTCAACATTCAGGTTCGCTTGTTGGCTTTCGGAAATTGAAATAGGCAATGAAGCCGCTCCAACAATTGAGGTATTTGCAGGTGCTTCCCACGGACCAATCATATTATCTGTAGTAGTAATAACTCCGGCCATTGCACCACTTGGAGGCAAAATATTAGCATCTGTCAATACGTGTTTGATAAGTAACGAATAGGTTTGACTTGCAATTAATAATGCGTTGTTATTTTGAGTTACCGTCAAAGTGCTGTTAGGCGCCTGGGCATTGGCAAGAATTGATGCAACGGCAGGATTAGGCGCGCTTGGCGGATTTAAAATTGCTTCTAATTGTTTCAAATCGCCGCCAAATAAGTTGGTATAATCAATATCTGTGTTTTGCATTATGGTAGTTCCTATAAAAGGATAATACGCCATTCCGTAATTTAACCCAACAGAACCAGTGTTCGTTCTGAAATTTGAAATATCCTGCGTGTACAAAATAGGATCCGGATCATCGCCGCCAATAATATCAAACAAGCACATTGCAGTTTGCATTTTTGTAGATTGCAAAAGCATTTCCTGCATTAATGTTCCATTATTTTCGACACTTAATAAGGTTGCTTCGGGGCAGATGTACATTGTTGGTTCCTGCTCATTTAGCAATAAAGCAAGACCTCCGGTTAAATCGTTTAATTCAACATTTGGGTTGACAACCGGAATTCCGGGCGTTCCTGGTTTTTGCGACGCAGGTCCGTAAGGCCCAACCGAAACGATGTAGGCATCGCCACCGCCATTTTCGTAAAAAAGCCTGACGCTGTTATACAAATAATAAACCGTATTGGGATCTGGAACAATAGAATAAAACGAGGTGCCAATTTGCATATAATCGCCTTTTTTAGGCTGACTTTTTTGCTGTACCAAGTAATATTCAGGACTGTATTGTTTGGCTGGACTTGCGGGAGCAGGAGGATCCGGCAAACAGAAAAAAGCTTGAAAATCAGCAAATGATGTGATTCTCACAGGCACATTCGTATACGATTTTCCTTCGTATGATGCCTGAGGTGTGTACCCAATAAATGCCGGAACTGCCGTAGCAACTGCTACTACCGAGTTTGGGAAAGCATTTAATTCTTGAATGTAAACACCAGGACTTTGGATGGTAGATAAATTCATTGATTCTTGATTTTAGTGTTCATTATAAATAGTTTTTTATAGATAGATATACATAGGTGATGTAACCTGATGGTTCTGATTTTCGATGATGCCAATTCTTGAAACATCAGGAACGGGTAATCCTTTAAAGATGATTTTGCCTTTTGAATTTGTTGGTAATGGCGGATTTGATGCGGTTTTATTGACTAAGTCAAATTTGTATTTTGGTTTTTCGCTCAGTAAAATATTGGTTGAACCTGACGTAAAAAGTAATGCTTGTTCTCCTGTTTGAAGCGTCATTTTTTGCGGTCCGTCAAATTGTATGTTTTCTTTTTCAGAAATGGAAGGATCACTGAGCTGAATATTATTTTTATTGATAAAATAATATTGCCATTGCGTTGCTCTTGCGGTAAAATTTATTTGCAAAAGTAAAGGATCTGTACTTTTTTTAATGTCTTCAAAGTATATTTTAAGATTTCCAAAATATTTAGACATTGGTTTTGTCTCTAATGTTTGATTGAGAATAATTGAATCTTTATCGATTTGGTTTTTAGAATCCTGACTTGAATAATTAATTTCTCCCAGCCAGTTAATTGGCAATGCAGTAAACAAAATAAAATTAGGATTACTGCAACTGATATCAAATTCAAAATAATCCTGATGTGTTGTTTTTAAGATATACTCTAAGAGATCTGAAACCGATGATTTTGTATTCGAAAATAATTCAAAACCATTAGCAACATGATTTGTTTTAAAACCGAATTTATGTAACGCTTTCGCTGTTTTAGCATTAGGAGTAAAATGCAGGCAATTGCATTTGCTGTTATCATAAAAAGTATGATAAACCGCGACACTAAATATCTTTATGAAATTACTCTGTATCATATTCCTGCGTTATTATTTGTATTGGTAACTGCCGGAATAATGTCTATGGTTTCATGAGACTGAACTTTCATGAGTTTCATTTTGTACATTATAGACGGTTGGTATTTTGCTCCCATTGCCGTCCATAAACTGTGCATTTGATGGTAAGAAATTTTTTCATATTCAAATTCAAGTCTGCTAAGCCCAACAGGAATAGAGGAGGAGGAAGCAGAATCGAGATAATTGTTGATCTGAAAAAAATGAATCACCGCATCCAGAAATTGTAATGATTCACTATAATCATCAAAATTGCAGCTAATTAGTAAATCGACGTTGTATCTTTCTGTTGGATTAAAATTAGAATAATTTCCGCTTTCTAATTTTTGATTCCGAATATAAAAAGGCTGGTTGGTTTCTTTCTCGATATTTATGACAGATAAAACGACCTTGTTCATATTTACTTTCGGAAAAGATCCGTTTACATCCACAATATAATTTACAGCAGTTTTGTCCTCTGTGATCGTAAATCGGTTTTTTAAAAACTGACTGAGCAATTTACTCGTAAATTTAAGTGATGAATTTATCATGGTATTTAACTCTTAATCTGATTGTAAGATAGTGAAATAGATCCTCTGTCTATACGTGTAAAAGTACCTGATAATTAGATTTGTACGAAAAATAAACAATATACTTTTCGTGTACATAATAAATGTTTTTTAGTGGATTTTATAGACAAACTGTAGACAACATTTTTTTATGTAGACAAAATATGTTTTGTCTATTTATATTATGGTTTTTGTTTTGTTAATTCTGCGGAAATGGTAAACTTTACGTTTCAAGGGATTAATCCCGATAGCTATCGGGACCAGCTGCAAAATAAATCATTCCTCTGGAATTTTCATAAGAGTTCCGGAGGAACGAAACATTTTGTAGGGATGTCCCGAAGCGTCGGGATTAATCCATCATACGCAATCAAAATTGGCAAATATTGGGGTTATGTTGGGGTTATGTTGTGTACCAGGGATTAAAATCCCTGGCTATAAAATAAATCATTCCTTCGGAATTTTCATAAGAGTTCCGGAGGAACGAACATGTTGTAGAGATGTCCGAAGCGCAATGTCATTAAGTTAAGGGGAAATCTATAAAATTACTTGACCGTTTAATCAAGAAAGTAACTAGAAAATCCGTTTTTATCAGCGTTTTCGCTTTAGCGAATCAGTAAAATCAGCGTGTAATTTTGACGCGGATAAAACAGATTTACTTCGTAAAAACGCGGATAAAAACGGATTTAATTTGCAATAATTTTATTTTTTAAAAGCTTAACTTAATGA
>NZ_JAYSPC010000129.1:0-1910 GCF_043722275.1 Flavobacterium sp. | reverse complement strand
AGTAACCGAAATCGAAATTACGGCGTAGAAAATTTCATTTGAACCTTTAATCGCGGCTTCAATTGGCGACATTCCTTCTTCGACTTTTTTGAAAATATTTTCGGTAACTACAATTCCGTCATCGACCACAAGACCGGTTGCGAGAACAATAGCTAAAAGTGTTAATACATTTATCGAAAATCCAAAAAGCCACATGATAAAAAACGTAGCAATTAAAGAAACCGGAATATCAATTAAAGGCCTGAACGCAATTGCCCAGTCTCTAAAAAACAAATAAATAATGATAATTACCAGAATAATAGAAATTCCTAAAGTTTCGGCAACTTCAAGTACAGATTTTTTTACGAAAAGTGTATTGTCCAAAGCAATATTAAGCTTGATATCTTTGGGTAAATCCTTTTTTAAGGCGTCGTATTTTTTATAAAATTCATTTGAAATATCTAAGTAATTCGCTCCCGGCATTGGTACAATTGCCAGACCAATCATAGGAAGTCCTGATGATGTCAATGAAGTTTCGATATTTTCAGGTCCTAATTCGGCACCGCCAACATCGCTTAAACGAACAATTTTATCTCCGTCCGTACGAATGATTATATTATTAAATTCTTCTGGTTTAGAAAGATTTCCGATTGTTTTTACGGTCAACTCGGTATTGTTTCCCGTCAATTTTCCGGATGGCAATTCAACGTTTTGCGCATTTAAAGCATCTCGAACATCAGAAACTGTACAATTATAAGCATTTAGTTTTATCGGATCAATCCATAAACGCATTGCATAACGTTTTTGTCCCCAGATTTGAACTCCGCTGACTCCGGGAATAGTTTCTAAACGCTGAGAAATTACATTTTCGGCATAATCACTTAATTCTAAAGAACTTCTGGTATCACTTTGAACCGTCATCGAAATAATAGATTCACTATCGGCATCTGCTTTAGAAACTACCGGCGGCGCGTCAATATCCTGAGGCAAACTTCTAACGGCTTGTGAAACTTTATCACGAACGTCATTTGCAGCTTCCTCTAAGTTTTTATCTAAATTAAATTCGATTGTAATACTGCTGCTTCCCTGATTACTTGATGATGTAATATTTCGGATTCCGTCAATAGCATTTACGGCTTTTTCAAGAGGTTCTGTAATTTGCGACTCAATAATATCAGAATTGGCTCCTGTATAATTGGTTCTGATGGAAACCTGAGCAGGGTCGATAGAAGGAAATTCCCTAACGCCCAAAAAGGTATAACCAATGAAACCGAATAAAATAATCAAAAGATTCAGTACAATGGTTAAAACAGGTCTTTTTATACTTGTGGTTGATAAACTCATGTGAGATTTATGATTTTAGAGTTGAGATTTTAGAATAAAGAAAATAGAGTACAGATTATAGATTTAAAATTTAAACTCATAATTCATAACTCATAACTCAAAACTATTTTTTTACTTTAACTTTTATAGGTGCATCATTTTTTAATGACATAACGCCACTGGTAATCAAAGTGTCTCCGGCTTTTAATCCGGATAAAATTAAGATCGAAGCATCGGTTCTTGTTGTTGCGTCAACCATAACTTCTTTGGCTTTGCCCATATTTGCGATATATACTTTTTTACCACTTTGTACCGGAACAATAGCTTCTGTAGGAACTACAATAGCATCTTTGATAATATTTAATGGCAATTTTACATCAGCAAAAGTTCCCGGAAAAAGTTTTCCGTCAAGATTATCAGCAATGGCGCGAACTTTAAGTGTTCGTGTGGCAACTTCAACTTCCGGCTCGATTGCGTAAATTTTTGCTGTATATACTTTATCTGATCCTGAAACCGAAAATTCGATTGTTGAACCTGATTTTACTTGTGCAGCATATTTTTCAGGAATAGAAAATGTGATTTTCAATTTTCCTGTATTAACTAATTTT